>JABMOW010000107.1 GCA_013204025.1 Fidelibacterota bacterium | reverse complement strand
ATTTCCGATGGTTCCGCCTGAAGCACCCGTTAAGGTAAGACCAGTTGCTACAAACTGAATGCCTGCGATGTCACCCGGAGTGTCCATCCAAACTTCTGCAGTTCCAGCCGCTACATCTACAGCGCCATAATAAAAAGTAACACCAAGTACCGGATATTCACAACTGCCGTCATCGATGGTACAGGTACTACAATAGTTCGGTGCAAGTGGATCAGTACAACCAACACAGTCGTTGGTACCAAAACACACGCCACAGTCGTCAATATTCCCATTGTCTACGTACTGACAACCCAGAGAACCATCGCAACTGTCATCAGTACAGAGATCTCCATCATCACAGTCGATAGCCATACCGATGCAAAATCCATCACCACAGACATCGTCGCTGGTACATGTGTTGCCATCATCGCAAGCATTGGTGTTGTCCACGTAAACACAACCTACAACATCGTCACAACTGTCATCCGTACAAAGATTACCATCATCACAAATAAGGTCATCACAAAGACCTCCACCAACGGTAAAGCAGTCACCATATTCGACTGTATAGGCATCCTGACCAGCAGGTGCAGATGCTACACCGGCAGTAATACAGGATTCTACTCCATCAAAACTGGAAAAGCTTAAAACCGTAAGCAAATTCAAGCCCATTGGGATATAATTTGTACCAAATACAAAACCAAGTACGGTCCCGTTGGAGGAGGTAGATACCTGCCATCCACTGGTGCTGCCGGCAATCCCTCCGGTTGCGCTTGTAAGTGTGACTCCGGTAACCACAAACTGAAAACCGGCCAATGGACCCGGTGCATCGATGAAAATCTCCATGGTCCCTGCATCAACATCCACATTCCCGTAGCTCAATACTGCTGACTGAGAATAGGCCATCGTACACACTGCGACAAAAATCAACAGGTGTTTTACTATACTATTAACGGAATTCATAATTCCTCTCCTTTGTTATTTAGTTTGAATTGAAGAAATGCAAGAGATTAAGTAATGTCATAACTATAACGAACAGCGATCATATTACCCATATATTTGTCATTAAAATTAACCTTACAAAGGTAATGTTATTTTTTCTTCAATTAATTCAAAATTTTTGAAAAATGGACTAGAATTTAGAGGTATGATTTTAGATTTACAATACTAAATGTGCTGAACAAAGCAAATTCCAAGAAAATTACCGGTAAATTCAGTGTTTTGAGAGCGATCTCAGATCGATTTATATCAATATTATTAAGCGGATTTTGCGGTCTTTTTATACATTGGAGTTGCATGTTTTTCAATGATTGCACGATTGATAATGCAGGTTGATGACTTTTTACCAGAGTGAAAATCATACATAATATCCAGCATAACCATTTCCAGGATTGACCTTAATGCCCTGGCACCTGTTTTTCGCTCGATTGCCAATTTGACAATTTGATCAATTGCGTCATCCGTAAACTGAAGGTCAATGCCTTCCATTTGGAATATTTTTTTATACTGCTTGATAATTGCGTTTTTAGGTTCAGTGAGTATTGAGTAGAGTGCCGCCTCGTTTAAATGATCTAATGCTGCCAAAACCGGTAACCGGCCTACCAGTTCCGGGATAAACCCATACTTTATCAAATCTTCAGGCAGGACATAAGAAAGTAAATTGTTGTCTGTTCGTTTCGATTTTATTTCTCTATCAAATCCCACACTACCGCCCTCTACTCGTCGACCAATAAAAGTATCCATACCGACGAATGCCCCGCTACAGATAAATAAAATATTTGTAGTATCAATCGTCACGAAAGGTTGTTCCGGGTGCTTTCTGCCTCCCTTAGGTGGGATATTGGATTTGGTACCTTCCAATATTTTTAATAGTGCCTGCTGAACTCCCTCGCCGGATACATCCCGCGTGATGGAGACATTGCTGTCGCGTTTGGCGATTTTATCGATCTCATCAATGTAAACGATACCACGCTCCGTGGCGGATACGTCATAATCCGATGCCTGATACAACCGGACCAGAATATTTTCAACATCTTCACCCACATATCCTGCCTCCGTGAGAACGGTGGCATCAGCAATAGCAAAGGGAACATTCAATAGCTTGGCCAGAGTTCGAGCAATAAGCGTTTTTCCGGTTCCGGAAGGACCTATTAATAGAATATTGCTTTTTTCTAATTCAACTTCATCACTTTGTTGCGGATTGGTTATCCGCTTATAATGGTTATACACAGCAACCGAAACCACTTTTTTTGCATGATCTTGTCCAACAATGTACTTATCCAATGCTTTTTTGATGTCCACAGGTGTTTGGATTGCAAACCGGCTTTGTGGTTTATCATCTGAGTTATTTTCAAGGATAATCTCGCTGGCATATTGGACACAGGATTCACAAATATACGCATCAATCCCTTCGATCAGCATTTTAGTTGCCGGTTGTGCAAGTCCGCAAAAAGAACATAAATAAGGAGATTTTCGTTTTGGTGGTGATGTTTTTTTAGGCATGCTACTTTTCTAGTTTTCGGCTTTGTACGATTTGGTCTATCATTCCATATTCCAATGCATCCTTAGATGACATGAAGTTGTCCCGGTTTGTATCCTTTTCAATGGTTTTGAGTGACTTGCCAGTATTTTTTGCCAGGATACGATTTAGTTTATCCCGTAGATACAATATCTCTTTTGTGTGGATTTCGATATCCGTCGCCTGCCCCTGAACGCCCCCCATAGGTTGATGGATCATGACCCGGGAATTGGGGAGTGCGGAACGCTTTCCTTTGGCACCTGCACATAAAATAATGGCCGCCATGCTTGCCGCCTGACCCATGCAAATTGTGGATACATCCGGTTTAATATATGCCATTGTATCCAAAATGCCGAACCCGGAGGTAATGATCCCACCCGGACTATTAATATACATATAAATATCTTTGTCGGGCTCTTCGGCTTCAAGAAATAGAAGCTGGGCGATAATAAGACTGGATACGTAATCGTCAATCCCTGTGCCAAGGAAAATGATCCGTTCTTTAAGCAAGCGGGAATAAATATCGTATGCCCGTTCACCGTGAGCAGTTTGCTCTACCACCATGGGTATCAGCATATTATGGGGAGTTGTCATAACTTCACTCATTTCTTTTTCTTATTAGCGTTGTTTGCATCATCCGTTGAAATGACTACTTCTTTGATCTTCGCAAACGATTTCAATATTCCAAAAAGTTTGTCATTTATTATGTCTTCCGTCAAATTTGAAAATTTGTCCGACTTCGAATACATCGCTTTGACTTTTTCAGCGCTCATATTAAACTGCAATGCCAACGCTTCAAATTTTTTGCTTAAATCTTCGCGTTCAACTTTAAGGCCTTCCTCGTCGATTAACATATCCATAACCAACTGCCAGCGAATGACATTTTCTGCTAATTCCGCATAGCTTTCACGGACTTTTGTTTCATCAATTTGTTCGGTTGGTGGATTTTTTTTCTTTACGTCTTCCACGATGTTATCAAGATATTTCTCTTTCATGGAAGATGGAATATCCACCTTTGTATTTTTCACAAAGTAATCTGCAATTCGATCACGACATTCATGCTCAAAACGACGATCCAGCTCCTGTTGCAATTCCAGTTCAATAGATTGTTCTAACTCTTCAAACGTTTTTACATTGGGTCTTACTTTGGCTGCAAATTCATCGTTCAGTTCCGGGAGGACCTGTTCTTTAACTTCCTTAATGGCAATATTGAAACGCACCGGATTTTCAGCCCCATCATTGGACAAATTGATAGTGTCGCCTGCGGATTTTCCAATAAATAATTTGTGGTCATCTTCACTAAAGATCCCACGGTCGATACTGATTAACTGATTTTCATGTTTTTTCCCGACAATTGGTGTTCCATTTTCATCTACTTCCTCAATGTCTGCAAGGATGAGATCGGATTCTGTAGCCGCTCTGTCAACTGTATTTGTCTCTGCATATTGCTTTCGGATACTTTCCAGGGTTTTGGCAGTATCTTTTTCTGTTTTCTGCAATTTGTTCACAGTGACTTTCAACTCATTTTTATAATCCGGCAGCTTAAACTCAGGGATCACCTCAAATATGGCTTTGAAATGTAGTTCGGAATTTTCATGAAAATGGAAGTGATCAATTTTCGCCTGATTAACCGGATTTAATTGACACTCATTCAGTGCCTTTGTGAAATAATCGTTTACCGCTTTATCAGAATACTCAATCTCAATGGATGGGACCATTTCTTTTTTAAACAATGCTTTAGGGAATTTTCCCTTTCGAAAGCCTTTTCGTTGATAAGTTGAGTGGTACTTTTCCACAAGAGCCTCAAACTCATCTTTCATTTCTTCCCATTCTACTCTGACATCCAGTTCCCGTAAATAACTATTGACTGTAATCAGTTCAGTTTTCATTCACTTCCTTTTATTTATTATAAATTCAGACCTATAATTTACTCTTGTCATTCAATTGATTGAAATCCAGAAAGAACAGAATAATCGGGTCAAATAGGTTTAAGCTGCTGTGCTTTTAAATCAAGTGTGGGTTCAGCAGATTCTATAGCATGTTTGATCCGGAATAATTCCTCCAGCATGATCCCTCTGGCGATGGGCTTATACATGATATTCTGAACGAGATTGCCAAAGGTACCTTCCAACGTATAAATCAGTTTTGTGCCCTTGGATGAGGGTGTCATATGAAAAGTGCAGGTGTGCAGAAATCCCTTTGTTCGGGGATTTTGGAATGATTCATGGATTTGAATGCACTCCCAGGGAATGCATTCCTGAATGATCGCATGCATATCATGAGTACCCAGAAATGTTCGGTGGGAGATAACAAATTCTCGCCCTTTTCTGGCATGCGAGGACCCCTTAGGAATGATTTCCCTATGAAGACGATTATGTGCCAGAGAAAGTAGAATATCTGACATGTACGCCCACACGACTTCCCTGTTGGCACGAATATGTATATCAAGACTGATGTTAATCATGAAATAATGCGAATTCCCCACTCCTTAAGGGTATGTAAATTAGGGGATGAAGGGGGTACAATTGAAATTCACAATATCACCTGTGCGGGATCAAAATAAAAAAGGCTGACTCTTTTCAGAATCAGCCCTGTGTGCAAAAAGATGTGCAGATTAGAAATTTACAATCGTCATCAGGTAAAACCAGGATGAATTATCTTCACCTATGTTCGAACCGATATCCAGACCGCCTTTGGTAAACATGGAGTATCCTCCTATAAATGAAACATTGTCATTGTATTTCTTTACACCGGTCAGGTCAAGCTCATTGCCGAAGTCAGAATCTCCACCTGATTCATACTCAGATGTAAAGATGTGATAGGTGGCATTCAGTTTCACGCCTGCAATTTCAAAACCTGATAACTTTGCATGAATGTCGTTCAATCCTAAAGCACCCGCTCCAATTGGAAAGTAGTCCATAAAACCATAGTATTTATGATTTGTAGCGTACAGCGTATTAAAGGCTTCATTTTTGTCAGCGGTTTCGGGATCATTTCCGCTGAGATGATCATACCCACCGGTAATCTTAAACATACCCAGATCATAGGTCAGATTGAATGCGTAAAATAATCCTTTTACATCCTCTCCATTCAAAGTACCTCCTTGCATCGCAAATTCGGTTTCATGAGATAGGTTTGTCATGATCTCACCGCTTGCATACATTCCGTAGGTATTCCTTTCGTCGTCCTGAATGAAAAATGCCTGAGTAGTATAATTTTCAAGATTCAATTTTCCATAAGCACCTCTCACCCAAATATCACCCACGTCATCGTTCGATCCGGTTTCACTTACTTTAAGATTGAAGAGGTCAATATCGGCGATGGGATGATGAAAAGATGCTGTCGCGCCATCGAAGCTTCGACCCATATTATGCCAGCCCACGGCACCCATTAACCGTTGAGGTCCGTATATCACCTCATATCGACCCAACTTCAGCGATAAAGGAAGATTAAAAAAATTGTCAAAAGTGACAAATCCCTGATGCAAGTCGAAATTATTTGCGCTGCCGTCTGTGAGTGTATTGGTTTCTTCGCCGAACTTTCTGGCATCTTGGAATTGAAGGACGACTTTCATATTTTCAGCGGGTTCAAAACCCAGGTTTAGGCGGGTTCTCATCAGCGAGAAGGTATCTGCACCGGTATCGTCGTTGAAATCGTTATCCGAGAATTCATATCGATGACGGATCTGGCCGGATACATCAAACGCCGGACCAGAATAGAGCATACCGGTTATTGAAATCAAAACGATGAGTAGAGTTATTTTTTTCATTATTTTTCTCCTGTTGTGTTAACCAATCAAATTTTCATGTTACCGGTTATGATGATCCGGATAGATGAAAATCAATAAACATCTAAAAACAATCTCAATAATTTTCAGAAGTATGATTATTCCGAATTATTGGGTTTTTCTTTGTCGATAAATTATGACATCATTAATTTATGATTCAAGAATCATTAATTATTATAATCTTTTACACTCTAAATCAAGGAGAGAGCCGTGAAAACTAAATTCCAATCAATTATAATCCTCTGTGTAATACTTGCCATAGGCATCTCAACGCCGCAAATCCCGGCACAATTATCAGAGGAATCCAAGGAATGCATGCAATGCCATAAAGAAGTAAATGTAAGTCTTTATCAGCAGTGGGGTAGCAGTAAACATTATGGCGCCAATGTGGGTTGCTACGAATGCCACCGCGCCGAGATAAGTGATGTAGACGCATTTGAACATGAAGATTATTACATCTCTACCATCGTTTCTCCGTTGGATTGCGCCAGATGCCATGAAACGGAAGTGGACGAATTTCTGAATTCCCATCATTCAAAAGCAGGTCGGATCATGGGCTCATTAGACAACGTCCTTGCTGAAGTCGTTGAAGGAAACAGCAAATTCATCACCGAAGGATTCCCACACGGGAATTCTGCTGCTGCCGTGAATGGTTGTTGGCAGTGTCATGGGAGTCAAGTAAAGGTGTTGGAAGATGGTAGATTAGATCCCGCTACCTGGCCAAATACCGGGATGGGCAGGATCAACCCCGACGGTTCTGAAGGCGCATGTTCAGCATGTCACCAGAGACATGAATTCTCCGTTGCACAGGCCAGAAGACCTGAAAACTGCGGAAAATGCCACCTCGGTCCAGACCATCCACAGAAAGAGATTTATGAAGAGTCCAAACATGGAATCAATTTTTTTGCAAATGTTGATCGGATGAATCTGTCTTCATCAAAATGGGTCGTGGGTGAAGATTACGACATCGCACCAACCTGCGCTACCTGTCATATGTCCGCTACGGCCAATCAAAGTATTACTCACAATATCGGATTGCGGATCAAATGGAATAATCGTCCTGTTCACTCAAAACTATCACACGAAACTGACGCAAAATGGGGGCTGGAATCTTCAAATATCCATGCCGATACTAGACGAAATAATATGCAGGACGTTTGCGTGGCTTGCCATAACAGCAATTTTACAGATAACTTCTTTATTCAATACGAAGGATTGATCGATCTTTACGATGATAAATATGCCACACCTGGTGAAGCGCTTTATAAGGCAGCAGTTCCATTATTGAAAAAAGATGACGAAGGAAACCATATTGCATTTAGTGATAAAATTGATTTTACCTGGTTTGAAATTTGGCACCACGAAGGCCGTCGTGCCCGGCACGCTGCTTCAATGATGGCCCCCGATTACACCCACTGGCATGGTACATATGATCTGGCAAAAAACTTTTATTCTGAATTAATTCCTGAGATTGAAGAGATTATCGAACACGGATTAAACTCCGATAATAAAGACGATGTAAAGGCTGCAAAAAATCTTCAAAAGGTTTTAGAAGAAACAATGCACAGCGATAATCACAAATGGATCGAAGGTAAACTGGATCCAGATGAAAAAGAACGCCGAAAGAAGGCTGCCGATGAATTTAAATCCCGGTACAAGTAAAACCGGAAAGTATAAAAAAAGGGCAGTATCAACTGCCCTTTTTTGTGCTATCAATTCACTTAACTATTCAGAGTCGCATGTGCCGCAGCTAATCTCGCAATTGGAACTCTGAAAGGAGAGCAACTTACGTAATCCAATCCTGCAGAATTAAAAAATTCAATGGACTTTGGATCCCCGCCATGTTCACCACAAATACCGATTTTCAAGTCTTGTTTTTGGCTCCGGCCTTTTTGAACCGCCATTTTCACCAATTCACCCACACCTTTTTGGTCAATGGATTGGAACGGATCATGGGTGAGGATTTTATCCTCAAGGTATTTGGGAAGGAAGTTTCCAATATCATCCCGTGAAAATCCGTATGTGGTTTGTGTAAGATCATTGGTTCCAAATGAGAAAAATTCAGCCTCCAAGGCAATTTCATCAGCAGTGATACACGCCCGCGGCAATTCAATCATGGTCCCTACCAGATAATCAAAACGGATTCCATGTTCTTCCATCACGGCATCTGCAGTTGCTATGATGAGTTTTTTCTGGCTTATGAGTTCCGTCACGGTGCCCACAAGCGGAACCATTACTTCAGGCATGGGATTAACGCCTTCATCTATCAGCTGGATAGTAGCTTCAAAAATCGCTCTTGCCTGCATTTCCGTAATTTCAGGATAAGCAACACCAAGCCTGCACCCACGGTGTCCCAACATGGGATTCAGTTCATGAAGATATCCTATCCTCTTTTTGATATTTTCAGGAGATACATCCAATTCGCCAGCTAATTCTTCAATTTGTTCTTCAGTTTGAGGGAGAAACTCATGCAACGGAGGATCCAAAAGTCGGATTGTAACTGCATGAGGTGACATTGCCTTTAGTATCCCATAAAAATCTTCACGCTGGAACGGTAACAACTTCATTACAGCAGCACGACGTTCTTGTAGGGTATTGGACAAGATCATCTTCCGCATGGAGATAATTCTGTCAGGTTCAAAAAACATGTGTTCGGTCCTGCATAGTCCAATACCTTCTGCACCGAATACACGGGCGAGGCTGGCATCTTCAGGGCTATCTGCATTTGTACGGATTTTAAGTGACTTGAATTTATCTGCCATTTTCAATAATGCAGTGAATTCAGTATTTGCTTCCAAGTCCGGTTTAATAAGGGGTAGTTTTCCTTCGTACACTTTTCCCGACGTGCCATTCATCGTCAACCAGTCGCCTTCTTTTAACACAACACCATCAATTGTCATTTTCTTTTCAGACGCACTGATGTTCAATGCAGAACACCCGACAATACAACATTTTCCCCATCCTCGGGCGACCAATGCAGCATGAGAGGTCATTCCGCCTTTTGCAGTAAGAATTGCCTCTGCCACATGCATACCATGGACATCCTCGGGTGACGTTTCATTCCGGACTAAAATCACCTTTTTGCCTTGTTTATACCAACTCTCAGCATCATCAGCAGAAAACACGATTTGACCCACACCACCACCTGGTCCTGCGGGTAATCCTTTTGCTAGTACTTTGGCGATTTTCTCTGCTTTAAAATCCACCATTGGGTGCATGACTTCATCCAATTGTTCTGGCTTTACTCGAAGTACGGCTGTTTTTTCATCAATCATTCCTTCTGCTACCATTTCCACGGCCATTCGGATAGCAGCATTACCAGTACGCTTTCCGACGCGGGTCTGAAGCATCCATAGCTTACCTTTTTGGATAGTGAATTCGATATCCTGCATGTCGGAATAATGATTTTCAAGTCTTTGCTGAATATCATGCAGCAATTGATAATTTTCAGGCATGTACTCGTCAAGACCTACTTGAACAAATGAATCATCCGTTTTTGTAGAGCTGTTGAGAGGATTTGGAGTCCGAATTCCGGCTACAACATCTTCTCCCTGTGCGTTGGCTAGCCATTCACCATAAAATTCTTTTTCACCAGTGGCTGGGTTTCTAGTGAACGCCACACCAGTAGCGGAATCATCACCCATATTCCCAAAAACCATGGTTTGAACATTTACCGCGGTACCCCAATGATCAGGGATACTTTCGATTCTTCGATAACTGATGGCTCGCTTACCATTCCACGATCCGAAAACAGCTGTAATTCCACCCAAAAGCTGTTCCATGGCATCATCGGGAAAAGGGTTACCCAAAACTTTGATGATCTTTTCCTTGAACAATTCAGAGAGTGTTTTTAAATCTGAAGCAGACAAATCCGTATCAGATGCGTATCCGTTCTCTTCTTTCATTTTATCCATAATATGATCGAGTTGCTCACGGATTCCTTTCCCCTCGGCGGGCTCAATCCCTGCAGATTTTTCCATCACCACATCGGAATACATGGTAATCAGTCGTCGGTAGGCGTCATAAACAAACCGTTCATTGCCAGTCATAGCGATCATTCCTGGTATCGTTTCGGATGTCAAGCCCACATTAAGGACGGTTTCCATCATACCGGGCATGGAGGTTCTTGCGCCTGATCGGACCGAAACCAGCAGTGGGTTGCTAGGCTTTCCAAATCCCTGCGACATTATCTTTTCTAATAGTTCCAACGACTGGTTAATTTGGTCAGAAAGTTCAGATGGATAAGCTGCATGTTCCATATAATATGTACACACTTCGGTGGTAATTGTGAATCCCGGAGGAACGGGGATATTCAGATTGGTCATTTCAGCCAAATTTGCGCCTTTGCCACCCAACAGATTTTTATCTGCGGCGGAACCATCAGCCTTGCCATTGCCGAAATTATAAACATATTTCATTATTTTAATAACACTCCCAAAAAGATATTAGTTGAAAAAGAAATTTATGGAATCCGTAACTAATCTTTGAGATACGAATCATTTCAGAGAATCAAATTTACAGGGATAGACTTCACACGAAGAAAATTTTTCTAATTTCAAATTCAGACTATATGCTTTTAATTATAAAATTATGGCGGTTCTGCCGAAATCTTATTTTAATAGATCATCGAACTAATTGTAATAGTTGTCGATCCATAGAAGGGCGGGCACCGATTTTATTCACTACCCACGACGAGATTTTAACTGAAAAACGTGCCGCTTTCAAGTGATTTTCGTTGATCAGATATTGAGACAGGTACGCCCCTGCAAAGGCATCGCCCGCACCCGTGGCGTCAATAATGGTTTCTGTTCCTGGCGGAATATGGGTGGATTTACCATTTATATTAATCATTGCCCCGTCTTTGTCCAGTTTCAATGCGATTATCGCACCAGGATAAATCTCTGCCAACGTTTGAGCGATTTCTTCCTCGTTCGATTTTCCTGTCAAAACCTTTCCTTCCTCGAAATTGGGGAAAAATATATCAATGCCAAGGTCGTTGGTGCATTGAATAAATTTATCCACTCCCATTTCTTCTATCATTTGGAATGAGCCAGGATCCAGGGAAAGAGTGACACCATTTTTCTTGGCAATATTAGCCGCTAACCTGGCTGCAGATCGAGGTGGATCCGTAAAGAATGACCATGCCGTCAAGTGGAGATGCCTGGCATCTTTGACTATGTCTATCGGAAGTTCTGATGGCAATAAATAGAAGTCTGCTCCCTGACCGGATACCATTGATCGCTGACCTATATGATCAATCCATACAGCAACACTGGCGGTTCGGTGTTCATCTGTTTGAATGGGATCAAATTGCACATTTTCCCGAAGTAGATCGTTGATGGCCAGTTCACCAAACCGATCCCGGCCGATCTTCCCGATGAACGCGGTTGGCATTCCACATCTTGATGCCCAAACCGCCACATTGGCTGCACTGCCACCCGGCGCCAACATCACTTCACCAAATGTATCGCCCCCTGCGTGGAGCTTCTGATTGGTTCGGATCAAGACGTCCCAGGCAAAATCCCCAACGACCACTAATTTTTTCTGTAGACCGGACATATGTTTATTCCAATGCTTATCTGTGTGTAAATCGATAATTCATCCATCTAAAATTTAGGCAGAGCCAGCTATTCACAAAAATACCGGAGTTGATCAGACAACCACCATTAATGGATGATATAGCATAGCTCCAGTTCGTGGGAAATTGCAATTTCCCACATGGTTTATTCGCCTTTTCACGGGATAGATTCTTATTGTGAAGGATATGTTTCACTGTTTAAATTGCAATAGTTCAATATTAAATTATTATTATCGATGGGTGCAAATGGGTACAAAATATCAAGGATCTGAATCTGAAATCCTGGCTCTCAATGCCTGGATTAAAATGAAGAGAGCGTCCAATTCAATTCAGAATTATATAAATCAATCACTGGAAAACTCGGGAATCACCATAACGCAATTCGGAACCATGGAAATGCTCCTCCATCTGGGACCTTTGCCCCAAAAAACCATCAGTCAAAAAATGTTGTGTTCTCCCGGAAATATTACTCTGGTCGTTGATAATCTTGAAAAAGCAGGATTTGTTCAGCGTAAAAGTAATCCAGGTGACCGACGATACCATCTGATACATCTTACAAAACAGGGCCAAATACTTGTTAAAAGATTATTGGAAAAACACGTGAAAAATATTGTGTCCGCATTCAGTATTCTTTCTGAAAATGAACAGAGGGTCTTTTCAGATTATTGTGAAAATCTTGGAAAACATTGTGAAACAAAAAAAAAGGAGAGTAATCAATGACAAAATGTCAAAATGTCGCGAGAATTGTATTTGCCGTTCCATTTATCATATTCGGTATTATGCATTTCATGGGTGCCGGAGATATGAGTGGGATGGTTCCATCATTCATCCCGGGTGGGGTATTTTGGGTCTATCTTACCGGTCTTGCCCTTATATTAGCCGGAGTCAGTATCATCATCCAGAAGTATACGCATTTAGCATCTAAACTATTAGCTGCTTTGATGTTGATCTTTGTATTGACGATTCATCTTCCTGCAGTTATTGGAGGCGATATGATGGCGATGGTAAGCTTATTGAAGGATATTGCTTTGGCCGGTGGTGCACTTCTTATCGCCAGCTTGTATCCATGTGAAAGGAAATCTGAGTAGAAGCGATAGAAACTTTTAATCAATTAGCGCCTGATTTTATCAGCAATGCTGATTGAATAAAAATGGGGGCACAAGTTTGAGAAAAGGAAATACAACTCATGCCTGTGCCCCTTTTTCACTACCAGTAAGGAGAAACGATAAAGTAAAGGTCGTACCCACGCCTTTTTCGCTTTCAACAGATACGTCCACATTATGAAGATCAAGAGCTCGTTTTGCGATCGCTAATCCCAGGCCAATCCCCTGGTACTTTTTATTGAACCCTTGACTTTCCTGAGAAAAAACGCCATAAAGTTTTGCCATATATTCCTCGGACATTCCAATGCCCGTATCGGCAATGGTCAGATGGAGAAAATCACTGTTTTTTTCCAGCACAACAGATACACATCCTTTTTTAGTGTATTTTATTGCATTGTCCACTAGATTTGTCAAAGCATTAAAGAGCAAATTTTCATCAGCGATGATCGGAATACTATTCAATCGATTTTCATATATGATTCCTATTTGCTTTCGCTCCGCATCCAATTTAACCATTTTGATTGTTCTCTCAATAATGCTCACTAAATTAACTTGTTTTGGAACGAAGTCAATTTCGCCGGTTTCCAACAATGAAATATTGAGAATATTGTGAACCGTATTCATCAGTCGATTGCTACTCTGTTCAATGATATCAAAGAATTCCCTCATGGACTCATCCAGCATATGGTGTGTTTCCTGCCTGATAAGGTCGGAGAACCCAACAATTGCATTCAGTGGAGTTCTTAACTCATGAGAGATATTAGACAGAAAAAATGATTTCAATCGTTGACTTTCCTCTGCTTTATTCAACGCTTCGACGAGTTCGTTCTGATATTTTATCCGTTCTGATTCATCTTGAATCATTCCCAATATTGCCGGCTGTCCTTCCCAATCAATATTGCTAATGCTTACGTTGATATCAACAATTTCATGGTTTTGTCTATAACTTTTAAATCCATACCGATTGGAGAGTTTTTCTCCCATCCTCATTTTTTCTTCCCGCTCTTTAATTACTTGCATGCCTTCATCCGGTAGAATCTGCTCAAGCTCAAAATCTTCACCACTGATGTCTTCCAGTTGATACCCCATAATTTTGGTAAACATAGGATTAATAAAAACAAATTTGTTGTTCTGTAGAACGTAAATACCGTCGGAAGATCTTTCAATAAGATCTTGAAATTTTTCTTGATTTTTTTTCAACAAGCTTTCTGTCAAATTTCTCTCTGTGATATCAAAAAATGTCACGACTGATCCGGTTCTTTCATTGTCGATAAGTATGGGGTATGCCCAGTATTCGGCATCAAAACTAGTATTATCTTTTCTACAGAACTTCTCGGTCAAATGGATTTCCTGTCCTTCGCGAATTGCTATGCATATTTTGCAGTCTAATACTTGGAGATGAGAACCATCTAAGGAATTGCTATGAACGAGATCGTGCATATTCTTATCCAGTATCTCCTTTTCATTATTGTATCCGAACATTTTGATTCCCGCCCGATTACAAAATGTGAAGTTTCCATTTAAATCCAATCCATAAATTCCTTCAGCAGTAGAGTTAATGAGCAAATGGAAATATTGTTGGTTTGATTTGATACGGGATTCTGATTTTAATAGATCATCGTTTGATTGCTTGTATTTCAATAATATAATAGAACCCAAAGCAATGAATGAAGCTAATCGTATAAAATGCCAAAACCACCATCCTGTGCTCCACACATGAGAACTCATAAATGCAACGGAAGCAATGGTAAACAAAAGGGACGAAAGTGAAAGAATGTATAATTCTATATTTTTATTAATGATGAACATTGTATAAAAATTGTAAGCAGCAATTAGATAAAAAAAGCTGGATAAAATGCTGATCAGA
Source organism: Fidelibacterota bacterium (assembly GCA_013204025.1). Classification (GTDB taxonomy): domain Bacteria; phylum Fidelibacterota; class Marinisomatia; order SCGC-AAA003-L08; family JACNLC01; genus JABMOW01. Next base: position 133,718 of record JABMOW010000107.1, on the reverse strand, counting down.
TTGGCAAGATTTGTAAATTTTCCATCGATTTGCATTATTGGGATGAATTCTCTGAATACTATTATAATTATACCCAGCACCGTAAGGCCTATAAAATTAATCCAATAGATTTGATTAAATTTTATTATGTTGCGTGCTTGTTTATCTGACGATGTAGCTGCAAACCAGCAACTCCCCCCAAAAACGGCCAGAAGGTGCAACAGCACGAAGTGATTCCCAAGAATGCTAATTGAGTGGAATCCCTCCAGCACTCCCATGCCTGACAGTCCGATAGCAACGGTGATCCTCCACAGTTTTTTATCCTTATTAAACTGGCTCACCAAGATAAAGGATAGAAAAATCATAATGAAAACTCCCATTGACTCTACCGTAGAATGGATAGATGGAGAAATCCAGTGTGATTCGACAAAAATTGGTAATAAAATAATTGCACTTGCCATCGCAATGGTTGTGATTAGTGATAACAGGTAGATTATTTGATATTTTCTTTTCAATTGATAACCTATTTTATAAGCTGTACAAGATTAGAATTTGAATCCTTGTGGTAGAATTGATCCTAATTATTGCATATCGATTTAATCATTGGTACCAATTCACGAAACAGATTTTTTTTAAGAACAAAACCATCTGCGCCTTTCTCTTCAGTAGCAAGATGGTACTCAGTCATTTCATAATTCGTGACCATAATCACTTTCATTTGAGGATGGTCCTTTCTGATTGCTTCAAGGGTTTTTATTCCGTCCATTTTCGGCATGCGGATGTCCAGGAGAAGTAGATCTGGTTTTAATGAATCCACCATCGCAACGGCCTCTTCTCCATCACTGGCGAGGCCAATCAATTCTACCTCTTTTATTCTCTCCAACACTTTTTCTATTAACAGTCTGAAATTTTCACTGTCGTCTGCAATTACTGTTCTTAAAATCATTATATCACCCTTTCGATATAAGGTCCACAATCGGACTTACTTTCTGTATTTGTTTCTTCAAATATTGTTATGATGCTAAATTGACACCGATTATTCTGGTTTTGATGAAATTCTAATCGACTTTCATGCAAGATTAAAAACGTTTTTGATTTCAGTGTACAGATGGTGAAAAATGGATCGTTTAAGTACATATGCATCTGCACCACTTTTTTTTGCCGCTGCTCGATATTCAGCTAAATCATGAATACTTGCCATGATTATTTTTATTTCAGGATATTTATTTTTGATGGTATTTGTGGCAATAATCCCATCCATATCAGGCATGCGAACATCCATAATGATCAGATCGGGTTTCAATGTTAAAGCTTTGTTGACAGCTTCCTCGCCTGTTTCTGCCTCACCCAGAATCTGAATATCAGTATATTTTTTCAGGACGTCAATGACTTTTTTTCTGAAAATTTGACTATCATCTGCAATGAGTGTTTTAATTATCATAATCTAGTTCCCTGTGCTTTGGATATATTACATGAAGAATCTTTTCCACGTACACATCTGCGCAGGTGATATTTATAATGAAATTAGGTGATTTTATTACGGGGAACGGGTGATAACGGTCTGGATTTATTCGATAATGCCGTTTTCGATGGCATATCGAATCAATTTTGCGGTTGTGTGGATGTCAAGTTTATTCATGATATGAGTCCGGTGGGTGGCAACTGTATTCAAACTGATGTGCAGATGATTTGCAATATCATTCGTGCTCATCCCTTCTGCGATGAGTTGAAGGATTTCTTGCTCCCGATCGGTTAACTCATCTCCAGCACTCAGATCACCGACAGATTTATGACTACCCAAAAATCCATCAATCAGGAGTTCAGATACATCCGGACTTAAATATCGTTTATTCTGACACACTGCCTGAATTGCGGAAATGAGATCGGTGAATGCGGATTTTTTGATGAGATATCCACTGGCGCCTGCTTTTAATGCTTTATAAACATACTCTCTTGTACGATGACGGCTGAGGATGATTATCTTCGTATCTGGTAATGCATGTTTTATTCGTATCGTTGCCTGCAGTCCGTTGAGAAGTGGCATGGATATATCCATGAGTACCAGATCAGGTTTTTTCGCTTCTGCTTGTTTCACGGCATCGATACCATCAGATGCTTCACCCACAACTGTTATGTCCGATTCTTTTTCCAAAATAGCTTTTATGCCTTTTCGGAGAATATCATGGTCATCTACTAAAAGGACGCTAATCTTACTCATGATTTTTCACCCAACGGTAATATGGTGATGATTTTCGTACCTTTGTTTGGTTTTGAGCTCAGGGTGAAGCTCCCCTCTAAATAAGTGACGCGTTCTTTCATTCCCCTGAGTCCCATTTGCTGGTGGGATTTAGGCTGATTATATATCTCATCTGGATTAAATCCGATACCATTGTCCTGTATGGTCAGGATAACTGTATTTTCTTCTTTTTTTAGCTCTACATTAATTTCAGTTGCATTTGAATATTTAGCAGCATTGTTCAGCGCCTCTTGAAGAATTCGAAAAAGAACACTTTCTATTTTTTCCGGGTAACGCTTATCCAGTTTTTGGATGTCCTGCTTTATTTTAATGCTTGTGCGTTCAGAATATTGCTTCAAATACCAGCTCATTGTGGGTATCAATCCCAGTTCATCAAGCATCATGGGATGAAGTCTCAACGTAAGTTCATGCATTTGATCATTCATATGATTGATCATGTCATGAGATTCGGTTAGAGCTATTTGAACATCCGGCAAGTCATTAGAACTTAGGCTATCCATAATCTGCTCAATGTTCAGCAGGGTTGCTGTGAGTGTCTGACCAAACTCATCGTGAAGTTCTCGCGCCAACGTTCTTCGTTCTGTGTCATGAGCATTGACCAGCTCGTTGGATAATATTCTAAGGGATTCACCCTGTTCGATAATTTTTTCAAAAGCTTCATTTCTTCGCGTGATATTCCTCAAGGCGGTTACTCTGACTGATCGGCCATGAAAATCGATCATTCTGCCCTGAATTTCACATGGGAAAGTTGAGCCGTCTTTTCTCAAAGCGCCTACTTCATAGGGTTTTTCATATCCGCTCATCATGTTCTGTATCACGATATCGCGATCCTTTTCAACAAACCACTCAACGCTCATCTTACCAATTGCTTCATTCGAAGTGTATCCAAACATCCGTTCAGCAGTATTATTCTGCCCCAGGCACTTCCCTTGTTCAGATAAAAATATGGATTCAAATGTAGCATCGGATAGCGCTTTCAACATATCTCTTGACACATTTAGATCATCTTCTATATGTTTTTGCGCTGTGATATCTGTAGCCACCTGTACAAAATGGACAATTTCCTGTTGTTCATTTCTTATGGATGAAATGGTTGATTCTTCCCAAAAAAGATCTCCATTCTTTTTTCGGTTGAGAATTCGGTTAGTCCACGATTTTCCTAATATTATCGTGTCCCACATGTCCTTATAGAACTCCTTGGTGTGCACCCCTGATTTGAGGATTTTGGGAGATTTTCCAATGACTTCATGTTTCAAATATCCTGTAACGTTTTCAAATGCCTGGTTCACATATTCAATGACACCATTTTTATTCGTGATCACTATGCGTACAGGGCTGGTAGTCACGACCTCTGACAGCAAGTTATAATCTTCCTGAAGTTTTACGGATTCTGTAATATTTTCAACGATTGCCACCATTCCCAGGTTTCTCGAACCATCTAGCGTCAAAGGAACCCCACGAACATTGAGGAACAAATCTTTTCCCCACTTTGAAGTATATTTTAATCGTTTAATATAAAACGTTTCTCCCTGTTCAACCCCTTTTCTTAATATGTCATAAATCCCAACGTTTTGGATGGATTCCATATCGATTTTCAGTCCTGTTGTTTTGTCAATTCCCGGGCTACCAACAATGCCTAAAAACGCAGGATTTGCGCTGGTCACTTGCCCATTCCCTCCGATGGTCAGAATACCCAGGGGGGAAGAATTAATGATACTTTCATTCAGTTCATGTAATTTTTGTGCATCACGTTCAGCTTCTTTCTTTAACGTGATGTCCTTAAGGACCCCTGTAAAGAAATGATCGCCATCCATAGTAAAATGGCTGAACGACACGTCCAAACAAACATTTTGCCCGTTTTTATGTTTACCGGTAAACTCATGGCTGTTCCAGTTAATATTGCGATTGCCGGTTTTGATGAATCGATTTATGGACTGATTATGTTTATCGATACTCTCTTTTGGCATGAGAAGCGTGAGTGATTGTCCGAGTAGCTCTGAAGACGTGTAGCCAAAAATATTGCATGCGGCTTTGTTTGCTGAAATGACGATGCTATCGTTATTAATCGTCACAATACCATCCTGAGCCGTCTCGGTGATGATTTGATACAGTTTTTCAGTATCTTTGAGCTTGCCAGCTAGAAGTTTCTTTTCGGTGATGTCTGTCAACAGAGCGAGGGTGCCTTGAAATTCGTTTTTCAAATCGGTCAACGGGGTAATTTCCAAATGATAGTAAACGCTATTACCATTTTTTGTTAACTGAATTTCACGACGAAGCGGTTGTTCTTGGGTTAGATAGGTACATAATCCTGCTAGTTGTCCCTGAAGTGAAGCCAATGACCTGCCCAACATCTGTCCAGCCGACAAACCAATAATTCTTTCCATCCCCGGATTGACATCAACCACGTAATGATGCTTATCCACCACCATGATTCCGCTGGGCATGGATTCAATCAACCGGTGACGGGCTGTGGGAATGAGATCCAATAGATTGTATTTAAAAATTCCCCATGTGATAAACAATCCCGAAAAGGTAAAGAAAATAGGTGTCCACTCAAGACCTGGGATAGGCGTTTTATCGAATATATAAAAAACATTGCCTGCCAACGGTAGAATAGCACTGGAAAGCATTAAAATAATCTGGGGTCTAAAAAGTGATTTGTGCCGTAATAGACTTCTCGCAAAAACACTAATACCTAAAAGTAAAAGTCCATAAGAATAGATAGTATGAATCCAGAACCCGGGACCATGATGGTATGTGGCAATATTGGTCAGAGAATCCACGACAATATGCGTATAGTACAAATGATGAAAGGAATTTGTCCAAATGGCAATAAACGATAATGCCGGTAGGAAGGAAATAGAAATGATGGATTTTTTATTTAAAAACCTAAATCGTTGACCATATGCCATGGCGAATAAAAAATAGATAACCGGTAAACTGATCATACCTATGGACGAAATTTGCGTCCATAGTAACTTTAATTCGGCTGTGGTGACAATTGTTTCGAAAATGGCTGAAAATGTCCAAATTGCAACGGCTAATAGGAGGTAAAACAGATACCTGGCGATTAAAATATTTCGCTTTTTCCAGAGATATATTGCCAGGCTGATGTTGATTACTGTTGACAGCAATAAAATCCAGACTATTAGTTGGATTTGTAACGGCATTCTTTTTCCTCTATTTTATAAGACAGACAACATAACGAATTTACGCTTTCGCTGATCAATTCCCGGGAAGGTTAGATCGAATACTATGAGTGGGCAAGCGATACAAAAGGTTGTTCTGGTACCGCAATCCATATTATCTATCTATAATTCCCCGGTGATTTCATTTTAATATGAAAAACAAAAATTGCGTTTTGTACTGTAAAAGAAATTAGCTGATTCCCAGATTATCAACCCACTTTAATGTGAGTTGAAAGGTAGTCCCCTTGCCAATTTTGCTTTCAGCAGAAACGGGGATTGTGTTGACATCCAGATACTGCTTTGCGATTGAAAGTCCAAGTCCTACGCCTTGAAATTTCTTACTAATACCTTCGCTTTCCTGAGTAAATGGATCATACATAATACCCATATACTCCTCATCTATACCCAGTCCTGTGTCAATCACAGATAAGATCAACTTATCCTTAACTTCAATGATATTCAGATTCACCGAACCCTTTTCCGTATATTTGATGGCATTATCCACTAGATTGCTAGTGGCAAAAAACAGGCTGTTGAAATCGTAATTTACCATCATATGAGTCGCGGTGCACGTTAAGGAGAATGCAAGGAATTTTTCATCCGCCAGTTTTGTAAACTGCATTTCGATTTTCGTTAACAGATCTCGAATATCAAATATCTGAAAGTGTGGTTCATATGCACCGGCGGTGATTGTAGAAATATCCAGGATTTCGTGCATCGTTCGCAATAGACGATCACCACCGCTCTGTATTGCATGAACAAAAAATAACTCATCTTCATTCAGCTTTTCAGCGCCTACGGTTGCGATGAGATCAGAATACCCAATAATGGCGTTAAGTGGTGTCCTGATTTCGTGGGAAATATTCTGAAGAAAATGGGACTTTAATCGATTTGCGGTCTCAGCTTTATTTTTTGCGGAAATTAAGGAAACCTGCGTCTGTTTTAATTCGGTGACATCAGTTGCGTAAAAATGGATTTGAAAAATAGACGGAACGATATTTGCCGACCAGAGAAAATGACTATCTCCGACAGAGATTTCGAAGTGACATCGGGTGGAACCTGTTTTGAATTTTTCCATTGCATCCGTTATATAATTTTTGGGAAGCAGTTCATAATAGTTATCCGAATTTAATTGACAGGCTTCCAGCGTTTTTAAACATGCGTTATTGGAATATGTGATATTTCCTTGCAAGTCACACGCAATAATAGGTGTGGGATTGTTCAACGGAAAACTTGCCAGCTCCTCAATTTTTCGTTGATCCGTATTTCGCGTCAAGATGCCGTGAAGATACTGGACAGTCATTTCAACTTGATAACGGATATCATCGAATAAACTTTCCACGGGCATATACTTTTCAGATACCACACACATCAACCCCCAGGTCTCACCATGAGGTTGTATAGGGATCAATGCAACTTGGCAGTTCTGGTAAACACTACGGTGTTTTTGAATATTTGGATTATGCCCCATGAATTCAAAGCTTTCGACATACTGAATATCTTTGCCGTGAATCGCTTTTTCCATAATGGGGTTATGGCTAACAGAAAAATGCATACTACCCGAAAATCCCGGAAAGGCTGATTTCAAGGTCTGCAAATCGATTTCGTTGGTAAAAAGTCCGGTATTCAAAAATTGGTCGGTTTTTTCGTCGAATATAAAAAAGGCGATAGCTCGCATGGGTACAATCCCATAGCATAATTTGGATAAATTTTTAACACACCCCGTAATATCCAGATCATCAGGGTTTTTCTTTCCGCATTCCATGGTCAATTCATAGAAAGCCATTTTTAATTTATCAAGAACCTCATTTTTCCATTTCAGCTCAGAGTAATCGATCTCATCGGTCAGATCACGTATAATGAGCAGGTACGTTTGAAGACCACTATCTGTTTGTTCTAGAGACGATGCAGAGACATCGCAGGGGATAGATATGGAATCCAATTGTTTAATGTCCAGTTGATAATTATTCAAAATACCAGTATTTTTTATCTGCGCTTTAATCACTTCCCATTGGGTCGAAGATAATATTGAAGTGATATTTGTCTGGCCTGATCGTATTTCTTCTTGCTCAATTTGCATCAGATAGGCACCTGCCGTATTGATATCAAGAATCTTGCCTTCTAAGTTTATAGTGAAACTTGGGATCGGTGCGTTTTCAAATATGCCTCGGAATTTTTGTTCACTGGCAGTTAATTCCGTCGTACGCCGTTCCACCAGTTGTTCAAGGTTTTCAGAATAGGATTTTAGACGGTGTATAATCGGCGATGAAACTTTTCTGAAAAAAAATGCCGCTGCCAGTATAATGATGAGAGAGATGGTACTGATTAAAATACCTGATCGGATAAACGGTCGGCGGAATTCAGCTTGGTCAACTTGTATAACAATTCCAATATCCAGGAATTCTACAGGTTCATACGCGGCTAGCACTTTGTTTCCATCATAATCGTTACTGATTATCGTTCCTGATAATCCTTGTAATGCCAGGTGCATGGGTTTTGCGAGCTGTGAATTGATTGAGATGGCCATGGGCTTTTCAAGTCTAATCTGTTTATGGCTAATTATAAATCGGATTGTATCTCCATCAAGAATCGCGGCTACAAATTCACGGCTTTTACCAAAAGCATCATAATTCAGGTGAGCTTCTTTAATTTGTGATAAAGTAGCTTCACGTGCACCAAGTGGATAATCAGGAATATAGTTTGCATCAAATCGAGAGATTGCTTCAATTAAACGTGCCTGCATCATCGCAGATTCCTGCAATTCACCCAGCTCTTCGACAACGGCAACTCGGTACATGTGGGAAAATGTAAAGGCCGTTACCAATACTGTGACTACTCCCATAATAACAGCTAACAAAAAAAGTTTCTGCTTATCTGACACGAATATCTATTTCCATTTTTATAATTTGAAAGTTAGATAATTTACACCGTGTTATGAAAATGTCATAAATAAAAGGCCGTTACAGTGTATCAACCGGTATAATTATGTTTAGAGTAATTGTTCGATGGAGAGTTTTGTCAGGTTGAACTGATTGTATAATATTTGGAGTAATTATTAAGAAAAAGATATTTGTCGGCAATGTGCCGAGTGGCTTGCGCGTAGGATTAAATCAGGTTTATCTGATTTTAGTTGCCTTTGGATTGAACTTTCTTTTCCTTTATCCGGATGTATCCCAAGTACGCTAAGATGACCACCCAAACAGAAATGATCACAGCGATAAAATAGCCTTTAAACATGAGATTCCTCCAGTTTTTGCAGTTCAAGTTTGCCAACATGTACTCGATATCTAAACATGTTGATCAGGATCAGGGTATAGGTAAACAAAGAAAAGAAGAAGATTTTTAGAACCATGGATGAATGGGCAGACATATCTCTTTGAGGATGTGACTGTACAGCCGGTGCCCAAAAATCCACCGCAAAATAAATGAGCGGAATATCGATGGCCGCCAAAATACCCAGCACTGCAGCATACCGACTTGAGCGTTCATAGGGTCCGCCAAATTCACGGATCATGAAATATCCCACATACAATAAAAACAGAATCAGCGTTGTGGTGAGTCTGGGTTCCCAAGTCCAGGCTTTTCCCCAGATGGGTTTTGCCCAAATGGGACCAGTGATCAATATCAGAAGACAGAATACAGTACCGACTTCTGCTGCGGACAATGCGTAAATATCCCATTTAGATTTCCGGGTCACTAGATAAATGATACTGAAAACAAGAACACCCATATACCCCAGAAAAGCGTTCCACGCCAGAGGAACATGGTAATAAAAGATGCGCTGTGCCCATTCCTGTTGAGGAATCATGGGTGCTACAAATATGATTGCCCACAGTCCGATCAAAACCAGTACCAGTGTAATTATAGCCAGCAGGACGTTTCCTTTTTTGCTGAAATATGTCATTATTCCTCCGAAATTGCGCCAAAAGTTAAATATCCCGTCGCAGTAAACACGACGGCAAACGTGAAAAGGATCATCATCCAGAAATTCGTGCCCGCGAGGGTTGATCCGCTGACAATGGTGTGTGTCACCTTCGTGGCTGAAATCAAAACAGGCGATAATAATGGAAACATAAGGACAGGCACCAAAACTTCTCCCATCCGCGTACGTAAACCCATCCCGGATATCATAATGCCCACAGCTGCGATTGCCCAGTCTGTCACCAAAACCAGAACCATAAATGTGAAGAAATGAGCTGAAATATTCAAATTGAGGAAGAGTGCAAATAGAGGCATCGTGAAGAGCTGAGCGAACAACAGGAATATCCAAAATGCGAACAGTTTCCCAAGATAAATACTGCCCCTGTCAACGGGCGATGAAAGTAATGCTGCATAGGCGTCCATCTCTTTTTCGGCGGAAAAACTTCTAAGTAATCCCAGAACCGAAACGAACAGGAATGTCATCCACATGAGACCCGGTAAAAACCGACTGAATTCTGCAGGGGTGGCATTAAATGCAAATGAGAAAAGTAGGATGACAGAAGTACCGAAAACCACCATGGAAATGATCGATTCCTTTGCCCGGATCTCCTGACGAATTTCTTTTTTAATCAAATGGAGTAGGGTCATCGTTTCTCACTTAGAAAGTGATGCATGTCTTGAAATTTGGGAGAGGAAATTTCCTGCTCAATGACACCGTTCCGAATGCACAACGCGGTATCTGCCCAGGATTCAGCCCACCCAATGTCGTGAGTTGAGAACAGCAGAGCGCGTCCATCTTCTTTCCATTGTTTCATCAGGTGGTTTAGATGATCTAATCCGTCTACGTCCAACGCAGAGGTAGGCTCATCCATTAATGCCAACTTCCAATCCGAAAGGATCATTTTGATCATAGTGAGACGTTGTAACATGCCAGCACTATAAATCCGAACCGGATCATTGATCTGTGGGAGTAATCCAAAGTAATCCAACTGCTCAATAATTTTCTGGTCATGAATGCTTTGATTTCGGAGCGACAAGAAAAATCGAATATTCTCCATCCCTGAAAATGCAGGGTAAAACAAGGATTGATGGGACCAGTAGATTAGATGTTTTCTATGTGAGAAGTTTTCGGTAAACAGGGGGAGACTCACCAGATGTGCTTCTCCGGAGTCCGGCCGCATGACACCGGCCAGTGTTTTCAGAAGCGTGGTTTTCCCCACACCATTGGGGCCGATCAGAACAGATGCAGATGCTCCCGAAAGTTGAAAAGAAACATCTTTCAGAATTTTTTTGTGGTGAAACGATTTTGCCACATGTTGAACAGACAGGATCACAGAATCGGAAGTCCGAATTTCAGACGACAAGGAATTATACCTGTTTTGCGCCACACCCCGAACAGAATTTCGCCTCCGGTACGACGGTGATTCCGCAGGTTCCACATCGCGTTTTGTCCAGTGATTTGCCACAATGCCCACAGAATTTATCATCTGGCGAAACTGATTTATGGCAATGTCTACAGGTCGTTGTTCCAGACAGGGACTTCGATCCCTTTTTGGCAGACTTCCCTTGTCTTTTAAGCAAACCGCCTACTTGCTCAACCAGTTCGCTGCGAATACGTTGAAAATCTTCTTCAACGGTGATTCCCATTTCTCGCTCGAATTCAACTTCACGGATTTGCTTCAGCAATGATATTTTCTGTAATTCTTCTGGTTTTGGAGTATTGTCCTGAACCGGATTCGTTACCCCGGTTGATGTAGATAGAAATGGTTTCACCACGAAATAAGTGGAGATCACAAATAAAACGAATAAAATTATAGGGCCGATCATATGTTTAGATCCTTCATTTCCTTTTCAATTCTTTTCTCCAGTTCGGACTTTTCAGCAGCGCTTGCTCCCACCGATTGCATTACGATGGGTTTTTTGATATAAGACTGGATGACCAACGAGATCAATATGGTTCCCATAATCAATAGAAATGCGGGCATTTTCCATGCAAGCTGACCGATACCGCTGTGTTTGGGCATGGATCGTATTTTACCATCGTGCACCCAGGAAAAATAGTCAACGATCTCATCCATAGTCATACCGGGATGTACGGTTTTTTCAGTGTATTTAATGATCTCTCTCACGGGTTTCTGCGCGGGTGAAAATCCCAAGCGGTAGATCCCTGAATTACTATAGGTTCTCTCCACCAAAGAAAGGATTTCATTTTTGTCAAAATTATCCGATGTAAGGGCATTCATGATCATTTTCATATTCAGCGTAGCTTGATTATCATCGTGTTCTGCCATAGTTCCACTACCACAACAGGGTGCCATCAAGATACTCTCCAACTCCTTTTGTCGATCGGTTTTGAACTGACCCATTGCAGTTCCAGTGAATAATGTGATCATTAACACGGTGATCAAACTGATTATCGATTTTCTATTGTTCATGATTTTCTCCAATTGGATTCATCCGAATGATTTTCATAATCCGGTTACCGCGTTTTTCTTCTGAAAAATTCTTCGATATTTATGCTGATCAGAGTACCCAGTAACAGTACCAGTGTTCCCAGCCACACCCAGGTCACCATGGAGTTAATGCGGACCTTCAGCGTGGCTCTGCCAGTATCCAGATCAACATCTCCCAAGACCACATAAAAATCTTCATTCAGTGTGGTTTTTACCGCCACATTCGAATGGGGCTGGTTGTCTTGATCTGTGTAGAATCTTTTTTCGGGTTTCATATCATCGAAATGAGAACCGTCTTTATTGATATCAAGCGAGACCACCTTTGCCACATGATTTGATCTCGTTCCCGGGTTTGTTTCAGATGATTCAAACCAATAATCCTGGTACACAATTTCATAATTTCGTAGAGTCCGTACTTCTCCCGGCATCATGGACAAATCGGCTTCCTTATCAAATGCTTTTCCAGTAAATCCGGCAAACATCATGACGATCCCCACATGGACCACATACCCGCCGTATCTACTCCGATTTTTGTCGATCATAGAAAAGAAGGCCTTGAAAATATTCTCTCCCGTGATTCGCTTTCTGGCTTTTACACCGCGGTAGAATTCCATGGAAATGGTGGCCATAACAAACACGATCAGCGCTGCAGAAAGTAATGGATAGATAAGCTTTACATCATAGAGTACGCCCCATAGAGCCGCTGCGACCAATCCGGTGACTACAGGCCATAAAAAGTTTCGTCGTAAACTTCGGGGAGATGTCTTTCGCCACGCCAGTAATGGACCAATACCGGTAAGTGCCAGCAGGATCAGTCCCAATGGGACCATGATCCGATTGAAATAGGGAGAACCCACAGTAATTTTGTATCCGCTTACCGCTTCTGAAAAAACGGGGTACATGGTTCCCCATAACACCGCCAGCATCATGGCAACAAACAGCATGTTATTAAACAAAAATCCGCTTTCACGGCTTACAAATGACTCAAGGCGGTTATCTGATTTTAAATCTTTTCTTCGCAGGATCAGTAAAAAGATACTCACAGAAAGGATGAGAACGAGGAAACCAAAAAACCAGATTCCCAGATTAGTGGCACCAAATGCGTGGACGGAGGAGACAATACCACTTCGGGTCAAATATGTACCAAAAATCGTCAGGGCAAAGGTGAGCATGATCAGGATCATATTCCAGAGCCGGAGCATATTTTTCTTTTCCTGGATCAATACAGAATGCAGGTAGGCCGTACCGGTGAGCCACGGGAGCAGAGATGCATTTTCAACCGGATCCCATGCCCAGTAACCACCCCAGCCCAATTCTACATATGCCCATTTCCCACCCAGGACAACAGCGAGAGTCAACAATATCCAGGTGACCAGCGTCCATCTGCGGGTAGTCTGAATCCACACTGCATCCAGATTCTTGGTGATGATGGCGGACATGGCAAAGGCAAACGGTATCGAAAAACCGATGAATCCCAAGTACAATAATGGTGGATGTATCAACATCGCCCAGTGTTGAAGTAGAGGATTCAATCCACGGCCGGTCACAATCATGCCGTCGGGGATGAGTGTAAACGGATTTTCAAAAAAGTTAGACATTACGAGAAAGAAAATCTGGATCACTCCCAAAGTGAAAATCACCCAGGGCATGAGTTTTGGATGGCGCGTGCGGTTTTGAAGAATGACAAATATAAAATACAGCGACAGGATGGCCAGCCAGAACAACAGTGAGCCTTCCATCCCCGCCCATAATCCTGAAAATTTAAACATGGCGGGAGTTTCAGCGCTGGTGTATTTTGCCACATATTCAATGTCAAAATTGCTGACCATTAATTCATGGATCAGCGCCAGTGCCGATCCGAGGATCATCGCCGAAGATGAAATAAATGCTACCTTAGCTGATCGTAAAAACCGGTCGTCTTTGTTCCTGATGTTCAGAAGAGTGGCAATGAGACCGTAAATTGTGAAAATGAAAGAGATCGTCAGGAGTGAGTTTCCGAGGAGGGCGTACATTAGCTATCCTTCTGTGAGAGGTTGGTAATTGGCTTCTTCATCATATCGGGAAGCACATTTTGTCATTAGATTGTCTGCCTGAAAAACGCCGTCAAGGTATTTTCCTTCAACAATAACTTCTGCATCATCTTTAAATAAGTCTGGGATTTCGGCACTTATATAGGTCACTGGCAATAAGTCTTCCCCTTGTCGAAGAACAAAATCTACCGTCAGTTTATCTTCGGAATAGGATATGGAACCTTCTTCAACATTCCCGCCCATGCGAAACCGGGATTGGGTAAACTGATCGTGGTTTTCTATCAATTCGCCAACGGAGATGAAGGGCACTTCACCGGATTCAAACTCTATGGAGATCCAGGTAATGACCAATACTGCAAAAACACCAATTACAATTGCAAATTTCTTTTGAAAGCTCATGAATTCTTTATTTCCTTATTCTAAAATGGCATGAAATTTACGACTCCCGAAGGATGTTCGCATTCATATATCCGTCAGAAAATCAGTTGATTCTCCCGTGACATCGGATCGCAAAATTTACCGTCTGCTCCGAAGTTTGGCCAAAAGGCGGAGAATCTCCAGGTATAGCCAGATGAGTGTCACCATAAGTCCGAATGCAGCGTACCATTCCATAAATTTGGGCGCTCCGGAGGCTGCCCCTTTTTCAATGAAATCGAAATCCAGTACCAGGTTCATGGAAGCGATGATCACCACAAAAATACTAAACCCGATACCGAACAATCCGTTGGAATGGATCATCGGTATGTGTATTCCGAAAAATCCCAGAATGAACGATGCAAAATACACCAACGCAATCCCACCTGTGGCAGCCACAACACCAAGACGAAAGTTATCCGTCACTTTTATCAAGCGGGATTTATAAGCAAAAAGCAAACTCAATAGGATGAAAAGGGTGAGGGATACCGCCTGAACAACGATGCCGGGATATTGTGATTCGAATATTGCGGATACGCCACCCAATACAAAGCCCTCCAGAATGGCATAAGCTGGGGCTGTGACCATCGCCCATTGTTTTTTAAAGATGGTGATCATTGCTACGATGAATCCACCAATACCGCCCACCACCAGCCAGGGTAAGACCACCGCTATATTTCCGCTGTTAAAATACTGACTCCATATCCAGCCAGCTGGGAATAACGCCAGTACCAGCATTAGAAATGTTTTATTAACTGTACCATTAATGGTCATCACTCCGGAAGCGTCTGAATAACCGGAATAGTCTTTAAATGTTTTATCGCTCAGAGCAGGATTTGCAGTTCTCATCTGTTCTCCATAATTGTTAAGCACTCTGTCACACTATTTGAGCGCAAATGTTTCTCATTATTTTAATTTGGTCAAACTTTAATTCACCTGACTGATATTGGCGATATATGCCTCCCACAGTGTATCAGGGGATACGTTCAGGTGTTCGCCACAAGCACGATCAAATGACGTACCAGAATGGATATCTGCCAATAATGCCTGAAATGCCAATCCATAGGTATCCCGCATAAATGCCACCAGCAGGTGAGACTGTCTATGGAACATGGGGTAATCCACGCCATAATCAGACGCCCGCTTTATCTTGAATAAACTGTTTTTTGTGTCCGGGATAAACCGCCGCCCTGCCATGATCGCTCGGTTGGCAGTTTCATCGGATATCCCCTCTCCCGCACACTCACACGCCACGTCCGCCAGACCTTCACTGAACCACACGGGGATGATCGTTCGGTTTTTGATCTCCCCTAGATATTGTTTCAGAAGTAAATGAGACAGTTCATGCCGCAGCGTCCCTTTGTGGGTATCTTCTCCGTGCCAGTGAAATGCGGATGGCGCAATCAACACATTCCCAAACGGGACCGTACCTCTGACGGGAAAATGAAGTGGATTTGCCACATATTCGTTGAGACTTGCCTGGGTCGCACACATGTACACCGTAAACACTTTTTTGAATGGAACGCCATGAATCTCCTCCACCCGGGAGACGGCGTCACTTAAATCGTCTGCCAGTGCATCCGCATATTGTTCTGCTCCCGGCTCATACCGGACCCGTGCATCAATAGAATGCTGAACAAAATGGCGTTTGGATTTCAGCAGTGCCTGTGCATAATCTGTGGACAGCAGGGCAACAATTGCCACAGTCAATCCGATGATCACCCAAATTCGGGTTTGTTTTCCTAGAGCATTCATGGTAGATCTGGCTGAAAATGATGTGCAATCATGAGGGTAATATCCGGTTTTTCACAAATTAGTTTCAATCTTTTGATTTTCATCAAAGACATAGAGAAAAAATAATTCTTTTATTTTCTAATATTTTCATTTATTAATTTGATTAAATTATGCTTATGAAAACTCTGATTAAACAAAATATCATGTGGCGATTCATTCGTCATAATTGTTAGTTATGCAGAACACTGAACAATAAGGAATAAGATGGCAAAGAATTTTCAAGATGATGACAGAGAAGGGGCGATGATTGCTCTCTTTGATCTTTACAAAGATGAATCAGAGGGGCGGTCTGGTATAGATGCTTTTTTGAAGTTAGATGGAAAAAGTATTCCGTTTGAACTAAAAACAACCTCTCAAGGTTCTGTTACCACAGTAAGAGACTTTGGTCCTGAGCATATACGAAAATGGGAAAATAAACATTGGCTTATAGGCTTCTTTATCAAAGGCAGAGATTATTATAAATATGGTTCTCCATCTATGATGGCAAAGTGGATTAAAAGCAAAGAAGATTATATTACACCAGACTTCAAGTTAGCAAAGCTTGCACCTGCCAAGATTGATCTTGAAGACATGTATCGTATTATCGGGGAAAAAGATGCTTACACTTATGAAGATGCTAAAGCATTACAGAAAATGCAATACAAAAAAGAAAAGTATGTAAAATTGCAAGATTTAGAGCAGGGTTATAGCCCAAGAAGAATGCTTGAAATAGTAAAAGACAGAGCAAGATATTTGATTGAAAGAGGAAGCACCTTAAACAATCCACATATTCCTATTACATATTTTTATGGGTGGACAGAAATTACAAAAAATCATGCCGATGAATTGCGAGCTATGGTTCGTGCATATTTTAAAGGATGAATTTATGGATGCTATAAAATCATTTAATAATACCTCAGTTTACAAAAATGCTTCCCAAAGAGCGTATGATATTACTGATGAAAAAAGAGCGTTGTATAGAAAAATATCACATGAATCTCGGATAGCGAAGCTTGCCGCTGAACAAGGGCTTCTTGATAGTAATCATAAAGTAAATACTCCAAATTTTGATCCCGATTTATTAATACCTCAACTGAAAAACAATAATTTGACAGCCATCAGCCTTTTTAGTGGAGGTGGTGGATTAGATTTGGGGTTTTCTAGGGCAGGGTATAATCATGTTGCATCTTATGAACTTATACCAATATGTAAAGATACCTTGTCTTCAAATCTGCTATGTGGAAATATATTTTGTGGGCCGAATGAAGGTGATGTCACGAAAGCAGATTGGAATCATTATCAAGGAAAAATAGACATAGTTCATGGTGGTCCGCCTTGCCAACCATTTTCCATTGCTGGTGCACAAAAAGGAATAGATGATAAAAGAAATATGTGGGGAGAATTTAGTAGGGCTGTTAATATGATAAAGCCTAAAGTATTTATAGCGGAAAATGTTCCTGGAATACTTAATCCAAAATTCAGAGACTTTGTCAAAAGACATATTTTTAATCAACTATCAGATTACTCAATTACTAAGTTTGAAATGCATACCGCAGATTATGGTGTCCCACAAATCAGAAAGAGGGTATTTTTTGTTGGCTTCAGAAAAAAAAATAATTTAAAAAAAATTATCTTGCCTCAACCTACTCATACTTGGAGCCATTTAGGAAATCAAGGTTACACTCCTTCTTTGTTCGATGATGGGTTGGCAAAAACTGGTGGAGTTAGGGAGTGTTTAGGATTGCCAAATATTGGATTTGATAGCTTAGCTCCTACCATTAGAAGTGCTTTTACAGGAAAAAGAAATACAACTTCTATTCTAAATAGTACAGCAGGTCAAAAGACTTGGGGAGATATGCAAATATGGCCTAATGGTGTTCAAATAGATAGAAATAAAGCATCAGCATTTCCCGCAAAAAACGGACATTTTAGACTTTCAGTTCAAGATGTTGGCTTGATTCAGGGGTTTCCTGAATCATGGAAGTTTGCAGGAGCTGTATATCAAATTATAGGGCAAATTGGTAATTCGGTTTCACCGCCTGTTGCTTATCAAGTTGCATTAAGTGTTGCAAATACATTGAAGAATGCATAACAAATCGCTGTAACGGACCCCAAAACGGCGTTCACATTTTTTGGTTTGGACTTCAAGACATGCAGAATCTAGTTACAGGGAAGACACCGGTTGGTGCCGCAGAGGCTATCTTGTTATGCATAAAAAACCATCGGAGATAGCGTGTCTGACCTCACTATGATGGAAAAAAGGAAATTAGAACGAACATTCGGAATGGCGAGTGGCTACGTTCTAGATTTTTCCAATCGAACATTCGAAGAATTCATATTATATTGCACGGGTATAGAGATTTATGACTCGAAGTATGATTTTGGGAGTGGATCGAAAGCCAACCGATTGAGGTCGTTTTGGGATATTGAGTCAAATTATATGGTTGGAAAACTGCTGGGGGCTATTTTCGATAATTGGGACGAGTTGAAACACGGGTTTGATAAGCCGCCAGTGCCAGAAGAATGTCTGAAAATCGTTCAGCGCTTAAAAACTAGTACACCTGTTCCAGAAATAGGTGCAGTCGAAGCCAATACAGAAGATAAAAGTTTTGAAGCCCTGGCGAAATCAGTTCGAGAGTCAATAGATCGCAATGAGCCAGAAATCGGTTTAGATCGCTTGCACGCATTCGTAACAAAATATTTTCGCGCTCTTTGTAATAAGCATGGCATTACAACAGAATGGGGAAAACCACTGCATAGTCTAGTTGGCGAGTATGTGAAATTTCTGAAAAATAACGGGTTAATAGAATCAGAAATGACAGAACGTATTCTGAAATCAAGTATTTCAGTTATGGAAGCGTTCAACAAAGTAAGAAATCAACAAAGTTATGCTCATGACAATGAAGTGCTTAACTACAATGAGAGCTTGCTTATTTTTGGCCACATAACTAGCTCTATTCGGTTTATAGAAGCAATAGAGGCTCCACGCAGTCGTAAAGCGCAAAAAATAACAGAAGATTCAGAAATAGATAATATTCCGTTCTGATAAAACGCCTAACAAGTTGCTGCACGCGGACTCCGTAAGCTGTCGCGGTTTATGCAAAAAGACGCAAAAACGCGCGCCAACTTACTTCGCCAGTGAGCAAGACGTTAGAGCACTTTCTTCGACAATTGACATTCATTTGAGGTAGAATGATTTTTCTAAAAACCCATTTTCAAAATTATCAAAAACTTTCTCAATTTCGTTTTCTTCTTCTGATTACTTTTGAATCGGTTCTGTTAAGCTTTATTATCGGCTCCATCATTGAGTTTTTTTGGGATGTCCCAATTCGTTCATTTGTGAATCTGTCTACAATAAGATTGTTTGTTCTTCTTGTCATTTTGGCTCCATTAATTGAAACCTTGATGTTTCAGACGATACCTATCTCAATTGTAAAGTATTTTAGGGCTAATTTTACTTTTCAAATATTTATTTCTTTTGTATTGTTTGCAATTGCTCATTTTCTTATTGGATGGCAGGTCGGAATTTCAGCAGGCACCGTTGCTGGATTTTATCTGGCTTTTACATATGCGCACTGGATAAGAAAATCACATCTGACTGCTTTTTGGATCACAGCATTAAGCCACTCCATCAGGAATTCAATCGGTTTCATTTTTATACTTATTTTTTTGCCACAGTATAATGCAGAACTTATCCAATATGATTTATTTGTTAATAAGAATTTAGGTCGAGTTTGGCATTTTTATGATTACAATGAGAAATTTCTCTTTGCTATTGTTGATGAAGATTTAATAGTAAGTCTCAAATTCAATAAAACGCCAAATTCATTATTTAATTCTGAATTTTCGTTAGACTATCCTGACTCTGACATCCCTTTCAGATATGAGAATAAAAAAAAGAAAATTTGGATTAATGAAAAAGAATTCTCGATTATATCAAGCAATGTTTTCTTTCTTAACCGCACATCAGAAAATTTAGATATAGAACCGGTTCATGTTCCATTTGAATTCAAAGAAGATAAGAATGATATTTTTCAGGTCCCGATTCAGATTGAAAAAGAATTGTTTAAAAGAAAATAGTTATGCTAACCGCAAATCGTGCCTTAATATGGTAATCAACCCAACCAAAAACGCGTCACGTTTTCTGGTCGTTGTGAAATGTATTACAGTTTTTGGCGAGTTATCGTAGGTAAAAGTGCATTTTTTAAATGAATCTAGAATGATTTAAGAGTAGATGATAATTCATATACGGTGCGGTAAAGGAATTTTTAGAGTTGTATTAAAAGTGCTCTAACAACCACTGCACCGGACACAGATAGCGCGTTTTCTCTTGGGAGGTTTGGACTTCAAAGCATGCAGAATTTAGTAATAGGAAAAATACCGGTTGGCGTCGCAGAGATCAGCCGTAAGGTTTATTTTGAAATAAAGGAGTGTTTATGTTTTTATTTTATAAATATTTATTGATATCCTTCCTCACTCTGATTGTTTTGATCTCTATTGTGGGGACATTAAATGGACGATCTATAGACAAGGTTGACGGCATTTCTGAATTTCTACTTGATAGATCGAACGATAATTTCATTTATATCTTTGAGCAGAAGATAATTCAAAACGAGATGGTAAGGATTGTATTCCCGAGCACATATGATTTAGTAAAAAACACAAATCTAAAAGTTCTGCTCTCGAATTCGAAAGTTTGGGCAAGTTGTGTTGAAAATGATCTAGAAAACTATGGCGTATCGATAATTGACAAGGTGATATCTGAGAACAAAGTATTCCCAAACATTAATCAATGGATTGACAATTATATTAAACTGATCCAACATTCTACCATTCAAATAGATTCTATTGATTACCCATTGAATAGAGTGCCCTTCCCAAAGCCAGATTTGTCAATTCTAGCGACAATTAATCCCATACATGATGCAATTTTATCCATATCTGCAAATATCGATAGTATATCCAGGAGTTTAAATGATCTAACTGTTCAACAGCTTTTTGGACATTTTGACCTATTAAGTGGATTGATTAAGAAAACAAAGTCCTCGATAGTTGATTTTACAATACTAGTAGAGGATCTAGAAAATCCGATATCAAATAATACTGAATTATCTAATTTCTTTAATCAATACAGTGATCATATCCTCAAAGTTGAACTTATAATCAATATTATTTCTTCAGTATCTGATTCAACAAATAGCTTTACGTATCGTGTTTCAAATTCATTCATTCTAATGGATTATTTCATAGACAGTCTAAATAAGCAAATCAAACCCCAAGATCTCCAGAAGTTTAAGGATATTGCCATATTTTTCGCACAACTCTCGGATGCTACATCACCACTTGAGGCTCAAACTATCCTAAAGAATGCAACCATTCCTTCAGTAAGTTTTGGATTAAAACGACAGCCTCGTGAACATCACTTTCTAGTCACGTCCTACTTGGGAATATCCTTGATTGAAAATACTGAGAAAACTTACAATTTTGAATTTACACTATCTGCTCCAATCGGAATAGAATACAATTGGGGTACAAAATCGTCTCACTCAATAAGTCTATTTTATAGTTTTATCGATTTTGGGAAAGCAATCAATGACCATATCCAAGATCAAAAATCCACCTTGGAGATTGGCGATTTGATTGACAACAGTGTGTACGTGTCCTTTGGCGTAAAAGATATTCCATTAGCTATTCAGATTAGCTATACTAGAAACGACCAGAAATATTTTGGGTTAGGGGTACGGTTTGACATGCCTCTTCTTGTGCTATATTGAAGATATTAAAGTAAAACCTAACACACCATTGCACTGGACGCGGACCACGCTTAACATGAAAATCAGAAAAATCAACAGGCGCGACTGACTGGCAAGCCGTCAGCCAAAAAAGATTCAATATCAATTATATAAAAGATACTAAAATGGGAGTAAAAGATGGATTGTCCAAAATGTAAAATGGAATTGCTAAAGAAATCTATTCAAGGCATTGAAGTTGATGAATGTAATCATTGTGAAGGTATTTGGTTCGATAATGATGAATTGAGACTGATTAAGGACAAAATAGATTCTGACCTTAACTGGATGGACTTCGACATTTGGAAACATCCAGAAAAGTTTAAACCCAAATCAACAAAGTATGTTTGTCCTGTTTGCGAAAGTCCAATGAATGTACTTGACTATGACAAAACTGAAGTTGAAATTGATTACTGCACAACATGTAAAGGCATTTGGTTGGATAAAAATGAACTCCAAAATATAATCGACTCATTAGAAGAAGAAATTCTCACAAAATCCATGAGTGAATATTTGAAAGCGACTATTGATGAAGCAAAAGAATTAATTACCGGCCCTGAGTTATTTTTATCTGAATGGAAAGATTTTTCGACAATTTTAAGATTTTTACAGTATAGGATTATAACTAATCATCCAGCTATACTTGATGTGATTGTAGGTGTTCAGAAAAATCCATTAAATAGATAAATTATCCAATCGGTGCCAAACACTCGAAGCCTGCCTGCGGTAGGCAGGCCAACCCACACCTCAATTTCGAGTATGGCTGTAGTAGGTGAACAACGGACACCAAAAGTGGGAAGCATAGAAACTAAAATGAGAAAGACGAAACTGAGACTTATAGTAAAAAAATGTTGATCAGACACACCACAGAGCGCTTGGCGGTTAGATTCAACTATTAAAAATAAGAAGCCCTTATGAATTTGAATAAAATACTATTGATGCTCTTTCTTCTTTCCGCCGCATCCATAGCCTCAGAAGATTTGGATAGAATCAGTTTAAAAAATGGAGGCGTATATTACTTAACTATTTCTCAAGTTGATAATTGGGGAGTGAAATCTTCAAATAATCAAATGTGCCTGTATCATGTCCTATCCGAAATTTCCACAAAGAAATCTAGTGTTGCCAAAGAAATTTCAACTCTTTATCCATATCTAATTGTAACTGTTGAAGTTGATTCAATTTATGTAATTAACTTTGATAATTTTAAAACAGAAACACTACCTAAAATCAAGGAACACAAAAGGCACGAGCTTTCCCTGGTGTATGTTGAATCGCTAAAATCAATCCCGAATGCAGACATAAGGTTTTCTCTACTACCAAGTGTGACCAGCAGTGTCGTACAAGAATTTTGTTATTCTTCGGACTGGTTTTTCAGCTTATTGGATGATAGGCCAATTCAAACTTCGGGTTTCAGTTATGGGATTGGCGTTAGAAAAGAGTGGCACTTTTTTGAAGCATCAATATTACTCAACTACTTATTACAGACAGGTTTTGATGAGAGGGTGATTGCTAAATCAATCAACCATGAATCCCCGTTCCTTTCGTCAAAAATTAGCGTCAACAGTACTAAAAAACTGTTTATCTCATTGTCATGGAATTACTATTTCAATGGTATAAAGGTGAAAGAAGAATTTCACAATTCACTAATTAATGCTGGCGTTGGAATAAAATTCTAATTTATGTATTCCTGTAATTTTTACTTTAAAGTTAGTAGCATCGAACATGCTATTGTAGTGGACGAAAAAACGCATAGCATGAAATTCGGTAGATGCACATTAAAATATTAAAACGCAAATTGTATAAAGGAGAATCTTATGGAATCAAAGAAAGACATTGCCAAATCCAGAAATTTGTTTATCATGTTTGGGATATTCCAGACATTGTGTATTGGATTGGTGATATTTCTGGTGTTCCGGGCATTGAATACGATCAATGGCGACCCGGTCATCGGATTGGATTCGCAAATTGTATAAAGTGTTTTGGTCCCCATATTTATATTTAATGTGGAATATCAGATTTATTCCAAACTTTAATCTGTCGGTCTTGAACAGCAAATACGCATCTGGAACCGCGGACACTTCAATTTTGTGCAATGTTTGGTTCCATCCATTCAAAAATAGTTAGGTTGTTTATGAAATATTTATCACAAGGCTCTATTGATCATGTTCAAAAGTTCTTTTATTATGCTGTAAAAGAAGATTCCACATTCTGTGATGCTAATTTTTATCTTGGTTACACATATCGTCTAATAAATGAGTGGGAACATGCCGCTAATTATTACATTATGGCATATCAATTAAACTTGGAACCCAAATTGACGATGAAATACTGATAAATTTGTCTATTAAAAAATAAAAGTCTGGAAATAAGCATTGAATAAGTTTGAAAATACATGGTCGCTGATGAGGGCTTCCTGGCAAGTCCTCAAGAAGGACAAAGAATTATTGATATTTCCAGTTATATCGGCGGTTTGTTGCATCTTGGTTCTGGCATCTTTTGCTTCAACCTTCAGTACCGGCGGTGTGTTGCACCTACCTGACAAGGGAGCCCCCTTTAGTGATCAGTTCGATTACTATTTTATTAGATTTCTCATCTACTTCTGTATTTACCTGACCATCATTTTTTTCAATTCTGCGATTGTTGCCTGTGCATCTATTCGTATGAAGGGAGGCGACCCAACAGTAATGGATGGTCTCCGCGCTGTTATGTCCTGCATATTATTTATCATCGGCTGGGCTTTGGTTTCAGCAACAATTGGAATGCTTATCAGCATTATCGAAAATCGAGCCAAAAAAGCGGGACGGTTGACAGCGAAAATATTTGGCATGGCCTGGTCACTAATCAGCTTTACGGTCATTCCTTATCTTGTGATAGAAAATAAAAATCCGATTAGCGCCTTGAAAGAATCAACTAATCTGCTGAAGAAAACCTGGGGGCACCAGTTGATTGGTAACTTCAGCTTTGGACTTGTGTTCTTTATATGGGCAATCCCCGCCATTGTGATTTATGTAATTATCGCCATATTTGGAGAGGTGTCATCAATGATCCCGCTAATAGGAATAATCCTGGTCTATTTCGTTGGTCTCGCAATCATACAATCAGCATTAAAAGCTATTTTTCAAACAGCAGTATTCCTGTATGCCCGTGATGGCTTTGCCCCATCGGGATTTAACAGAGATATATTGATGGATTCCTTTCTGACCAGACGTTCCATGATTTAATGAATAAAGTCCGATTCAATTAAGGACATACAAAAAATTGTTCAATCCACTCGAGCATTAATAACGATTATTAGTGAATTTGATATTGAAGATAAAAACGCGATCATTTCTTTATGGGAAGAATGTAGTCTTGTTGTTCCATGGAATACAGGATATTGAGAGAAAGTTAAAAGTGGACCATCTTCTATTCCTGATCGGCATAGAAGATGGTGCAAATCAGCGTTGATTCTTAAAGACAATCGGGAAGAGCAATGCGGGGTGTTCCGCCTGAAACTAAACATGAAATTGTTACTGTTGAATGAAACGTGATGCCCTTTTGAAGCATCTCTGAAAATTCGGATGTTATCTCAAACCAGTCATGTCGAAGGGCACACTGAAATATCAAATAAATTGGCAAATAAGATATGTCGTGGGCTGTCAATCACACCTATCAGATAGAACACATTTTAACTAATCCTAATCATCAGAATTCTATGGCAAGCCAACTTCTGCTAATAATGGATTATAACAGTAATTAACAAACCTTAAACAAACTGGCTTGGAGAATATCATGGAATCAAAGAAAGACATTACCAAATCCAGAAATTTGTTCATCATGTTTGGGATATTCCAGACATTGTGTATTGGATTGGTGATATTTCTGGTGTTCCGGGCATTGAATACGATCAATGGCGACCCGGTCATCGGATTGGATTCGCAAATCGTATTAAGTGTGTTGGTCCCCGTTTTTATATTTACTCGAAACATTAATTCGATGAACAACGTTATTACGTATGTATATCAAATTACTCAATGATTTCTAGTAAGAAAGGAGAATGATTTTGTTTGACTTACAGCCGATAAAGAGCATCTTGACATCTTTATTAATTGGGGCTCTGTTTCTATTTGTGTCGTGCAATAATACTGATTTACCGACGACAGATTTCAGCTTTCAGCCGTTCATCTCAATGGCCACTGATTCAATTTGTTCAGAAATAAAGAACGAACTTTTTTTGATTGATAATGAATTGGTTTTCTGGACCTGGGAGGGATATTGCTTCGACGCAGGCTACTCATCTGAATTATATCTGGGAGCTTCAGTTGAACTGTTGTGCTACACCAGAGATTCCATTGCGGGTCCTCAATCGTCCTGCGAACCAATTTACGAAGATTTATTTGCGGTTATTTTCCAGCATCAAGACGAACCCAATTTAGGATTAGGAGCTGGACATTCGGTCCAAGAAATTCAATTTTAGTCTGCTAGAACGATCGGGCAAAAGATGAATCACCTGGTTTCAGCGAAAAACCTCTTAAAAATATTACGCTTCCTCTGATTTCCGGGCGGATATTCTCCTATTTGCGTCTAGTTCCATTTTACGAAGCCGGATACTTGTGGGGGTCACTTCCACCAGCTCATCTTCAGAAATAAACTCCAGTGTCTGATCTAATGACAGATTTCTGGGTGGTCTCAGTGTTACCGTAGCATCTGACGTGGCACTCCGCATGTTGGTGAGCTTTTTCTCCCGGGTGATATTCACATCAATGTCTTGCCTACGGTTTCGTTCACCGATGATCATTCCACAGTACACATTGGTACCTACGCCAACGATCATCTCTCCTCTATCCACCATAGCCACGCAGGCATAAGGAGTGACTCTTCCGGTCCTATCTGCTATCAGTGTACCATTTTGTCGCTGCGGGATGGGACCGAACCAGGGGGCGTATCCATCAAATAGTTTGTTCATAATCCCGGCACCTTTGGTGTCCGTGAGAAACTGACTGCGAAAGCCAATGAGTCCCCGTGAAGGAATACTGAATTCCATAGTGGCTCTGCCATGCCCATGATTCTGCATCTGGGTCATTTTGCCTTTTCGCTTAGATAATTTTTCTGTGATCACACCCACATTATCTTCAGGAATATCGAAGAAAACCCGCTCCATAGGTTCCACCAGTTTTCCATCAACTTCTTTGGTGATCACTCGTGGTTTGGATACCATGAATTCAAACCCTTCACGGCGCATGGTTTCTATAAGGATGGCCATCTGTAATTCGCCGCGTCCCCACACTTCAAAAGCGTCACCCCGTTCCAAGCGATTGATTTGAAGAGATACATTACTCAGCGTTTCTTTCTGTAGTCGATCTAGCAAATGCCGGGAGGTGAGATATTTTCCTTCCTTTCCGGCGAAGGGTCCATTGTTCACATAGAAAATCATGGAGACTGTGGGCTCATCCACCACGATTCGTGCCAATGGTTTTGGTTCCTCGTCTGATGAAATGGTATCCCCGATTTTCACATTTTCCACACCTGCAACCGCGATAATATCCCCTGCTTCCAAGCTGTCCACTTTCAGCTTCTCCAACCCCTGGAAGGTGTAGCATGCTGAAAATTTGATTCCGTGGACGATACCCGTTTCAGTGCACAGGCTATACCGGGTGTTCATCTCAAGACTGCCATTATTTAAACGTCCAATGGCCACCTGCCCTACATAAAGATCATAATCCAGATTGGTAACCAGAAACTGGGGGATGTGGTCATCCGATGCCACTGGTCCGGGAATTTCAGATAAAATAGTATCAAACAGATGTTTCAAAGTTGTGGAATCATCATCCGGTTGCAGATGGGCTTCGCCTGTCTTGGCATTGGTGTAT
The DNA here is from genome assembly GCA_013204025.1 of Fidelibacterota bacterium. Classification (GTDB taxonomy): domain Bacteria; phylum Fidelibacterota; class Marinisomatia; order SCGC-AAA003-L08; family JACNLC01; genus JABMOW01. The sequence goes on along the minus strand of JABMOW010000107.1, from coordinate 106,065 downwards.
AAAATGGGGAAACCGATCTGATCGTCGTCAGCATCCAAATCAATAAACAAGTCATACACTTCGTTTAACACTTCGTCGATACGGGCATCCTTACGGTCTATTTTATTGATGACCAAGATGACTGGTAATTTCTTTTCGAGCGCTTTTTTCACCACAAACCGGGTCTGTGGCAATGGCCCCTCGCTGGCATCCACCAGTAAAAGGACACCATCTACCAGGTTCAAGCTGCGCTCCACTTCACCTCCAAAGTCAGCATGCCCGGGTGTATCTACAATATTTATTTTAACCTCATTATAGATCACGGCGGTATTCTTAGCGGAAATTGTGATCCCGCGCTCCCGCTCCAGATCCATGGAGTCCATCACTCGTTCGGTGATTTCCTGATTTTCACGGTAGGTTCCGCTTTGTTGCAGCATGGCATCCACTAATGTGGTTTTGCCATGATCCACATGGGCAATAATGGCGATATTTCTAAAATTCGATTTTCTGTTTAACATTTTTCCAGTTCTAATTAATTAAATAAAAATTGGCGTGTTTCGCTACAAAGTTGGTACGATAATAATGATACGATTTGATATCCGGTAATCTGAAGTTAACTTTGGGGACGATGTGCAATGCCGGAAATTTATGACCAGAATATGGTATCAATATTGCCAGAGTTTTCCGCTTTGAGTTTTCAATCGAATATCTTGAAGATCAGGATTGATCACATTGATCTTCAACATGAATCCTTTATTTCCACCTGATGGCCACCACTGAAATTGAAAATTCCAGCAATGTAGTGGTCGTTTGAAAGAAAAGGAGTGAGTAATCAGTTTGCGCTCCACAAGATTGATCTGGTTGGAGTACTGCATCATCCAGTTTTTTGTAATATTGACAGTTAAGTTCGTTCCCAAATTAATGTTTTTATCTGTTTCTTCCTGGCTGCTCACAACACGGCGAGTTAAAGTGTATCGAAAATTGAAATTCACATTCCACAATTCCGATTGGTTCATTATAGGAACAGGTTGGTCAATACCTAAACTTCCAAAGGGATTGTCCGGCAGTAAGTTATCGGAAGTGATCGTATCTGGTTGTGCCGACGTAGTTTCATCAAACCCAAAACGTTTACCTTTTAACCGAATTGAAGTCCCCATGCTCACACTAGTTAATCTCGGAAAAGGGGCAAATTCATCGATGGTTCTCAACATTCCATTTGAATCAGGCACCAATTTATACAGGTTGTGGCTCATGGAAACGTCCATATCAAGACCTCCCGGGATTAATACCCGGATCGAAGAATTGATTGGGGAGAACTTCAAACTGTCTGCGGTTGCATTATACCCTGATGACATATTCCAAGTGAGAAAAGTTTCCTTTGAGTAGCTGTTTTCCCCTAACAGATATTTGTACTGAAATTCATTGTTCAGTGAAAAACTGATACTCTTTGACTCGTTACGGGAAGTGTTACCCGCCGTACTTCCATTAAATCGATCGTACAGTTCGCCATTAATATCCTTCTGAAAGTATCCCGGATCTGCGCCAAAAATATTTTTAGAAAAATCCGGGTGCCACGAAAACCCGATGGTTGGGGTCATCACATGACGTAGCGCATCCAAACGCCCCAGCCGTACAGGGAATGTTCCATAGATCTTGGTATTGGCGGATACACTGAGCGAGAAAGTATGTCTTGGTCGGAATTTTTCCAACTCATTGTATTCGACAGCACCACTACTATTTTTTAAAAATGTACCATCGGAATCTAATTGAGCTTCACGGTATTTATATACCCAATCCTCGTTAAAATTGACTACTGGATTCATGGTTAGCCATCCCAGGAATTTTTGAGGTGATGTGAGCGTAAATTTATGTCGCGTGGTGTATCTTACGTCGTAATCTCTGCCGTCCGACCAGGTAGAATCTGTTTCTGCCACCAGTGAAACGTTTTGCTGCGCTTTGAAATAACTGGACATTCCCCAGTATATGGAATTAAACCACTTTGGACCGTTTCCGAACACCTGTGACTGCCCATGATTAAAGCTGATTGCCGGGACAACTCGCGTCCGTTCGATCAATTTTTCACCGACAGATTTGGACTTTTCTATAGGTTGATTTTCTACTGCCAGAAGGTCATAATCCTCTGATATACTCATTGATATACTATTTTTAGTGCCTGACCAACTTTTTGAATAATTTGCATTAGATATTAATCGTTGATTCAATCGAGCATTTACATCATGACCCTGATTTTGATTAATATTATTATCTGACATGTAATTTGCAGAGATATTCAATTTTTGTGTGGGATCGATGGTTTGGTTATGTTTCCACTTAATCTTCCATTCTTTTCTGACATTTGGTGAAAACAAATCAGCAATCTCTTTGGAGTAGATGGTATTGAAAATTTGGGTGTTTAGGTTTCCATTGTAACGGTACCGTTTAATATACCTGAACATACCGTTCACATCAAATCCCTTTTCGTCATAGAAATTCAACAATAGTTTTCCATCCAGATAGTCGTTGGGTGCCCAATAATAACCAAGTCCCTGGAAATAGGTCCCTGAACTGGTACGGTGACCAAAACTGGGCATGATCCAACCACTGTGGCGATTCCCACCCTTGTTGGGAAATACTGCCAGTGGAATTGCAAAAATGGGGAGTTCGTAAATATACAGGATGATGGGTTTGGCAATAACTTTATCCCCAGTGACCATTTTCATTTTCCTGCTACCCAGGTAGAAATGAGGCGTGTCCAGATCACAGGTGGTGTATCCACTGGACTGCATGTGGAAGACATTGGGGTCGTCCCGATACACTTCCTTTCCATAGTAATAGCCACTATTGAATTTGGTTTCTCCCAGCACCACTCGGCCATGGTGGGTAGTGAGATTGAACTCCATGAACTCGCCGCTCATAGGGTCGGCGGTGATGGATGTGATGGTTGGATACGTATCCCCCCTCAATTCTGCTATCAGCATATCCGTGTTCCAGTCGGATTTAATATATCCCGCCATCAATTGACTGCCCTGATAATCTACGCTGGCATCCGTCTCTAAAAAGGTGATTTGCTCATTGACATGGTAGTCAATATATTCTGCCTGGTATGTGATGGTGGAATCGATGGTGGTATTATTGCCCTCGGGTTCGAAGACTCCTCTGCCGCCACCAAATACCTGCAATCGGTTGATCTGTTCGTTCTTAAAACTCACTGAAATTGTGTCTCCGCTGGCAGTATTCACTCCATTAAACAGGGTATCCCGAACCACATTGTATTCGGTAATCGCCATACCCATGAGCTGCAATTCACTCATTTTACCGTTCTGGAAAAATGCTCTCATATTAGCCGCGGACATGTTGTTTCTAAATTGATGTAAAACCGGATCCTCTGGATACAAGGCAGCATGCAGATCCTGATATGCGTTGGCGGACCCCGTCACCTCCACAGAATGAATCACGCTATCGGCATATTGGACCATTATTGCGTCACCGCTGATCCCTTTATCCGGTTCTGTCAAATGACAATTTGAAGTGAGGGTCATAGCCTGGTTCACATCATCATAAGTAATGGATTCAGCCAGTAGTTGGCGATCAGTCTCAATCAGTTCCGTGCCGCCATTTGTGTAAAAAGAGGTACCCCGATAACCGGTAGTTTTCCAGTAATGGAACACTGGAGAGGACATGGTCTCTCTATCGGTTTTCATAAATACATTACCCATCGCTACTCCGGAATCTATTTCAGTCCAATAATGCAGAGAGTCACAGGTAATAATCTGGTCACCTTGACGGTAATAGATATCATCATTCGCCCGGAGATAACTATTGCTATCACTGTAAAAAACCATGGTTTTTGAAAGGAGCGTATCCTGCTCATCTACCAACTTGACAGAACCCAGCAGATGGTATTCGTTGCGTTTGGGATAATGAATCGCTTTGTCAGTATAGAGAGTCATGGACCCCCGCTGAAGGATGACATCATCGGTAAATTGCTGGACAGATTCACCGTCCTTTTCCATTTTTTCCAACGATCCCGCATTGATGATCTTTAGGCGTGTATCCTCTGCGGAATAGCCACTTGCACACAGCAACAGAATGATCCAGATTGGAAGAATTCCTGTCCAATGTGAGAAAAATGTAATGTTATTTACTGATAATTTTTTCGTTAATTTCAAATATTAGTCACCTTTCGGGAAAGCAAAATTACTGGTATAGACGGGTTGGAATGAAATAAGGTTTCCCGGGAATGTAAAATATTCGCATGTTCCACTTTTATAGTATTGTCGGTCCAATATAATTTCATTCACTTCAAAAGGAGAAATTATGATAATTATCATTCTTATTTTACTCTCAATGAGTTTTACACAAGACATTGAGGGTTGTACCGAAAACGGTGCAAATAATTTCAATCCTGATGCGACCATCGAAGATTGCTCCTGTGAATATGAACAATATTTCACGTATTATGGTTTTGGCTGCTGCGGTATGAACCTAATCGTTTTTTCTGATGTGATAACTTCCTTACAATCGGGCGACCAGATTGGGATTTTTGATTTAAATGGTTTGATCAGTTTCGAAGATTGTTCAAATCAATACGGCGAAATTCTAGTTGGGATGGATAATTGGCGCTGCGAAGAGCTTCCGATAATTGCTGATGAATCTGTGGATAATTGCACCTTTGGTGGAGTTCAATTCCCGGGCAGTATTGATGGTCATCAGATCCATATCCGGGTATATCGAGGAAGTGAACAGCAGGAATATTATGCTATGCCTATTTACCAAATTGGCTTCGGTTACTTTGGCGCAGTCATTACTGTTATATCTGAACTTCAGTTGATCCCCGCAGATGAATCCTTTATCGGATGCACTGAACCCGAAGCCTATAATTTTTCTCCCGAAGCACTATTCGAAAACTATTCGTGTTGGCTTCCCATGTCGGGTGATTTTGATCTGAATGATACTGTCAACGTGATTGATATTGTTCTGATGGTGGATTTTATCCTGTTCACCGAGCTCGGTGATTTAGAGTTTTATGTAGGTGATCTTGATAATGATGGTGAATTGACCGTGGCTGATCTGGTGATTTTAGTGGAAATGATATTGGAAGGGTAATCAATTACACTTCATACACCACTTCTCCTCCCACAACCGTCATCAGTACCTCCGTATTCAAAATTTCAGACGGTGGAATGGTGGTAATATCTTGTGATAAAACGGTAAAATCAGCACAATACCCCGGAGTGATCTTCCCCCGCCGATGATCTTCAAAAGCACTGTACGCCGCCCAGCTGGTGAACATTTTCAAAGCATCTATCGGTTTTACAGATTCCGCAGAATGCCACCCTGATTCAGGAAAACCGGAGTGATTCTGCCGGGTGGTGGCGGCATAAATTTCGTGCAATAAATTCCCCGATTCAATGGGACAATCTGATCCGCCTGCAACTTTTAAACCGGCATTGATAAATTTATTCCACCGGGAAATTCGATCCGTGCGATGATCACCGATCCGCTGATCCAGCCATCGCATATCTGATGTGCAATGAGACGGCTGCATGGAGGGAATAATGTCATTTTCGACGAACATTGGAATATCATCCGGTGCCATCATCTGCGCATGTTCGATCCGCCAACGATGAGGATTCTTCCCTTTCAGAACACGATGATACAGATTCAGCACCAGCCGATTTGCCCGGTCACCAATGGCGTGGGTGTTTAGCTGAAATCCAGCGGCCAGACATTTCAGCGCCAGTGACTCTAATTCATCCCCAGAAAGAAGAATTAAACCCCGATTGTGTGGATCGTCAGAGTAGGGTTCCAGTAGTGCGGCGCCACGGCTGCCCAATGCACCGTCCATGAATGTTTTAACCGACCGAATGATCAGACGGTCTGAAACAATGGGACCCTGCAGGAAAAACCGTTCCAATAAATCCGGTTCATCGCTTGCAAGCATTCCGTAGCAATTCATTTTAAATTGGCCCTCACCGATCATGGCTTCAATGACCGATAGTGTTTCGGAATCCATCCAAGCGTCGTGGACCATGGTGATTCCCCGTGCCCACAATTCCGGAAGTGCACGGTCAATGTATTTGCGAATTCGGCGTTCATCTTTTGGCGGGAGAACTTTCCAAATCATTTCCATGGCCTTGTCGATGAAGATACAATCGTTTACCACTCTAGCCCCGTCCGGAAGGGTCATGTCCGATGAATACCCTGCCAGATTTCGGGCGCATTTGTTGACCCATGCGGCGTGACCGTCCACACGGGTGAGCATGACAGGGTGATCCGGCGTTAGTGCATCCAGAATTTCGGTATTGGGGAATTCAGGTGATGCCCAAAAAGTCTGGTCCCACCCCCGCCCGAAAATCCAAGTTCCTGGCGGATTAGCGCCAGCTTCATCTGCCACCATTTGGGCGATGATGTGAGGAGAGTTTACTCCCATGAATGACAGTTCTGATAAAAAATTGCCAAAAATTGCCAAATGCATGTGGGCATCGCAGAGTCCGGGGATCATCGCCCCGCAATTCAAATCGATAATTTTTCCAACAGGCGATTCATCCAAACCGATGATCCTGCCACCTGATACTGTAACAGATTTGGCGATGGGGCGAGACTCATCCAGCGTGATGATCCTGCCATTGATAAATGTAGTGAGGTTTTGATTCATGAGTGTTTTTGGGTTTTCCGAATTTTCCATGCCACAAATATACTTCGTTTTTCAAATTTGACCGAAGCATTCATCAGACAGATTCCCGTAGTTATCAGACGAATTTCAATTTCCCCATCTGGTTTGTCTGCTGTACATTTTCCGCATGGATTTACCAGCGTTTCACGATGAATTAAAATCTCATTCATTGACAGGAGTGTACTTGTCTACCACTGAGTGTAGCGTTTGCAAATCCATTAAACCGGAAATCGTCAACCTATTTACCGCGGAATCTGAATTCCGTTTTCTCACGGTTGATTGTGAAGTATCTTCTGCCATTTCAGGTCAGTATCTGGTATTCAGCGTCCCCACGTTGATCCTGTTTTTTGAAGGTAGAGAATTCACACGCTTCAGCCGGTTTATTCGCATAGCAGATGTAGAATCAGCCATGTCCCACATGCGCTCTTTGCATGAGTCCGATGATGAATCAATTACCACATAAACCAAATAACATAAAAAAAATACACATGAAAAAAATTGACTTACGAAGCGATACCGTGACCCTTCCTTCACCAACAATGCGAGAGGCTATGCTTCGTGCCGAATTGGGTGACGATGTCTTTGGCGATGATCCCACGGTAAACCAATTACAAACTGTTGCGGCAGAGCGATTCGGAAAAGAAGCCGCACTACTGGTACCCAGTGGAACGATGGCGAATCTGGTATCCGTACTGGTGCATTGCCCTCGGGGAACAGAAGCCATTCTCGGTGATAAATCCCATACCTTCATTTACGAGGGTGGAGGGATCGCTGCATTTGGCGGTGTCCATCCCCATACACTGCCCAATCAAGAGGACGGAACCATTCGCCTTGAGGATATCCGGTCAGCCATCCGGGTAGAGAACGACCATTTTCCTCGGACCCGGTTAATTTCACTAGAAAACACTCACAACAAATGCTCCGGTACACCACTCTCGCCGGGATACATCGCATCTGTGTCTGAAATTGCACGTGAACACAGACTCAAACTCCACGTAGATGGCGCTCGTATTTTTAATGCTGCCGTGGCACAAGACCTGGATGTATCCGATCTGGTGAAAGATGTGGATTCCGTTTCATTCTGCATGTCCAAAGGATTAGCCGCGCCAGTGGGGTCGGTCATCTGCGGCACGAAAGAGTTCATTTACGAGGCTCGCCGAATACGGAAAGCGCTGGGCGGCGGTATGCGGCAGGCGGGTGTTCTGGCTGCAGCGGGACTTTTCGCTTTGGGTGATATCGTCCCGCAAATCCAACGCGATCATGACAATGCTAAAAAACTGGCAAAAGGGATTGCACAAATCCCGTGGTTACATGTCGATCATTCAAAAGTAAAAACCAATATCGTGTATTTCGAATTGGCAGATACACCACTTTCTGCTGATAAAGTGGTTGCTCGATCGGACAAAATGGGAGTGCGGTTTCTGGCAACAAGCGCCAGACAATTCCGGATGGTAACTCATTACGGGGTAGACACCAGGGATATCCAGAAAACCTTGGACGTTTTGGAATCGATTATGAAATGATGGTGTGATTTAATGAAAAAAGGGTGGGGTCATAAAATCGGGATAGGATCGTACTTATATAAAATCTATCGATGAATTATTCAACTTGTAAGCGATTATAACATTGTCTATATTTCACGGAGTCTTGGCTATCCGAATACCGTGTCCACCCGTCGTTGCAAACGGTTCTGTTGCGAACCGAAAAGAGCAACGCTGTATGAGGATATTACAAAATGCATTACCACCACGGGATATTCGCTTGGTGCCACTTTCTGGACCTCGAGGATTTAATGTGGGGGAACTTTCATAGTACCTGGGATTGTACATGTACCAATCACTACACCACTCCAAAACATTACCACTCATATCATATAAACCATTTGCATTGGGTAATTTTGTTGCTACTTCTTCTGGTTCTAAATCTCCATCCGAATTTCCAAAGTGCCAGGTATACTCACTTATTTCTTTCTCATTACTTGTCCCCGACCACATAGTGTCTTCACCTGCAGATATTCCTCGAGCTGCATATTCCCATTCCGCTTCTGTTGGAAGCCTGAAACCAAAAGCGGTAGCGCCATACCAACTGACACAAGTCACGGGATGGTTTTCTTTACCATCATTAACACTAAAGAGCCCTGACATATAAGATATTAGGCAATGAGAGTGATCTATTTTCAAATATACATAGTTGCCACTACCATTCCATGGACCAGTTGCAATACTACTGTCGGCTTTTATCTCACCTTTTGCTAAAGCTTCAGTTAAATAATCAACATATTGCTGATTAGTGATCCCTGTTGCACTGATCTCAAAATTATTTAGGGTTACAGTGTGTACGGGTAATTCGTTTTTGGTACCTTCATTCCAGATATCCCCCATCTCAAAAGTGCCACCTGTGATGAACACCATTTGAACGGGTGGGCTGACTTTCTGATTGGAATAGCAGTTCATCAAACAACTCATGAAGCACATGGTTGAAACGAAAATAATTGATTTATTAATAAGTGTGTATGGCATCTGTCCCTTTATACATCATGTATAATAATTTCAGATAATTTCAATGTTATTTACCAGATTTATTTTCAAATTTATTTTAGTAAATAATTTTCATCTGTTTTCCAATGATCGTGCATCACAGACAATGTGATCGTAAAACAGTGATTGCCAGGCGAATTCAGAATTGATTTTTCGGGCATGGATGGTGCATATTCGTTTAAATTGATTAATGATTACACCCAATACACCTGGTTTTCATTTTTTCAATACGGTAGAGACGTCCAAATTGGGCAGGCTGGCAGATGGAATACGGTATCTGTTTTTGAATTTTTCAGGTTTATTCATCTTGACCATTAATTTTTAAATTCCAGCATTGGTTTTAAACATTTCAACCGACGAATCTCCCTATATTTTTCCCCTGTATTTTGGCATATTATTTAATATTTAAAGGATTTCCATGGCAAAAGGCGTAACACCCAAGAGCACAGATTACAATAAATGGTACACGGATGTGATTACCAAAGCCCAACTTGCGGACTATGGTCCGGTAAAGGGCACTATGGTGATCCGACCCTATGGCTATGGCATATGGGAGGCGGTTCAACAGGCGCTCGACTTCCGATTTAAAGCTACAGGGCACAGCAATGCATATTTCCCGCTGTTTATCCCCAAGTCGTTTCTGTCGAAAGAAGCGGAGCATGTAGAAGGATTCGCCAAAGAATGTGCCGTGGTAACCCATTCGCGTCTGCGCACCAGTGCTGACGGAAAAGGTGTGGAAGTTGATCCCAACTCAAAGCTGGAAGAAGAGATTATCGTTCGCCCAACCAGTGAGACGATCATTTGGTCCATGTATAAAAAATGGATCAGTTCTTATCGGGATCTGCCTCTGCTTTTAAACCAATGGGCGAATATCGTCAGATGGGAAATGCGCACCCGATTATTTATCCGTACCAGTGAATTTTTATGGCAGGAAGGCCACACCGCTCACGCCACTGCTGATGAGGCTCTCGAAGAAACCCTGAAAATGCTGGAAGTGTACCGCGAAGTGGCCGAAGACGTGTTGGCAATCCCGGTGATCACTGGATTAAAATCCGAGTCTGAAAAATTTGCCGGTGCCGTGGACACCTATTGTATCGAAGCCATGATGGGGGACAAGAAAGCGCTTCAGGCTGGCACATCCCATTATCTTGGGCAGAATTTTGCCAAAGCTTTCGATGTGAAATTTCAAAATGAAAACAATCAAGAGGAATTTGTCTATGCCTCTAGTTGGGGCGTGAGTACCCGACTGATCGGCGCTATTATCATGGCACACGGCGATGACAATGGGTTGAGACTCCCTCCGAAAGTTGCCCCTATCCAAGTGGTGATCATTCCTATTGTTAGAAGTGATGAAGATGGCGATCAGATCAACGCTTATCTTCGTCCCATGCTTGACGAACTTGAGCAGAAAGGCGTCCGGGTTTTCGTGGATGACCGTCGAAAAATGTCGCCAGGCTACAAATTCAACGAATGGGAAATGAAAGGCGTACCTCTTCGTCTCGAAGTGGGACCGCGGGATATGGCGAGTAAACAAGTATTTGCCGCCCGGCGGGATACCAGTGAAAAGTTTTCCATGGGGATTGACGAAGCAGGACAGAAAATTCCTGGCGTTCTGGATGATATTCAGGCGACACTATATCGACATGCATTTGAGTTCAGGGCTCAAAATATTCATTCTGTTGACTCGTATGATGCGTTCAAAAAAATCGTTAAAGATGGTGGATTTGTTAAATGCGGTTGGGACGGCACTCGGGAAACTGAAAATACCATCAAGGCAGAAACCAAGGCGACGATCCGAGTGATCCCTTTTGATGAAAATCCAGAAGGACTGACCTGTATTTTTTCCGGGAAGAAAGCCAAACATCAGGTGATTTTCGCCCGGGCGTATTAATCCCATGAATCTGCTTCACCGATGAAAGGGTGTTGATATACCATGCTGATTGAGACTCGCGCATTGGTTTTGAAATCCTTCCCCTATAGTGATACCAGTCTCATCTCAAGAATTTATACGGAAGACCGAGGGAAAGTTTCAGTTCTTGCAAAGGGCGCTCGTCGCATGAAAAATAATGTGGCCGCGTTATTGGAACCCCTCAATATTGTAGATATAAGCTATTATGACAAAGAGAGCCGTGGAATTCAAACCCTGAAGGAAGTGAGCGCACAAACTATTGTGTCGCGGATACGGGAAGACTATGATAAACTGACTCTCGCTTTGGTGGTTTCAGATATTCTGGATCACACAACTCATGAACATGATCCGAATCCAATCCTGTATAGGTTAGCCACCCGGACGATCATTGAAATGGAAGCCACTACCGAGTCGGGCAGAACTCTGTTCTGGTTTTTCCTGTTACAGTTGGCGATTCGTACCGGATTCAAACCCAATCTGCATCAGTGTGGGCGATGTAACGAGCCAATAAAAAACGGTATTCTGGATCGTACTTCCGGTGCACTTTGCTGCCACAGATGTCTGAGTGACGGAGATATACGCTTGAACTCTGAACAATTGACCTATTTACAAACAATGAATGAATACCATATCGATCAGGTCGGGAACTTACATATTCAGGATGAATTGACAGAAGGAATCTCCCGATTTCTCTTATCTTTTGTATCATATCATCTAGAAGGTATGGAAAAAGTGAAATCACTGAAATTAATTGAGCAACACAATAAATGACTTTAAACGAACACACAGAACAGTTTGACACGACCAATTATCATCTGAATCCAGAGAGCAGACACGGTTGTTACCTAATCCATGGATTCACCAGCAGCACGTATGAAGTTCGTGATCTTGCCCACTATCTTGCAGATCATGGATATCGGGTAGTTGCGGATAATTTGCCTGGGCATGGCACCGCTGCCGAGGATTGTAACCGCGTGAAATATGCAGACTGGCTGTCTCATGTGGAGCAGGGCGTGGCGGAAATGCTACCGGACTGTGACACATTGTTCGTAGCGGGTGGCAGTATGGGCAGTATTCTCACACTTCATCTTGCGACGCTCTTTCCATTGACAGGCATTATGTTGGGAGCGCCGCTTTTGGAATTTAATCATCCCTTTAAAACACGATTCATTAATCCCATTGCTAGTCACTTTCTACCTCTTATGTCCAAACGACAGTTTTATATGAAATCCGTTCGCCAGACATATAAATATTATGGGTATCATCAATATCCCATGAAAGCCTTGAACCAATTGTACAAGATGGCACAGCATATCCGGAAACACTTAAAAAGCGTTAAAGTGCCGGCGTTGATCCAGTATGCAAAAAACGATGTAACGGTTCCGGTGCAGAATGCCCAATTGGTTCGGGACAGTATTTCATCCGACATCATTCAAATGACGCCTTACGAGAAAACCACCCATAACATCTGGGATCATCCCGCCGAAAAGAAAATCGTGTTTGCAGAAATCCTTCAATTTATGGCTGATATCCGAGCGGGTTTGAAGTGAGGTACCAGTTCACCAGTCCCGGTAGTCGGCAGATGTTCCGTTCCGCCATTGGTCAGACGCCGCCGGGGGTAAAACTGTTGGTGATGATCAACATTATCGTATTCATCCTTGTGGAATTATCCAGTGTCAAAAATTCGTTATTCCTCAACTTTGGACTGGTGCCCTATCTCACATGGCACGAATTGAAAATTTGGCAACCGTTTACCTACCTGTTTTTACATGGCGGTTCCATGCATCTGTTGGTCAATATGTTCGTCCTCTGGATGTTCGGTAGAGAATTGGAAACCCATTGGGGGCGGGATCAATTCCTGAAATATTACTTTATTACTGGTATCGGATCGGGAGTGGTAACGATGTTGTTTCAGTTATATTCGCCGATTCCTATCGTGGGTGCCAGTGGGGCAATATACGGTCTATTGCTTGCGTACGGATTGATGTATCCAAATCGTATCGTTTATGTGTATTTTTTCATCCCTATGAAAATCAAATATTTTGTAGCTATTTTGGCGGGGGTATCATTTTTTGCATCATTGTCTCCCGGGCAGTCTGTGGTAAGTCACCTGACGCATCTATCTGGAATGGCCATCGGGTTTTTATATCTGCGTCACGGTTTCTCATTTGAGTCAAAGATTTTGCAAGTACTAAAATTTAAGCTCCACCGGATGAAAACATCTGGATTCTCCACTAAACAAAAATCATCCAAGCCGCCGAAAGTGGACAATACTCTGTTCAAGCGGCGAGTTGATGAAATTTTAGATAAAATGAATGATGTGGGCTGGGATAATTTGACAGAGGATGAAAGAAATGTCCTGTATGCAGCTAGCAAAAAACAGTCACAGAATCATCCACCGAACTAGATCGCGGATGATTTAGATTACGCAGATTGCACAGAAAAATTGAGAATGTTGTTTTCTATTTAACCTCTTTGGGTTAAATCACATCATTGTACACCGTCTGACTGCAGCGGGGTAGTTCACTGTTCATACAATCGGCGTAATCTGTGATGCAGACGGCTTACCCTATAATCAAATTTACCATCATGACAATATCCAGCACATTGATCTGACCGTCATCATTTAGGTCTGCTGCCCCCTGCTGATACTCATTGGGTATGGTCAATCCAATAACAAAATTGACGGTCATGACAATATCCAGCACATTCCAGACACCATCACCATTTACATCCTCGATCTGGGGCGTTTCTAATGCAACGACATACGTCCCAACCTGGGTACGGTTAATCCATAAAATAGGGGGTTGGAAGTCCCAGCTGGGATAGGGTTGATTATTTAGTTGGACACCGGATATCTCCAAATCACCGGATAATTCGAATCCCACCGACAGCTCGTCAGATACGATCATATTCAGGGTAAGTGACCCTTCGGTGATATCTCCGGGGATGATGATAAGCGAATCTGAATTCTGATATTGGGTTAACGTAAATTCAAAATCGGCTATCCGATCGGCTTGCAGCCGGATAAACTCCATCGGGATGTTCTGATTCACTGCCCGACACCAGTAGGCGCGAGATGGTTCGTCCAGAGCCACATTCACAGAAGCCGGGTCACGAACCACTATAAAAACCGAGAGCCAATCGCATACATGTGTCTCATCCATCACCGCATACCCGTGACCGGTACCCGGTTCGGTTTCTATCCACATATTTTGGTTATAACCGAGTATTAAATTGTACAAATCTTCTGCATGATAGCGATGTTCCTCGCTAACACTGAAATCAAGATAAAGAGGAGTGTGCTGCAGATTGTAGTGCATACTTTGTGTGGAATCCATTAAAAAGACTGCGCTGTTTCTGTGGTATTCGAAGGGGGAGTCTTCCGGGCTACCGCCAAACCATTCAAACATGGAATTATTTCCATCCATTTCCCAATATCGGCGTTCGCAATCCAGTATCCCTGATCCAGAAGCAGTTGCCGCCACCATGGGGAAATCCGGATCTAGGTGATTGTTGGCATAAATTGCACCACCTGCGCCACCCATGGAACCACCCACCAGGTAGATTCGGTCTGCGTCGATGGCGAAGTTTTCCATCATCCACAGAATCGCTTGTTGTGTGTAAAACTGTGCGCCCTGATGGTGATAATTATTGTTGGAGCCACCAAATGGAGACATCATGAACCATCCACGAGTATTACATTCTTCGTCGAATTGGGTGAAGTAATTGGAGTTCTGCGTGCCACCCCACTGATGAAACGCAACCAATAAAGGAACTGCTTGATCCCCAGTGTAATTTTCTGGGATCTGAAATGAAAATACATCCAGCGTATCGCCATCCTGAACCACGTATTCTGTAAGAATTTCCTGCCCTATCAGTAACGAACCGATGAGAAATGGGATGATTTTTATAAAATTTGTCATAGAAAAATATCTCCTAATGTGGATTCAAAAACAAACCGGATTACCCGTTTAGAATCATGTCTACCAACAGGACAACATCCAGTACATTAACGTTTCCATCAAGATTTACGTCGAAACAGGGAGTGCTGTCGGTACAATTTCCACAGAGGATCTCTGCCACCAAGATGACCACGTCTAACACATTCACCGCTCCGTCGTCATTAGTATCCCCAGTGATAAGGCAGACAGTGGCTTCGCCAATGGTAAAAGAAAAAGATTCCTGATCCGTGACGGCACCATCAGAAAACGAAAATACAACATTATACGCTCCGTCCGTCGGCTCCGGGATGGTAAATGAGTATTCCACCGGATTTTCGTATTGATGTGATGCGGGGATCATTTCCCAGATATTTCCCTGATGGGTGATCTGGTGGAAGAATGGAAGATTGGCATCAGGGTCACTGTATGTGGCTGTCAATGTAAATGTTTCGGAATTATAACCTACATCGGACAGTGTGGGCGCTGAATTCCCCGATTGAGTTTGATGGTCCATGAGTATGAGCCCGGGTGCGGTTCCGTCGTGGAACATCATATTCTGATTGATATCGGCAGACGCAGTGAGCCCCATCACCACAAATCCATTAATATCACCGGGCCACGCACCAAAATCGGGATCGTCAGTGATGATATTCTTGGCAACAGATAGAAATAACGAATTGCCGCTCACCAGATATTCGATATCGGTTGAAATGTATTCTGCACTGATGATCTCGCCGCCGGGTGTTCCCACCAGTTTCATGACTCCGGGGTGCAAATTACCGAAAAAACCATTTCCATATCCTAATGCATAAATGGACAGCTGATCACTGTTGAGGTCCTGAATCGGGTTCAGAAATCCCGCGCCATACAGATACCACGGGCCGAAGAATTCGCCAACAGGAAATCCACCAGATGTGGTGGTAAGCTCCACAAAGAGTCGGTCGCTGCTGTAGGTGACATTCATTCCGGTAAGGTCTAAAAATAGGGAATCGCCAATTGCCAGATCTCCTGCTGGTTCGTCTGCCAGGCTTGCAAGCGTATTGGCGGGTGGTGGAAATATGTCTAAGGCATTTTCAGGGCATTGGGAAACTACAGCCCGCTCCAGTTCATAATCATGGGCGACACGCAGATACCAGTCCAGTTGTCCGCTACCGGAATAGCTGAAATCGCACTCCCAAGTGTTTAAATAACCAGGGGTTCCTAAATGAATGCATTCCGAGGCGGACCAGTTTTGCTGATTGTCGCCTGAAAAATAGATAGACGCGGTCGGACTCATCATCATGAGCGTGTCAGCGAAATCCGCATGTGCTTGTATAGATGCTGCAGGCGCTGATGCGTAAAGATTCTCAAAAATGATCTGCTCTCGTGACATGCGACGAAACGTTTCGGTTTGTTGTACAAATTTGTTGAACATCGGTTGGTAAATAAGTTCGATCATCGCTTCTTCATCCAATTGCGTTTGGCTGTTTTGTGTAAATCCAGCGGTGACAATAAAGAGTAGGACGATGAGGCTTGGTTTTATTTTCATGTTTTATCCTAGAATATGGAAATGAAAGTTACAGAAATTCAATGAGATGTTATCCAGCGAATTTTCATAATGGAATAATTGCATTGAATTTAATCCCCTCCCATCGCAGGGAGCATCAAACCCAGCCTGTATGTTGGGGTAGTCTGTGGGTACAATGAGTGTTGCCGGCAGGAGAACCGAAAATTTCAATGAATAAATATATAACTTCATCTTTTTACTCCGTTCTATTTTTTGTTATCCTGGAGCGATCCACTCAATTAGAATAATGATCAGGTGGAGACACCCGATGATTTGCATGTGGAAATTGAAAAAATTAAGGTGATAATAATCCAATTGTAGAATATTCTCCTTATAGTGTAGGTTAATATTACGGTGTAACGGAGAAATGGGCAAATTTAATGGGGAGTTTGATTTTTTAAAGAAGCCTAATCTATGGAGGCAGGTCATGCTGGTTAAACAGAATTACTTTTATTGCTATCACATTATCAACTCATCGCCACACGGGTTATAATCAGTTGATTACACTAAATTAAAACAACAAAATTAGGATAAAATCCATGAAGCGCATATTTTTGCAATATATTTATTTACTTTTTATTCTCACGCCCATACTTATTTTTTCTCAGGCTCAAATTGATCGAATAGTATTATCAGACATAGGCAAAATTTTAGATATATATATTGATGTCTCTCCATTTGAGGTTTGCGTCAATGATAGTGGTGCAATTACTCATGTCAATGTAATAACACAGGGTAATATTGATTTTCAGTATCAATCTTTTGATGAGAAAATTGGGAAAGCGGCTGATAATAACATTGAAATTGATATTTACGATGGACGAGTGTTAAAAATTGGTACCACTAGCTTTGAGTATGATATTAAATATGTTGGAAAAATAGTCGCGATCGGTGATATTCGTTTTGAGTATGATACAATGTATGGTGTGCCATGGAAACTCATAAAAGTTGATACTTATGATATTGGGTACCGATTTTCTTCAGATATAAGAGTCGATTATATTGGAGGAGCTCGATTTGAATATCAACCATTTCAAAATAAAATTACACAAATTATTGGAGCTGTGGATTCATACGAGAATGTACAAATAGTAATAATTACAAATGCTCTTGACGCTATCAATAAAAAACAAGAGGGAAAAAGAGGAAACCAAAAAAGACCATCAAGAAAGTAAAGAAATGGGTTTCTGGTAAAGTATTTTTATAGCATAAGAATATTGTTTCTTTTTCCTCATCAAAAACATGTAAGGTTTCAGAGTGACCTGCCCCATAGAATGGACCGCCTTCAAAGTTACACTTTTCTTGGCTGTCCCGCCCCCCAGGTTTGGACCGTAATAAGAAATCTCGTATTATGAATGGTACAAATTCCGAAGAACAGGTCATATACTTCATGTACTTCTCTTCATTTTAAGTGTGATTTATTCCAAATCTACTCATATGTTAATAACTTCAATTAATTAGAATATATTTTTATCCATCTATACCAATAGCAATTTCAGTACGACATACCCACATCGTTATCAGCAAATGCAAATGCAATATTTTTCTTATGAAATATCCGGTTATTGATATTCCCGTCTATGATAAAGGTTTTATTCTGCATCGCGAACCGAAGTAAATTTGCGAGCTATTAACATCAACAATTATAATTAGAAACATGATCTACCAAAATATTTTAGAAACTATCGGGAAAACACCTGTTGTAAAACTCAATCGTATCGGCGCTGAACTCTCATGCCAATTGTTTGGGAAGTGTGAATTTTTAAATGCCGGAGGGTCTGTGAAAGATCGGATCGGTGTTTATATGCTTGAAGAAGCGGAGAAAGCCGGTCGTATCAAACCTGGTGATACACTCATCGAACCTACATCAGGAAATACGGGTATTGGGTTAGCGCTATCTGCGGCTGTAAAAGGGTATCGGATGATCATTACCATGCCTGAAAAAATGAGTCGTGAAAAGCAGGTGGTATTGGAATCCTTAGGCGCAGAAATTGTTCGCACACCCACTGAAGCCGCTTGGGATGATCCCGCTAGCCATATCGGAGTGGCAAAAAAACTACACGCTGAAATTCCCAACTCCCATATTTTAGACCAATACGCTAATCCGAATAATCCAAATGCACACTATCAATTTACGGCTCAAGAAATTTTAGATGATTTCGGAACCGATCTGGATATGGTCGTCATGAGCGTGGGTACTGGTGGAACCATTACAGGCGTTGCAAAACGCCTGAAAGAGGAAAACCCCAATATCATCGTAGTGGGCGTGGATCCATTCGGATCCATATTGGGCGGCGGCGATGAAGTGTATCCATACCTCGTTGAAGGGATTGGGTATGATTTTTTTCCGGATGTTCTCGATAATTCACTGGTGGATGAATACATCAAAGTGAACGATAAGGATTCATTTCTAATGGCACGACGCCTTATCAAGGAAGAGGGGCTGTTGGTTGGTGGGTCTTCCGGCTCTACTGTGTGGAGCGCGTTAAAAGTCGCTTCACGTCTTGAGCCCGGACAAAAATGCCTGGCGATACTTCCAGATTCTATCAGAAACTATCTCACTAAATTCGCGGACAACGATTGGATGAAAGCACATGATTTTCTGGAATAATTTACGCTTTTAGCCCTCGGGCAAATTATGCACAGAGAAATTATCGTTGATCAGGAGATTCAGGGTATACTCGATGAGATTCGGGAGCTTTATCAACAGAATTCACGAATCGCACTCTATAAGCTCATCAATAACACTCACCCGGCGGTCATGTCTGATGTTTTCAGGCATTTGACCGAAACCGAACGCAAAGATATCTTCCTGTACATCCAACGAATGAAGGGGATGAAGTATTTCCTCCCTGAACTGGATGACAATATTATTGAGGAATTGTTCGAATCTCAAAGTCCTCGGGACAGTGCAAAATTACTCCACGATATGCCCGCAGAAGATATTGTAGATATTCTGGATTTGCTGCCGGAGTCCTTATCGCATGATATTCAAGCCTATTTGGACCATGAGGAACGCGAAGAAGTAAAGGAAATTTTTCAATATCCTGAAGAATCTGCAGGACGTATTATGTCCACTCAATTCGTCGCTTGTCCGGAGAATTTGACCATCAAGGAAGTGATCAGTCGTTTTCAGGAAATTGATGAAGACGCAGACGCCCCCTACTACATATACATCATAAACGACCAAAACAAGATGGTGGGTGTGCTATCACTCCGACAAATACTGCTATATCCACAAAAGACAATACTTTCCAGCGTTATGCGAAGGGATTATATCGCAGTTTCTCCCGAAACGGATCAGGAGGAGGTGGCGGGGATTGTTTCACAATACAACTATCTCGCGGTGCCTGTTATTGGCAGTGATGGAGAATTGGTGGGCGTTGTAACCGTAGAAGATGTATTAGATATTATTCGTGAAGAAGCATCAGAAGATATACTGATAATGGCTGGCGCGGGTGATGATAGAGAAATCCTTCATCGATCGGTTTTTGAAAATGTACGGGCACGATTTCCATGGTTGCTTGCCAGTTGGCTGGGAGGCATTGTTGTGTTAACCGTGATTGGAGCATTTGGTTCTCTGCTGGAGAAGACCGTCATTCTTGCAGGATTTATCCCCATCATTTTAGGGATGGGTGGAAATGTTGGGACCCAGACCACAACCATTATCGTTAGGGGTATCGCCACAGACCGAATAAATCTGAACGAAGTGTCAAGGGTCATTTTTAAGGAAATTCGCGTGGGAATGTTACTGGGCATTGTCTATGGTATTTTTCTTGGACTGCTAGCATTTTTTATGTATCCTGGATTTTCATCACCCCTACGATTGGGCGTCGTCGTTGGACTTGCTATTTTTTGCGCTATGACCATCGCCAGTACCATTGGATCTATTTTGCCAATCGTTTTGCACAAACTAAACATTGATCCCGCCATCGCCACAGGACCATTTGTTACTACTTCCGTTGATATGATGGGGGTTTTAACTTATTTTTCGATAGCCAGTCTGTTGCTTCATATTTAGTCAAAAAGCATTGATGTTATATGAACCAGTTGACTTAAGATTTTAATTATCGACGCCTTTCCATCATGACTTATTTTTTCATAGTCTTCGTTATATTTTTCCTTTACGTTGGATCCATACTACTGTTCATCATCGGCAACTTTAGAAATAGTGCACCAACTACAAAGCGACAAGATAGTTCTGTTTCCGTAATTGTAGCTGTCCGAAACGGAGAACGTTCCCTTCAAAATTTATTGTTAGCACTATCCCGTCAAAGCTACAGTGGAAAATTAGAATTTATAATCGTAGATGATGAATCCACGGACAACACTGAAAACATTATTCGGCAAATTTTTGCACGTGATGATAGATTCAAATATGTGTCATCCCTGAATTCTGTGACCCCCGGATTGAGCCACAAAAAACGAGCGTTGGATGCAGGAATTATCAGTTCCGATGGTGATATCCTGCTATTTACAGATGTGGATTGCAGAATGGGTGAACATTGGGTGCAGACAATGGTATCCTATTTTGCCAAATCTGTGGATTATGTCATTGGTTTTACGCAGACGAATCCCCAGAAATCTATTGCTTCGATATTTCAAGCCGTTGATTTGCATATGTTAATGGCATGCACTCGTGCCACAACACAGTTGGGTTTTCCTCTGGCAAGTACCGGGCAAAATCAGGCGTATAAACGTCAAGTGTTTGAAAAGTCCGGTGGATATTCTCTGCTGAAGGACCATTTACAGGGAGACGATTCTCTTTTTCTTCAAATTGCCAGAAGTCGTTCAGGGGGATCGGTTGTATTCGCCAGCTCATCTGATAGTTTTGTTACCGGACGTACGGAAACATCCTGGCGCCAACTACTGATGCAGCGTATCCGATGGGCAGGTGACACCGTTCTGATGTGGAAATACAATCGGCTTTTTTTCTTATACCTTGCTGTTGTATTTTTGACAAACGTCATGATATTCCTGTCATTATTCGGATTTTATAGTTCGAGCATACTTGCTCTTTTACTAATTATCAAATTTGGTAGTGAATATGCATTTTTCCATTTTGCAAAATCCCAATTTAATAGCAATCTTCGCTGGCCATCCTTCGTTATTTGGTTTATTATTAACATTCCTTATATCGTCACAATGGGAACAATGAGCGCATTTGGATCAAAATTCAAATGGCATGGAAGGAAACTACAAACATGATCTTTTTGTCCATGCTCATAGTAATCGCCTACGCCTCCTTACTGCTGTGGTTTTTGTGGGGATTAAATGATAAATCGCTCGTTGCACCAATATCTGGAGATTACTTTTCAAAGGTGTCTGTGATTGTGGCAGTACGGAACGAAGAAAAGGGGCTCGGCTCTCTTTTGGCGTCACTATGCCAACAGTCTTATCCACAAAGTAACTATGAACTAATCATTGTAAATGATCGATCAACTGATGGAACCGTTGATGTCGTGAATGCATTTCGGGAAAAATCCAAAATTATACATTTACTCCATATTACAGAAACCCCTGAGGGTTGGGCTCCAAAAAAATGGGCGTTAAATTGTGCCATCAAAGAATCAAATGGTGAACTCCTTTTGTTTACAGATGGAGATTGTGTTCCATCAGAGACGTGGATAGCTGCAATGATAGAAGAATTTTCTGACAAGTCAGTTGGTTTTGTTTCAGCACCCGCGCCATTGTCAAATAAGAAGGGGTTCATCGATGATCTGTTCCTTCTTGACAGTCTTGCTCAAGATGGATTTTCTGCAGGTGGCATCAGCCATGGTATTGCCCTGTCTTGTACCGGACGAAACATGGGTATTCGTAGATCAGTATTTGACGAAGTGAACGGTTACGAGGGAATTTATGGATTTATATCCGGTGACGATGACCTGCTATTACAAAAAGTCGCATCATTAACATCTTCAAAGATCTCATTTCGATTAAAGTCAGACGCAGTGATTTTCTCCCCCCCACCAGATAAAATTAGTACATTTATTCACCAGCGTCTTCGGTTTGCATCCAAGGGACTTTCGTATTATCAGCTGGACACGACACCAGGAATGAAAATGATTCTTCCTTTGTTGTATATTACAAATATTATTGCCCTTTTTTCAATGCTTCACGTGATTGGTGGGGGAGGGATATCAGCTCTACTGCCGTGGGGATTAAAGTCCATTATTGACGGCGTATATTCTTATCGGATTTTTCGACTTCTGGAAATTCGTTGGCGAATTGAAGCTTTTTTTATCCTTTCAGTATTACACCCCATTTATGTTACCATTTTTGGAAGCCTCGGTCCCTTTGTCAACATTCAATGGAAAACAAATGAGTAACCTTACCCGATACGTGATTGTCTTTTCATTTGTTTGGTCGTTAATTCTTCCCGCAGACCGATATTCGGTCAGCATGTGGGGAATTCCCGTGGCAACTGTTGAATTATCTGGGATAGACAGCACTTATCAAAACGTACCCGCAAGATACGTGACCTTTTCATCAGAAACGACTGCGCTAACATCTGCAATTTTCAAAGTCGATAATCACTATACGTTATGGGTAGAGCCTGAAAATTATAGAATCCTGTTTTTTAATAAAAAAACAATCCAACCTGGTGTTGAGAACTTAATCTCTACAGAAATTCTAAATGGAACCGTTATTTATACAGGTACACAAATTCATATACCATCTGAAACATTTACAATTTTTTCGTTATTGGATTTTATCCGATTTCATCGTTTTGACCAACCCTTTAAATGCCTTCTTGAGCGGGAAGGACAACTATTTCCATCCTCCCTTAAGCCCGAATCCATCAATGAAAATATTGTACGTTATCAACTGGAGATTGATATAAATTTTCCACAGGAGAATTCACCCATCATTGAGCATACAGATATTTTTACATGGGCAGTGTACAAAGATGGGGTGTCGCGGTACATCGAAGTTAATTATGATTCTCATCAAATTGAAAGTTGTGTGTTTACCAGCGGCATCGTTCGATTAACAGCAAAATTAGATCAATGAAAAAACTCATCGAATTCATTAAAGGAAACCCAAAAACAATACTTGCGCTGGTATTAACCTTCCTGATAGTTGTGGTGATGTTGTATTTGGGTGCAGATAAAAAGGCCATTGCAATTGTGACCATCGTGGTAGGATTTATTACGCAGGCGTTTGCTGGGCTGTCCGCGCTGATTGCCATGGTTCCTATCATTGGTCCTCTCATCATCAAAGTATTTACAATCCCCTTTTTCTGGCTTCTGAACGGTATGGGGTATTTTACTTCTGCAGTGGCGATAAAAAAAGGTTACGGGAAGGATATAATGACTCACCGGTTGATTACAATAGCATTACTCACCGGTATTGTTCTGGGGTACATTTTGGGGCATCTAATTCCGGTGCAGTAACCGGATAGATAATAAAAGGAGCACTCGCCTATTTAACAGGCGGGTTTGGTTCGTTTTTTACACACCGCATGACGATGAAGGTCTCAACATGCTGCAATCCGGGTAGCGTACTCAGTGTGTGTAGTAGAAAATCTTCATAATCTTTAATATTTTCCACATAAACCTTCAACAGAAAATCTGCTTTGCCTGTGATATGGTAACAACCAATGATTTCCGGGATATTTTTTACCGCTTCCATGAATTCGAGAATATTGTCTTTTTTGTGTCGCGATAAAACAGCCTCGACAAAGGTTTGAACTCCAAAACCGATTTTTTCCGCATCGAGTTTTGCATAATATCCAGTGATGGTACCATTTCTTTCAAGCTTCTTCATCCGTTCCAGGGTTGGGCCAGGGGAAAGACCAATTTTTTTTGCCAATTCGGTATTTGGAATTCGCCCATCTTCTCTGAGCACGTTGAGTATCATTATATCAGTTTTATCAAGTTTCATTGGCACTATTTTATTCAGTTGGTTAGTTGCCGATAGATTGTCAGCGTAGCACCAATAATTCTTTGGTGGATCGGTTCATTGGTGTGCAATGATCGGTATTTATCCAGCAGTCATCCTCGATTCGTACGCCTCCCCATTTCGGGATATAAATTCCTGGTTCAATTGTGACCACATAATTCTCGAGTAGTGGTTTTTGATTCAGATTATTCAAACGGGGATACGTGTGGATTTCTAACCCAATGCCATGACCCGTTGAGTGAATGAATTTATCTCCATATCCAGAATTCTCAATCACGTCTCTGCAGGCTTTATCCACATGAGCACCAGTAACACCAGCTTTTGCGGTGTTGATCCCGGTTAACTGGGATTCCAATACAATTTGGTATATTTCCCTGTGTCTTTCTGTGGCTTCACCAATCACGACAGTTCTCGTTAGATCTGCATGATAACCTTCATACATGGCAGCAAAGTCCATGACAACAAAATCACCTTTTTCAAATGCTTTGTCAGTAGGCCTAGCGTGTGGAAGTGCTCCTAACCACCCGGATGCGATAATGGGATCATAGCTATCTCCATCTGCTCCATGCATTTTAAACAAGTAGGAGATTTTTGCAGCAATATGTTTTTCAATTGCTCCAACCTTGAGTTCCGGGAGTATTTCATCAAAAACCACATCCGTGATTTCTACTGCGGATTTCAAAGATTCGATCTCAGCCATATCTTTAACTGCAGCCATATGTTCGACAATATCTGTTGTGGGGATAAATTCGATTTCGGGAAATTTGTCCTTTAGGTTCAGATACAATTTGTACGGCATGTAGTTTGCCTCAAATCCTATTTTCATTCCAGATTCGAATAATTGCGAATTCTGAAATGTATTCAAATAACTGTCTTGTATCATATGAACTTGACAATTGTTTACCTGTTTTTTGGACTGTTCTGCATATCGGGTATCAGAGAAAAAATGAGCAGAATCCGGTGTAATCAATAATTGTCCGGCGGATCCGGTAAATCCACTTAAATATCTTACGTTTGTCAAATATGTGATGTAAATGCCATCTAAGTTCTGTTCTGATACGAGTTGATTTAATTTTTCAACTCGGCGATGATAATTGGTCATTAGTGAATTTCCTGTTCTTTTATCAACTTGTAGATTTCTTCTCGTTCTTTTTCAATTTTTTTCACATCGCCTCCTTTATTTTCAACGATATCTAATACGATTAAGGCTTGTGAAAAGTTTTTCTGCCGTCGGAATACTTTTGCCAGAGTCAGTGTGGCCATTCGATTATCAATGACTATTCCACCTCCCTGCCCGTCGGAAACTGATACATTTTTCTTTGATTTGACAGAGTCTAGAGATGGTTCCGGCTCTCCTACTGATATTTCCTCTTCCGGTTTTGACAATTCTTCTTTGTTTTTTTCAATCCAGCGCAAACTCTCCTCGTCATTGACAAGGATATCCACAATTTTTTCCACTGTCGAACCAATTGTTTTCACACTCCTCCCCAAGGCTGTTTGTACCTCTACGAGCAATCTCAAAGCATTCACGTGGATATTAGAATGTTCAACAACTTCTTTCAGATTCTTTTCAGCTTGAGGAAGATTATCTTCCACCAGATCGACTTTTGCTAATATAAATTTTCCTTCAGCGGATAACGGATGATGCCCCAAGCCAATATCACATACCTTCCTGGCTCTGCTCATATCACCGTTTTCAAAATAAATATTTGCCAGCACTGGAAATACAGGAGTGTCAAAATGTTCGGCAAAATGGTGCTCTAATGCTTTTTTATCCCTCAAATCGATCATAAGGGAATATTCCCATGCTTCTTTTTAGGATTATGATCCACTTTTGTGGCCAGGATTGCTAGTCCCGAAATAAGATTGCTACGTGTGGTTCGAGGTAAAATCACATCATCAACGTATCCTCGTTCTGCAGCAATGTATGGATTCGCGAATTTTTCCCTGTAATAATCCACCAGTTCTTCCGTTTTTTCTTCAGGGTTATCCACGCTCATCAGATCTTTTTTCCAGATGATTTCAACAGCACCCTTGGGTCCCATCACTGCGATTTCTGCAGTTGGCCATGCAAAATTCAAATCTGCCCGGATGTGTTTGGAGGACATCACATCATAAGCTCCACCGTAAGCCTTGCGAGTGATCAGTGTAATTTTCGGAACTGTTGCTTCGGCAAATGCATAAAGAAGTTTGGCGCCATGTCGGATGATTCCACCCCATTCCTGCTCTGTCCCCGGGAGAAACCCTGGTACATCGACAAATGTGATGATGGGAATATTAAAAGCGTCTAGAAATCGAACAAAACGCGCTGCTTTCACAGATGCGTTGATATCAAGAACACCAGCTAGATAAGCTGGTTGATTTGCAACCACGCCAATGACCTGACCATCCAGACGGGCAAACCCACAAATGATATTTTGAGCATAATCCGCATGAACTTCAAAAAAGGAGTCCCAGTCCATGATCAGTTGAATCACCTGATGCATGTCGTAGGGCTTGTTGGAATTTATTGGTATCAATGTATCTAGCTCAACATCTGCACGAGCAGGATCATCATCTGATTCAATTCGCGGAGGATCTTCCCTATTATTGTCAGGGAGATATGAAAACAATTTTCTGATTTTTTGCAGAACATCCACTTCGTTATCACAAGCAAAATGTGCCACACCGGATTTAGAGGCATGGGTGTCCGCTCCGCCAAGATCTTCCATGGATACTTGTTCATGGGTAACGGTTTTTACCACGTGGGGGCCTGTGACGAACATGTGACTGGTCTTTTTCGCCATGAATACAAAGTCCGTGATGGCGGGAGAATATACTGCTCCACCGGCGCAAGGACCCAGAATTGCAGAAATTTGAGGAATGACTCCAGATGCCAGCGTGTTTCTTAAAAATATATCCGCATACCCTGCGAGGCTCACAACGCCTTCCTGAATACGAGCGCCACCTGAATCATTTAATCCGATGATAGGGATACCTGTTTTCACCGCCATATCCATGATTTTACAGATTTTTTCTGCAAAAGCTTCAGATAAGGATCCGCCAAATACGGTAAAGTCCTGAGAAAATACAAATACTTTCCGTCCATCGATTAAACCATAACCCGTCACTACGCCATCTGTCATAATCTTTGATTTTTCCATGTCAAAATCGTGAGATCGGTGAGTAACAAACGAATCCAGCTCATGGAACGATCCTTTATCCAAAAGAATGTCCAACCGTTCTCTTGCTGTCAGTTTTCCTTTTTTGTGCTGGGATTCAATCCGGTTTTTGCCACCACCCAGTAGTGTCTCAGCTCGTTTACCATCGAGAGTTTCGAGCAGTTTTTCGCGAGTCAGATGTTTATTAGTTTTTTCTGTTTTCATTGATCCAATTTGTAATATAGTCAATGGTTTCCTGAATCGGTGTTCCAGGACCAAACAATTTTCCAACACCCATGTCGTTGAGTTTTTCCATATCTTTTTTGGGGATGATCCCTCCGCCAGTGAGTAGCCGATCACCGATACCCGTTTCTTGCATCAAGTTCAATATTTTGGGGAATACTGCCATGTGTGCGTTGTTGAGGCTGGATATTGCTATGATATCGGCGTCTTCCTGAATGGCGGCATTTACGATCATTGTGGGGGTCTGTCGCAACCCCAGATAGATGACTTCCATCCCGGCATCCCGGAATGCGCGTGCCAAAATTTTGATTCCGCGATCGTGTCCGTCTAGACCGGGTTTCGCCATTATGACTCGAATTTTTCTTTCCATTTATTTTTCCCTGCTATCTAAAACAAATGTGACTGGACCATCGTTGACGAGCGATACATTCATCAGTGCGCCAAATTCACCGGTTTCAACTGGAATTCCTTTGTCGCGCATCGCTTTCACGAACCATTGGTACAGACGATTTCCTTCTTCGGGCGGTGCTGCCATTTGAAATCCGGGGCGCTTGCCCTTTCGCCAATCACCACATAAAGTGAACTGGCTCACCACTAAAATGGACCCTTTCACATCTTCAATTGATAAATTCATGTTCCGATTTTCGTCCGAGAAAATACGAAACCCGGCTATTTTATCAACCAAAAATTTTGCATCCGATTCCGTGTCATCTCGATATACACCCAAAAGCA
This sequence comes from Fidelibacterota bacterium, assembly GCA_013204025.1. Taxonomy (GTDB): domain Bacteria; phylum Fidelibacterota; class Marinisomatia; order SCGC-AAA003-L08; family JACNLC01; genus JABMOW01. Next base: position 77,454 of record JABMOW010000107.1, on the reverse strand, counting down.
GGAGAAACCCTTTACTAATGGAACCGACGATCAGGTCATCCACTTCCACTGTTGCCGATGAAACACGTTGCAGAACAACTACCACTTCAGTCTTTCATCTAATCAGGATATCCACACATTCTGCTTTCCCACCATCGTTCGCAATTTTAGCAGAAATTTCGAAACTGGAGACACTCGTGTATTTCGGGATAATATCTGCTCAGTAGAGCCATCAGAGCGTTCAACGTGAAATACGAGTTTGCACCACCCTTGGTTATCGCTGCACATTGCTTGTAACTCATCCACGATTATATTCTCGTTAAATTTAAATGGAATTCGGATATTAATATTATTGCTGAATTCTTTCCGCGCTCGGCTTAGTTTTATAATGGATTTTGCCGAAATACGTATAGTGTTTTCTTCTCCATTTTGCCGATAGGGTGTACCTTCAATAAACACAAGTTCGTTTGGTACGATGAGCTTGTTCATCCGTTCGTACACTTCGTTAAAAACAAATATATCCATTTTGCCGCTTATCCCAGACAGCTCAACGATCGCCCACTGTTGATTTTTCTTATTCAGTTTGGGTTTAACATCGCTGATGATCCCACCAATTCTGATGACATTTGGGAGGTGATTCGGGTCTGGATCTTCCATAGAGATCGTGCTAAATTCAACCAGCTCTTCTTTGTATTTTTCCAGCGGATGCCCCGATAAGTAGAAACCCAAAACCTCTTTTTCCTTTAACTGGCATTCTTCCTGCGTCCACGGTTCGGCATCTGCAAGTTCGGGTTCGTGGATAGTTTCCACTCCTGCGCTGCCGAAAATATCCACCTGTTGTGTGTCTTGGTCCTGATTAAATTTTGTGCCAAAGGATAAGGCCGATTCCACGGATGCAAAATTTTGTGCTCGGGTTCCCACAAGACTGTCGCAAGCACCGGCGCCAATGAGACTTTCCAGGGCTTTTCTGTTCATCACATGAGGCTCGATATTTTTACATAGGTCAGAAATTGATGCGTAATTCCCCATCCTTTCACGTGTTTCCGCGATACATTCAGTGACTTTGTGCCCCACATTTTTAACCGCCGACAACCCAAAAAGAATCTCTCCATTGGTCGATGACCGAAAATCAGAAAAGGACGTATTTACATCAGGGGGGTGTACAGCGACTCCCATATTTTTTGCTTCTTCAATCAGAATCACCACGCGATCCAAATTTTCCATTTCAGTGGTAAGGTTCGCTGCGATGAATTCAGCAGGATAAAAGGTTTTCAGCCAGGCTGTCTGGTACGCCACAATTGCATAAGCAGTTGAGTGACTTTTATTAAATCCATACTGGGCAAATTTCTCAAGGTGATCATAAATGGATTTCGCTTCGCCTTCTTTCATCTTATTTTCGATAGCACCACTGATAAAATCCAACCGGAAAGCTGCCATCATATCGGCTTTTTTCTTACCCATAGCACGGCGCATCTCGTCTGCCTGTGCAAGCGTGAATCCTGCGATGGTGGAGCTGATCTGCATGACCTGTTCCTGATATACAATGATCCCGTACGTTTCTTTTAGAATGGGTTCAAGATCAGGGTGGATATACTCTATTTTATTATGACCGTGTTTTCTGGCAATAAATTCGGGAATGTTCCCCATGGGTCCAGGCCGGTACAGGGCGTTCATGGCAATGAGATCTTGAAGACAGGTGGGTTTGAGCTGTAACAGATATTCCCGCATCCCCTTGGATTCAAACTGGAAGATACCCACTGTATTTCCATCAACGAATAGTTGATACACTTTTTCTTCTTCAAGATTGATGTTATCAATATCGACTTTGATGCCGTGATTATCATCTATCATCTTAACGGCTTTTGCGATAACAGTGAGATTGCGAAGCCCAAGAAAGTCCACTTTCAGCAAACCCATTTCTTCCAAAGAGTTCATCTCTACCTGAGTCACAATATCTTTTGAATTGGGTGATTTGTAGAGTGGGACATAATCTACCAGGGGTCCCGGAGCAATCACTACACCCGCGGCATGAGTGGAGGCATGACGGTGCATCCCTTCAAGTACGCTGGAATAGTCAATCAAATTTTTATGAGTTTCGCTTATATCGGCAATCCCTGCCAAGTCCTTACTGATACGGAGAAGTTCAGGGAGTTTTTTTGACGGGTCGTTGGGGATCATCTTTGCGATTCGGTCAACATCGCCATAAGGCAGACCAAGCACGCGTCCCACGTCCCGGATAACGGACTTTGTTTTCATTCTTCCAAAAGTGATGATCTGTGCCACAGATTCATGCCCGTAAAGATCGCGAATGTAATTGATCACCTGCTCACGGCCTTCAATACAGAAATCGATATCAATATCCGGCATGGAGACTCGGCCTGGGTTCAGAAATCTCTCGAATAACAAGTTATATTTAATGGGGTCTACATTGGTAATGCCCGTTGTGTACGCCACCAGGCTACCAGCAGCCGATCCACGTCCAGGACCCACCGGAATGTTATGCGATCGCGCATAAGCTACAAAATCTTGTGTGATGAGAAAATAATTGGCGAAATTCATTTTTTTTATGACGGACAACTCAAATGTCAATCGTGCCTGGATTTCAGTTGTGATCTTCGAATACCGTTCTTTCAATCCAGACACACACAATTTTTTTAAGTACTCGTCAGCATCCGTAACCGTTTCGCCTTCCGGGATTTTAAAATGTGGCAGGTGAAGGGTGGTCATGTCAATGTTTACGCTACATGATTCGGCAATCCGGAGCGTGTTCTCCAGGGCTGTGGGAGTATCCTTAAAAAGCTTCCACATTTCGTCAGCGGATTTCACATAAAACTGTCGAGGTTCATACTGACGTCGATTGGTGTCACTCAGATCTTTTCCTGTGCCCAGACAGAACAGAACATCGTGAGGTTTCCAGTTTTCTTCGACTGAATAGTGGTTGTCGTTTGTGGCAACAAGGGGAATCTCCAGTTCTTTCGACAATTTGATCAATATGGGGTGCGACGCAATTTCTTCGGGGATACCGTGATTTTGTAGTTCGATATAGTAACGGTTGGGAAAGATCTCCTGGAATTCCAACGCGACTGCTTTTGCCCTGTCATAATTTCCCAAGGAGGCATGATAAGTGAGCTCTCCCGCCAGACAAGCACTGGTGGCAATGAGTCCTTCGTTGTACTGACGAAGCAGTTCCTTGTCTACGCGAGGGCGGTAGTAGAAACCCTCTAAGTATCCGATGGACACCAGCTTCATCAGGTTTTTGTAACCTGTTTCATTTTGCACCAGCAGGATCAGATGATGATATCCCCACTTTTTTGCGCTATCGGTGGATTGCTTCCTGTCCTTATGGTTGCCCATACTCACATAGATCTCGCACCCGAGGATGGGTTTGATATGCCGTTTGTTCGCAGCCTTGTAAAAAGGGATCATGGAAAACAGGTTACCGTGTTCAGTGAGAGCTATGGTATCCATGCCCAGATCGTCCAAGCGGTTGCACATCATTTCGATGGTTTGTGCGGCATCCAGCAGGGAGAAATCCGAATGGTTGTGGAGATGTACGAATTCAGCCATTAATTATCAGTCATATTTTTCATTTTAGGTATTTGCTTTTTCTGTCCGGCATTTGGGGGAGATAATTTACTCCGGGGTACCTGATAATCATCGAAAGAAATGGGGATGAATCGGCCAATGGTGACAAAAAGTGAGACCGATTATCCACCCGCGGAATTCTCGATCAAAACCCAAGCTCTTGGGTCAGGATATTGGATGGTATGCCTGAAACTTCCTTGCCTATTTGAAGATTCCTCAATTCTCCAACTCGTCAACTCTTTATACTGATTCGTGTTCATTCTTCATTCAGCGTTCCCCGCCATTCCTAATTTCGATTCTTCATCGCTGCTACTGCTGCTGCCACCTCCCCCTTTTTCCCCACTGGTTAACTCTCCAAACTCTTCAGTTTACCGAAAAATTCCTTAACTGCTACCGCCACTACACCGACTCTCATTTTCTCTGCACGAAATCGCTTTCTCTTTTCGTCTAAATTAACTGAAACATTTGGGTAAAAATAGGTTTTACCTGACGCTAATAAATAAGCGTCTTTCATGAAGGATCATCCGTCAGTGATTGGAACTAAATGCGTAAACTGGGTAACTTTGCTAAATTAATTTTCTGGAATTCCGTGGTAAATAAATTCTTATATGTTTTTCAATTTTTGCTATTGATATTTAAGCGCAATCGTATAGCGCTGTTGTCGTTTCTGGTGTTCCAATCCATTACCACCGTCACGTGGGGGCAGAGCAATCTGTCTCTATCTGTTATCCAACAATCTGCCGAAGATTTGATACAACTGGAGCAATTTACTGACGCCGCCCTGGAATATGAAAAAATCTTGTACCTGCAGGAAACCGTATTGGGGTCAGACCATCCCGATATCGCTAACACACTAGCGCGCCTTGGAGAGATTTACATGATCACCGGCGATTTGGATAAGGCGGACCGTTACCTGCAACGCGCCGTATCAATTCGTTACAGTCAGGTCATCGACACACAGGCCGATCTTTATACACCATTAAAAGACCTGATCAATTTGTACGCCTTGAGGGCGGATAACGAACGATTACAGTTTATCTCTTCTCGGTTGACCGAACTGATGGAAATGAATCAGCATTGGCAGGAGGATTCTCTTCTTTTTAACTGGTCTGTCCCGCCATGGGAGGCAAAATTCCAGTTCAAAAGCCTGTTCCCCGACTCACTGGGTTTCCAGAGATTCACCCGGAATGAAGAAGCCAATGATCTCATGACCCTGGGGCATTCATACATCGATGCTGGACTTTATACGGAGGCGGTTGAGAGTTTTTCCCTCGCACTTCTTTTGGATACCGAATCTCTGGGCGTGGATTATTATTACCAATTTGCACTCCCGGATACCGCCCATTACGACGGATTTTACAACGCCATGATCCTGCAAAAAGTCAGCGGTAACGCCAACGATGCAGTGGATTTTTACCTGTCTCTGGTGAATATGGCTCGTCAGGATACCGCTGCCGCTGCCTTTAATATGTTGGATTATGTGAAATCCCAGCCTGACGATTTCCACGGATATTTTATATTGGGTGACTTGTATTCATCCATGGGCGAATATTTTGATGCTCTGGTAAATTACCAGAAGGCGGTATTTATCCGACCGGATGACATTCATGCCCGGTATGCTATCGGTCTAACGCTGAAACAATTACAAGAATACACAGATGCCATCCAGGCATTGCGAATCGTTTTGACCATCGATCCGGAACACCCGCGAGCGCTTTTCGAAATGGGGACCATATACATTGCCTTGGAGCAGTTTGAAAAAGCCATCCCGTATTTGACTCAGGCGCTGGTCCGAAATCCTGCCAATGCAGAAACTTATTTTCATCTGGGCGTTGCCAATTACCGATCAAACAATCTTCCAAGGGCTATTGAAGCATTGCAGAGCGCTATAAATATTGATCCCGAGCATTTGTGGGCACATTACTATCTGGGTAGGATCAATGAAAGCATCTTGAAGGCAGATGTGGCACGACTTCACTATGATAAAGCCCGCAGAATTTCGTCTGCAATTCCCGAAGTTAACTATTATTTGGGCAAGCTGCTTTACCGACAGGAAAATTACAAAGATGCCATGGAGCCATTGCGGGATTATATCATCGAATACCCGGACAGCGTGAATATCGTCAAGCTGTTGGGGGATATATTCATCCGTGAGCATCGTTACACTGAAGCCGTAGATATTTATACGAGGTTGAAAATTTCTGAACCAGATCAGGCATCTCATTATTATCAGATTGGCTACGCTTACGAGCAACTGGGCGATCTTCAAAACGCGCTTTATACGTATGAGGAACTGCTTTTATTTAATGATGAAGATAGCGATATCTCTTACCGCCTGGGGATTATCTGTAATGAATTAGGGGATTATCTCCGTGCAGCTTCATATTTGCAGACCGCTTTGGATTGTGGAAATCCATCCATGAAAATGCATTATCAGCTGGCACTGGCATACGGTGGGATGCACAAATATATGCAAGCGCTTTTATCATTCCAGAATGCGGCAAAACTGGCACCGGAGGATTTACAGATCCAATATCAGATGGGGGTGGCTTTGATGCAGTTGGAGATGTACGATGAAGCAGCGGAAAAGTTGTTGCGCTACACACAAGTGAATTCAAAAGATCCCATCGCAAATTTCTTATTGGCTGAATCTTTATTTCTCAGTGGAAGCTACCAACCAGCGATTACTTTTTTCAACCGCGTGCTGCGTTCAAATTCTGACGATCCCCGGTCACATTACTACGTTGGGCAATGTTATTTCAGACTAGGACAATTTGAGGAAGCGGCGAAATCTCTGAAAAAGGCGTTGAATATCAGCCCGGACGATGCGCTAACACATTTCGCTCTGGGGCTAACCTATATCGAATTGAAAAAATTCCGGTCTGCGGGTAACGAACTCAATATTCTGTACATGCTGGACCGCGCTCTGTTTGATTCTTTAAATGTACGTATGGAAGATAAACCTTAAGGATCAATCGATCGTCTGACTGCTTTGTTTAAATCTTCCTAGTTGATCAGGTTTCGGGATAGAAGAAGACCAATGCCAATGGCGGTTACACCCGTTGCCAAACTGATAACCACATATACCGCTGCAGTTTCTAATGCACCCGTTTTCAACATTTGAAAGGTTTCCAAGCCGAAGGCGGAAAATGTGGTGAATCCCCCAAGAACTCCGATGACAAAAAATTCATGCAGTGGCCACGAAACATTTTTCTCTAATATAAATCCGGTAAAAATCCCCAATAGTATACACCCCAGAAAATTTACGACGAGGGTGCCCCAGGGAAATCCGTGTTGAACAAAACGGGTGACGATTCCGGATGTGAGATAACGGGAAACCGCGCCGATGAAACCACCGAATCCCACAAAAAGAATGGCTTTCATCCGTTAAAAGGGAATATCGTCGTCAGAATAGGTGTCGTCCGCAGGGGGAGCATCGGTACCTGTGTATGTGCTTTTGGCATTCGCAGGTGGTTCATAACCGCCGGTCATAATATCTCCGCCGTATTCTTTCATGGCGATCTGGGTAACTTTATCTTTCAATTCCCGGTCAGCCCAGACCGTGTCATAGTACTGATCATCACCGCTTTTCTGGCTGGGGAATCCCACAAAATATCCAGTGGGACCTTCAACAAGTTTGAATCCTTTGATGGTAAATCCTTCGTCGGTTTGTAGATCAAAAAACGCTCTGACCTTTCCCCATTGACCCTTGTTCATTCGTTCAATTTTCAATTTATATCCTTTCCAAATGGGTGCAAATTTAGGCAGGAAACCGAGCCAAACAACGACTGTAAATGCCAAAAAAAGAATCAAATCGCTGTAAATTAAGAGAGATTCTGAATTCGTCAGATGGCAAAACGCATTCGTTTATCTCGAAAAAGGTCACATGAAAAAAATTATTATCGGCATCCACGGGCTCGGCAACAAACCATCACCACCTCTGCTGGAACAGTGGTGGAGACAATCAATTACAGACGGGATCATCGCAGCCGGACATCCTCCACCTGATTTTCAATTTGAACTGGTGTACTGGTCGGATTTGCTTCATCCGCTTCCTCTGAACCCGGATCAAACGGATATCGATCATGAACAATATTTGTCCGAACCCTACACGACTCCGGTATCCGATGAGCTGCCTGATCCAAAACCGATCCGGAGGAAAATACTGGATTATCTGGAAAAACAGATGGATAAACTTCTACTCAATGATGACTATTCCATTAACTTCACCGCTGTAACCGACTCAATCATTCGTCATTATTTTCATGATCTGGACTGCTACTATTCCTCTGAATGCATGACGGTTGGAGAAAATCAACTCCCTGCCAGACTTGCCATTCGCAAAAGACTGAATGAGGCGTTGCATAACCATGGGAAAAAAGAAATTCTGCTGCTATCTCATTCCATGGGAAGTATTGTTGCGTATGATGTGATGACCCGATCTGCATCCGATGTTGTCGTTGACACATGGATAACCGCCGGCTCTCCGCTTGGTCTCCCTATCGTGATCAGTAAAATCGTCTCTGAACAAAAAAAACGGCTCGAAACAATTCGCGAGGTTCAGACTCCGGACAATGTCACATCTGCGTGGTTGAATTTCTCCGATCTTGAAGACCGGGTGGCAATTGATTATGCTCTCGCCGGTGATTATAAGGAAAATACGAAAGGCATTCAGGTTCAGGATGCAGTGGTCAGTAACCGTTACGCCTTCAACGAAAAATCAAATTCCCATAAATCATTCGGGTATTTTCAAACACCGGAAGTCGGGGAATCAATCTATCAGTTTCTCACCCGAAAGAAACCAATATTCTGGAAACATTGGATAACACAAATGCGAGAATTATTCCCCTCACTACCATTTCCACCGTTTAAAAAGAGGAGGATACTTGATGAATCGTAACGAATTGCTTGTCCGTCTGACTCGCGCTCAAAAAATCTGGGACTTCATTGTTATCGGTGGTGGTGCTACCGGATTAGGCGTGGCCGTTGATGCAGCATCGAGAGGATTTGATGTATTACTTCTGGAGCGTGGCGACTTCGGGTGCGGGACATCCAGTCGGAGCACCAAACTGGTTCACGGCGGCGTTCGGTATCTCCAGCAGGGAAATATTGCACTCGTTTTAGAAGCGCTGAAAGAACGAGGCATCCTTAGGGATAACGCTCCGCATTTGGTACACGACCTGCCTTTTGTGGTGCCTAACTACGATTGGTGGGAGGGCCCATTCTATGGCATCGGACTCAAAATTTACGATCTGCTGGCAGGGAAGCATGGTTTCGGGGAATCACATCATCTCTCAAAAGAGGAAACCATCCAACATCTGCCCACTATCGAAACAGAAGGACTTCTGGGTGGGACACTTTACTACGATGGACAGTTCGATGATGCACGGTTGGCGGTTAATCTTGCCCAGACGATTTACGAGCAAGGGGGAACGCCCCTCAATTATGTGTCGGTGGATAAATTGATCAAAACTGATGAGATGGTTACCGGGGTGATCGCTACTGATCGGGAGACCGGGAAAACCTACCCATTATCTGCACGGGCAGTGATCAATGCCACCGGAGTGTTTACGGATTCCATCTGTGTTATGGACAATCCGCAAGCACCGCCCATGATCGCTCCCAGCCAGGGTATTCACATCGTTCTGGATGAATCATTTTTACCCGGTGACAGCGCCATCATGGTACCGCATACTGACGATGGGCGGGTATTGTTTGCGATTCCGTGGCATCACCGGACATTGGTGGGCACTACCGATACGCCTGTATCAGAAATCGCTGCAGAACCATTGCCCCTGCCGGAAGAAATCGAATTTTTACTAAAACACACAGCACGGTATCTCACCCGAGATCCGTCGCCGAAAGATGTTTTAAGCATTTTTGCGGGGTTGCGTCCCCTCGTTAAATCCGGGGACGAGACCAACACGGCCTTTATTTCCCGCGATCATACACTACACATTTCCCGGTCAGGTCTTATCACTATTACCGGTGGAAAGTGGACTACCTACCGGAAAATGGCAGAAGATACCATCGATCAGGCGCTCCTCATCGCACGACTGGATCACCGCCCCTGTGTCACGGTGGACTTACAATTACATGGTTATCACCTTCATCCGGAAAAATTTGACAGCCTCGCACACTATGGCTGTGACGCACCCGCCATATCCGATTTGCTGAATTCGCAGACAGAATGGGGACAGCCTATTCATCCGGACTTTGATATCTGCATAGGTGAAATCATTTGGGCGGTCCGGCATGAAATGGCTCGAACTGTTGAGGATTTTCTCTCGCGCCGGACTCGAATGCTGCTACTGGATGCCAGAGCAAGTGTGGAGATGGCCATGACTGTTGCTGAAATCATGGCTGAAGAATTGAAACATCCAAAGGAATGGATTGAAGTTCAAGTCAGGCGGTACCGGACGATGGCAAAAAAATATGTGGTTTGAGAAATTTATAATTACTGAACCATTTCCGAGTGAATTGATTACGTCTGTAAATTCCATTGAAAAACGTAAGAGAAATGAGTAATAAATAAATGGATATACAATTAATGAAGAAATTTTTAATATTAGGAGCGATCGTGTTTGGATTTAATCTACTGTCAGCGTCCGATCTTGTGGTGGGTAATCTGGCTCCAGATTTTACGCTGCCTGATGAAAACGATTCTCTCCATACCTTATCAGATTATCGAGGTCAACGGGTTGTCGTCTATTTTTATCCCAAGGATGATACGCCCAGGTGTACCAAAGAAGCCTGCGGTATTCGAGACTCTTATGGTTTGTTTGATGAAAATGATATTGTGGTTTTGGGTATCAGTTATGACGATGCTGAAAGTCACCAGGATTTTATATTGAAGCATGGGATTCCATTTCACCTGCTGACTGACACGGATAAATCGGTGTCAAAGCTTTATGGTACGAAAGGATTTTTCTTCCCCAGTAGAAAAACGTTTCTGATCGATAAAGATGGAAAGTTGATTAAAATCTATGACAAGGTGGATGTGGTGAGCCATGCCCGTGATGTGTTGAAAGATTTTTCAGAGAATAAATGATGTTTTTTTCATTATTGATTTTTAATTTTTAATTCTGATCTCACATCCAGCGCATCTCTCAAGCCCTCGCCTAGCAAGTTGAAACCTAAAACAGCAAGGGCAATGGCGATCCCAGGGAAGATGGAAATCCATGGAGCGACGCGTAGAAAATCTTTGCCTTCGTTGATCATTACCCCCCAACTTGCGTCGGGAGGTTGAACCCCCAAGCCAAGAAATGACAGGCTGGCTTCCGCCATGATGGCACCGGATATCCCCAATGAAAATGCCACCAGCAAAGGCGCAATACAGTTGGGTAACACGTGGTTTGCCATCAACCGGATGTGAGAATATCCCATGGCAGTTCCGGCAAGGACGTACTCTCGGGACATAATAGTCATAACCTGACCGCGGGTTAGTCGTGCCATTGAAGGCCATGAAACCAATCCGATGGCGAGCATGGCGGTATTAATGCCGGGTTCAAACGCAGCAGCAATGGCGATCAAAAATAACAACGGTGGAAATCCCATCATCACATCGGTGAGACGCATGATCAGGGAATCGATCTTCCCACCGAAATATCCTGCTATCGTTCCCAGAAGAACACCGATCACTAATGAAATACTACTGGCGATGATCCCCACTCTTAACGAAATCCGAGCGCCCCAGACGATCCGTGCTAAGAGATCCCGTCCGAAATGATCACTGCCCAGTAAAAATAAACCTGCCCCCGGATCGGATAATCGCGCTGACAGATTCTGTGCCGTGGGAGAGGCAAACAGCGGAGCCAGTGCAGCCGCCAGGCATAATCCGATAACCATGAATACTCCGGTAATAACGAAGGGCTCTCGAATCCATCGTTTATTTCGCATTGGTGATCCTTTCCCGAATCCGTGGATCAACCCACGCATAAAGAATATCCACCAGAATATTGATCATTACAAAGACCACAGCCATAAACAGTACGCTTCCCTGGATTGCGGGAAAATCTCGTTTCATGATGGCGTTCAGCGCAAACCGTCCTACACCGGGCCAGCCAAACACGGATTCTGTAAGTACTGCACCGGATACATAACTACCGAAGTCCAGACCGATGATGGTGATAAGAGGGATGGCCATATTCCTGAAGGCATGTTTAAAGATGACCATTCTTTCAGAGAGACCTTTTGCCCGTGCTGTGGTAATGTAATCTTCGTTCATAGTGTCCAGCATAAAGGCGCGGGTCAATCGGGTGAGCATCGCCATGGATCGTGCCCCCAATGCGATAGCGGGTAAGACAAGAAATTTCAGTCCTCCGTATCCCGTGGGTGGCAGCCATTGCAGATATACACCCACCCAAAGGATCAACAAAAGCGCTACCCAGAATACGGGCGCTGATACTCCGGCGAGCGACAACACAATGGATAATTTGTCCCAAACCGTGTTTTTTTTCAATGCAGAAAATACACCCAAAAGTACGCCTGTAATGATAGCGATGAGCATGGCCGCCAACGCCAGTTGAAGCGTGTATGGAAATTTCTCCGCCAGATCATCCCAAACCGGACGACCCGTAACAAACGATGTGCCCAAATCTCCGGTAGCAATGCGTTGAAGGTAAATCCCGTACTGCACGGGAAGAGGACGGTCCAACCCCAGTTGATGGCGAAGATTGTCCAGTGTGGCATCATCGTAATAATCACCCACCAGCGCCAATACAGGATCACCGGGCGCCACGTACATGAGAATGAACGAAATAGTAATGACTCCCAGAATGACGGGAATACCGTGAAAGAGCCGTTTGATTATGATGAGGAGCAAATTAAATTCCTGTAAAATGGTGCTGAATTTATCAGACTCCCCCTGTTGATTCAAAAATCTATTTGATATTCAATATACCAAACGATAGATTATTAATAAGGAATTTATTATATTTATTAATATTTAGTGTGAGGTGGTCATGTTCAGAAATTCGCAACATTCGTTTTTATTATTCATCGTTGCCGGTACGTTTTTACTTAAACCACTATTTGCCGTGGGAGAAGCTGGTGCAATATTTCTACTCATCGCGCCCTCCCCAACCATGAATGCCATGGGTGGAATTGGGGTTAGCCTACCGTCTTATGATATTTACTCCAGTTATTACAATCCTGCTAATCCGGCATTGCCTTTGGGAGTGTCATATCAAAAGTCTAAATATAACACCGCCTGGTTGCCAAGCCTGGCAAGCAATCTTGTTTTGGATAACAAGGTTGAAACTGCGGGGATACGGTTTAAAAAATCGAACTTATTCTTCTCTTTTTCAAAACATGAAACAATTCTGGATTTGGGTGAACAGACTCGAACAGACGAATATGGAAATATTATCGGAGTGTACAATTTTGAAATGGGAGTCACTGCCACCAGTTATTCTGTGGGGATGAAATTCACGCGCATACCACTGATGATCGCCGTCGGTCGAACTGATAAAAAGGCTAAACAGATTCTTATTGATACGGAAGCAGGACAGAGCGCTTCTGATAATGATTTTTACGATTGGGGATACCTGGTATCATTTCCATTACTACTAAAGCATTACAGAACTTCGGGAATATCATTAAATTTGATTCCTTCAGTAGGATATAGTCAATCCAATATTGGAGGCGATATAATGTTTTTTGATGATTTGCAGAGTGATCCGTCCCCCCGATTTGCACGTTTTGGAATTTCAGGAATATTGGAATTAAAATCTGCAAAGGGCAAAAACCTGTTAAGCCTCTCTTATGCACATGAAGCTGGTGACTTGCTTGTGGAGTTGTTTCAAGACGATGATGAAGTGTGGCGCCACCAATATCAGAATGGTTTGGGTGATATAAATATTAAAAGGCACATTATGAGTGGGTCCGCTGACGAATCGGTAACCTTGTATCAGGGAAGCGAGATAGGAATAATGAATGCATTCTTTGTCAGAAAAGGTCATATGATCGATACTGATGGTCAAGTTGACATTTATACTTCCGGATACGGATATAATCTCGCCGGGTTGTTTAGCCTGTTTTCCATATTAACCGAAGATCCTTCTTTTTTAAAAATGTCCGAATACTTCAATATCCGCTATAATTATGCCCTGGAATCGTCATCTGAAGTATTCAGCCCCCGTAATGGAACATATTATAAGGAAGTTGCCTTATCATTAAATAATCCACAGAAATTGTTGTCTTTTATGGGGAAGGACAATGTGTCTTGGTTTGGAAGTTATCTAATGTCCAATCTGTGGTATCAATCTAACAAAAGCGCGTATTCTTCATTACCCGGATTTGATATTGGCGTAGAAGTATCCAATCTTTTTGAAAGAACGAATCTAGTCACCGGGTTCAGGTTCGCACGGTTTGGATTTGCAATGAAGGACATGGATTATTTTTTTGACAACACCATTTCCATTGACTTTCATCTGAATTATTTTCGGGCGTATTTGGCAAAACCGTTAACGGTCGGTTTGTCTCAATTACTACTGGGGGCCGAATTGGGTTATCTTCTGACCATTGACAGCGAGACAACGATTTGCGATCCAGATGGCGAATGTCAATCAGCGACCGCATCTATTTCAGGATCGGATTGGCAACATGATTTCAATGGGAATTACGAAGATGCAGGACTCTTTGCCAATCTACGGATACCCATGGGCTCTCTATTGTCTCTGGATATCCAATATTATCATGGATTCACCAATGTCTTTGCACCAGTTAATGCGCAAAACCAAAGCCTGAGAATTGGAGTGTGCATTCGAAATTGAGAATTTTCAATTGGTTTGCTTGAGCTCATTACACTGCTTTTAGATCAACTCGTTTTATAGTAGCACCAATACATCCTGTGCGTGAGTTTTGGTGTTCACTTTTTCGAAAACGTGTTCAATCTTACCACCTTCATCAATCACATAGCTAATCCGGTTGATGCCCATGTATTCCCTGCCCATGAATTTTTTTAATCCCCAAGCGCCATAGGATTCAAGCATTTCATGGGATTCATCGCAGAGCATGGGGTATTGAAAATTCTGCTTCTCAGCGAATTTTTTTTGTTTGGCAGGCGGGTCTGCTGATACACCGATAATGTGTACATTTTGTTTTTCGAATGTTTGGAATTCATCACGGAATCCCTGTCCTTCAACGGTTCAGCCGGGCGTACTTGCTTTGGGGAAAAACCACAATACTACTTTTTTGCCTGCGAAATCAGTGAGAGAAACGTCGTTTCCGTCCGCATCGGGTAGGATAAATGCAGGGGCATTTTCTCCGGGTTTTAATAACATTATCATTCCTTCAAGTGTTTTGATATTTGATCAATTTGATATTTTAGTGACGGTTGAAGTTAATACGAATCTCCTGCTGCCAACTTGAATTTTTCGCGGGAGACGATGAACCTTCTGTAAATTTCGTCTCAAATTAAGGAATAAATATGATCAAAATGTATACCACAAATTGGTGCCCCTGGTGTCAACGGGCAAAACGAGTACTGGAAGAAAAGGGACTTAAATTTGATGTAATAAACATTGAAGAGTTGGAAATGTCTCGAGATGAACTGGAAAAAATCACCGGCGGGCGGTCCGTCCCTCAAATCGTCATCAATGACAAACCCATCGGGGGATTTGACAACTTATTTGCATTAAACCAAAGCGGAAAGTTAGACGAACTGGTTCAATCGCAATGACCCCTGAGCGCTTACAGGAAGTGATCGACTCACACCCCGTCATCCAATCTGACAATCTGTTGTTGCGGTTACCCACACAAAAAGACGCACAATCCATTTTTAATTACGCTTCTGATCCTGATGTTACAAAGTACATGCATTGGGACACACATCGATCTCTACAGGATTCAGCCGATTTTCTGGATCGCTGCATTGAGTCTGATCGGCGTTACGATCAACTGGATTTCGGCATTACGTTGAAAGAAAACAATTTATTTGTGGGGATGTGCGGATTCCACAACTTTACGCTTTCCCACGGCCGGACAGAAATGGGATATGTGCTCCATAAAGATTATTGGGGTAAGGGTATCATGACTGAAGCGGTAAGTGTATTATTGAAATATGGCTTTGAAACGCTCCAGTGGCATCGTATTCAGGCCATTGCCAGGGTAGAAAACATCCCCTCGCAGAGGGTGATGAAAAATGTGGGGATGCAGGAAGAAGGCTTGTTGAGAGACTACCTGTTCATTAAAGGGCACTATTTCGATTATAAACTATTTTCGATCCTCAAAAAAGATTTTCACAGTGAACCATGATAATTTGAATCCACTCGCCGGTAAAAAAATACTACTGTGTGTTACGGGTTCTGTGGCAGCGTACAAATCCTGTGATGTGATTCGGACGTTGCGAAAAGATGGTGCGACTGTTCAGGTCGCCATGACATCCGCCGCGGAGAAATTTATCGGAGTTGCGACTCTTGCAGCGCTTACCGGAAATGACGTGATCACCACGATGTTTCCCAAATCCCCAAAGGCCGGACTGGAACATATCGAGCTATCGATGACCATGGATGCGCTGGTTGTCCTACCTGCCACCGCCAATATTCTGGGGAAGGCTGCAAATGGAGTCGCGGACGATCTGGTGTCATCTCTTTTGGCGGTTTGTGAGCAGCCCACATTATTTGCCCCAGCGATGAATTATAAGATGTGGGAAAATCCTGCCACGATGCAAGCGGTGGCTACCCTTCGCCAACGGGGAAAATTGGTTCTGGATCCGGAATCTGGATACCTTGCCAGTCTGCACGAAGGCGCAGGGAGATTGCCAAAGTTAACCGTAATCATGAATGCCATCCGGGAATTGTTTGAAGTCCCATTGCCATTGAAGGGAAAACGAGTGCTGGTCATGGCGGGTCCCACTAGGGAACCTATCGATCCAGTAAGGTATATTTCCAATCGATCCAGCGGAAAAATGGGATTCGCACTGGCAGAATCTGCCCGGGATATGGGTGCGGATGTCTATCTTGTTACCGGTCCTGTGGGGTTACCCGACCCGGCAGAAATGACCTTGCAGAAAGTGAAGACCGTATCAGAAATGCTACAGGCGGTTCAACAGGAACTGGCAAACAACGAGTATGATTTTATTTTCATGGCAGCGGCACCGGCGGATTACACGGTGACGGAGCCTAGCACGCAAAAGATTAAAAGACAATCGTCCAATCTGCAACTTACTTTATCGGCGGCACCGGACATCCTCAAAACCATGCGACCTAAGGCCAACGCTACCGTTATAGCATTTGCACTGGAAACCGAAAACGGTGAGTCCGAAGCCCAACGGAAGATGACCGACAAGGGTGCTGATTTTATCGTCCTAAATTATGCAAACAAACCCGGTGAGGGATTCGACAGTTCCACGAATCAAGTGACGGTTTTTACCAAAAATGGTGACAAATTCCATATTTCAAAAGATCGTAAAGACCGGGTGGGGAAGAAGATCATCGAAATCGTTTTATCCAACCGACCCTGACCGCTTCGAGTAAAAATGGGAATCTCCGGCAAACTGAAATCCATTCATTCAACACTGGTAAAATCAATCCGTATGTATCAAGGAATCAAAAACGATCCCCGCACACCAAGGGCGGCAAAATGGTTACTTGCATTGGCTGTCGGGTACATCCTGTCACCCATTGATATCGTCCCCGATTTTATCCCTGTCATCGGACACTTGGACGATGCAATTGTCGTTCCGATGCTGATTTTTCTCGCTTTAAAGATGATCCCGCCTGATGTGATCGAGGAACATCGGCAATCATCAAATCATCACTGATGCATTTCGAAATCTGCAAAATGCCGTTGTTATTGGCTCATTTAATAAGCCCGATTATTTTTTGAATAGTTGGATTAAATCAGGATTTAGTGGAAGTCGGGCAATTAGTCAAATTGTAGGCGGATGCCCACCGGACGATGGTCAGACGTTGTCATATCGTATTCTGAAAAGCCGCCATCCATGTAGTCATCGATACGGATGGTCTTGATCTGTGAGCCGGTGAGTAAAAATTCGTCAAACAATTCATCATTGATAAGGATGTGGTCCAGATGACTTGGCCAGAGTGGATAGGACCATGAGCGCTGAGTGGGGTCCTGCGCAATGCCCATATCCGTGAATTGAAATTGAGCGGGGTCATCGATAAATTCCCAGAAAATATTATTTTCAGGATTATCCTGCAACTCATCATTGAAGTCTCCCACTACGATGACATTTTTGTCTTGAAAAACATCATTGATATAATCATATAATAATTGAATTGCTCTCAAGCGTCGATATTCCTCGTCATTATTATTACCGTAATCAATTGTGCCATTTCCGCAGCATTTTAAATGATTATTAATGACGATAATCTCTTCACCCTCGTAGGATACTTCCAGGATATACGGAGCCCGGGGAAATGCTGACCACTCACTTGTGAATCTCTCATAAGGTTCTTGAACGATTTCAACCACACTGGTCTTTATAATATAAGCCAATTCTCCCCAAGTGCTGGAACCACCGGCACGAAATCCAACCCAGGTTTCCACCGTATCTGCTTCGTTTATTTCATCTATTAGTTGATAGAAATAGCTTCTGTTGCTGATTTCCTGTAGGGCATACACTTCCGCGTCAATTGCCAACATAACCCTGCGGACATTTTCAACCGTCGTATTGAACTGTTTGGGGAAAAATTCTATGTTCCAAGTAGCCACTTCAAATGTACCGGATAATCCAAACTGGATGTCGTCGATAGTGGTCTGGGTAATCGATGGCGTATAGGGTGATTTTTCGGCACACACCCAAAAAATGAGGGGAAATAATAATATCAATAACTTTTTCATCTTGGCGATCAGCCCTTAAAACCCGGGTGAATCCCGTAGGATTTCGGGGTAGTTAATTTACGATGATTGTGTATTAAAGTGATTACAATGGGAGAATATCGGTTTTTTACCTCAACAACACCATTTGTCGGGTAGTACTGGAATTACCAGCATCCATCCTGCAAATGTATACGCCAGAACTAACGTTTTCCCCGGATTGATCTTTTCCGTTCCACGTGACAGAATTTTCACCGGAGATTTGACGTTCATCTACCAGAGTCGTCACCCATCGGCCAGTGATATCGAACACGGCGATCTTTACATGACTCGCAAATGGTATGTCATACTGAATTGTCGTTACCGGATTGAAAGGATTGGGGTAATTCTGCCAAAGATGAAAGTCAATCGGTTGCACTGGTGTTTCGTCGACGGAAAGGTCTGGCGTGATTTGCTCATAAATGTGGTAACTCCATGCGGGCATTGTAACGGTAGTTGTCTCATCAAAGGTAGTGGTATCACCGGAAAACACATCTGCGTAGGTGCCATGGAAAAGGGTATCGATGAGGGTGGCGCCTGTGAAGCTGGCGGACAGATTAAATACAGCAAAAACTTTATCATCTTCGGATTCCCTGACGAACGAAAATATCCGGGAATTATTAGTAGTGGTGATTCGCTGGAGTAAACCACCGTTGCTGCCATTCCATAATGCCCGGTTCTCTTTTTTCAAATGAAACAGTGTGCTGTACATATTTTCAAAAGGGTGCGCCTGCCACACAATCTCATCTTTATCAAAAAATGCTAGTGAATGATCCAGCCCTGCTTCTTGTCCGCTGTAGATTAGCGGCATACTATTCATGGTGACGGTAAGAACGGCAAAGGCTTCCGCCGCAGCGCCGAACCGTTCAAAGACGGTGCCGTACCAGGAATTTTCGTCATGATTCGATGTGAAATACATTCGATAATGCTGATCGGAATAATAATTCAGTTCATTGTTCAGATAATTAGCCAGATTGATAGCATCATCGTCACCGTCAGCCATGCGCTGCAGTACGCCGTTTCCAAATCCGTATAGTCCCCAGGCATAAGTCATATCAAATCCAAGGTTCTGATATTGGGTGCCGTCATCCTCTGCCAACATGAGGATTTCAGGCTTGATGGCTTTGAGTTGGGCAATGGCACCGGGCCAGAAATTATCCGGCACAAAACTAACAGCATCGATGCGAAATCCGTCAATATCAACTTCGGTGATCCAATATGCCATCGTCTGGATCATGTAATCGCGCAATCCCTGTTCGCCATAGTTTAGTTGAATGACATCTGACCAGCCGGTACCGGGTGGGGGAATAAAATTGCCCTGTCCATCGGTGACATACCATTCGGGGTGTGAGACGGTAAGCGGATTATCCCAAGCGGTATGGTTCGCCACCCAATCCATGATGACGTACATGCCCCGGGCGTGGATTGAATCCACCAGAGCGACGAATTCTTCCAGGGTGCCGAACTCTGGATTCACATCCAGATAATCGCGCACCGAATAGGGGCTGCCCAAACTGCCCAACCTATTTTGAATCCCGATGGGGTGGATGGGCATAAAGTAGAGAATCCCCACACCCAAATCTTGTAAGCGGTCTAAATGAGTTTCAAATTCACTAAAGGTCCCGGAGTGAGTGAATTGACGGGTGTTGACTTCGTAAATGCTTTGGTTAAAACTCCAGCCTTCGTGGTCTTGTGATAGTGCGATCGTGAGGATGAGCAGACATCCGACGTGATGGATAAATCGGTTTTTGAAGTAAAGAAAATCTTTTTGCACAGGTAAAATTTACGTTGGGTGTAACAATAATGATTCGGTCTTCACAAAAATCTGAAGATCAGAGTGAATTTTCATTGGTCGGTTACATTAATCAGCGACAAAATAATATGATTCCAATTCCATCAAGAAATCCGGATATCTGGTCACCACCAATATGTCGTTTGTGATTGATGTTGTGTAAACACCTGAAATAGCGCCAATCCAATTACTCCCTGTGCACGCAGCCTCGGTGCAACCTATTCCGACGACATTAAGGGTGTCAGCTATAATGCTATAGCTCCCATCACATAAATTGCAGGCATCTTGTGCAGAAAGCGTTCCATCTGTATTAAAGATGATCCAATAATCTTCATCGGTTTCCGGTACGATGTTAATGGGTCCCGTGTCTATAATTGTGTGCTGATACAAATTCCATTGTGTGCCAATGAGGTCGATGGTGGCTGGTGATGAATCGTCGTCACATGAAAGTGAAAAGAAAATTAAAGATAATACAAATAACATGTGTTTTTTCATGATAGCTCCTTTTATCAATGATCAAAGTTAAATTTTATCGGTAGATACCACCAAAGGAGAAGTAGTTTTTACATCACTGTTTCGAACGGTGCAGTTCTGAATCTGAAAATCAATTTATCAACCTCCAGTTCTATTCTGTAATACCCTTCAGATGTAAATTTGCCACCGAATTTACATATCAATTTATAGGGGATGTTCATGAGAAAAAGCGTCATTTTGATTACGGGTGCCAATGGAGAAATCGGACACGGGTTGATATCCTCTTTGCAAGAACGATATCAACAAAATATCGTGGCATTAGACCTGAAGGTTATCGATCCAGAAATCAGACCCCATGTGAAAGAAAGTATCGCTGGTAACATTTTAGACAAAGCACTTTTGGACCAGATCAATGCCGAGTATCAAATATCTGAAATTTACCATCTGGCAGCATTATTAAGTACGAGAGCAGAATTTTCACCCGTTGCGGCTCACGACGTGAATGTGGGTGGCACATTGAATCTTCTTGAGCTGGCGGTGCAACAGGCGCGAAGCCATGGCCAGCCAGTGAAGTTCTTTTTCCCCAGTTCCATCGCGGTTTATGGTATCCCGTCTCTGAAAATAAAGCAGAAAATCACCAAAATCCATGAGGACGAATACTGTTTTCCTGAAACGATGTACGGATGCAATAAACTATACTGCGAAAGCCTTGGAGCATATTATTCGAAACACTATCAACGATTATCAGATAATAGTTTGCCGGGGCTGGTGGACTTCCGTGGAATGCGATTTCCCGGACTGATCAGCGCCGTGACAGTTCCTTCCGGCGGTACCAGTGATTTTGCTCCAGAGATGATCCATGCGGCGATCCAGCATCACCCATATGACTGTTTCGTTCGCCCGGATACGACGATTCCATTCATGACCATGCCCGATGCCATCCGATCTATTCTGGAATTGATGAGTGCACCCAAGAGTAACCTGACCCGACAAGTGTATAACATCACTGGGTGGAGTGCATCTGCTGATAAATTCAGGGATAAAATGCAATCCGTCTATTCTGATGCAAATATCACGTTCACCGTCAACGAAAAACGGCAATCCATCGTGGATAGCTGGCCCGCTGATGTGGACGATAGTGCCGCCCAAAAGGACTGGGGATGGCAGCCTGAACATCATTTTCAAAATGCTTTCGACGACTACCTGCTTCCCGGGATCAAAGCACATTACGGGAAATAAGTCATCAGCAATCATTAGGAGAAAAAATGCATACGATACAATCCAGACTGACCCATGAACTGAACGAAATTCGCGATGCCGGACTGCAAAAAGACGAACGGATCATCCAATCGCAGCAGAGCGCCGAGATCATTGTAAACAATGAGACGGTTCTGAATTTTTGCGCCAACAATTACCTGGGTCTGGCGAATCATCCTGCGCTTATCAAAGCCGCACAGGACGGTTTGGAAAAATGGGGATTCGGTCTCAGCTCGGTACGGTTCATCTGTGGCACACAAACCATCCACAAAATCCTTGAGGATAAAATTTCACAATTTCTGCAGATGGAAGATACAATTTTGTACACCTCCTGTTTCGATGCCAATGGCGGACTCTTCGAGACGCTACTGTCGGAGGAAGACGCGGTGATCTCCGATTCGCTGAATCATGCCTCCATTATTGACGGTGTGCGATTGTGTAAGGCGCAGCGGTTCCGATACGCCAATTCGGATATGAATGAACTTGAGGATATCCTGAAACAGACGCAGTCAGCGCGGACACGGCTCATTACCACTGACGGTGTGTTCTCTATGGATGGATTCGTGGCGAAGCTGGATCAGATCTGTGATTTGGCGGACAAATACAATGCCGTTGTTCATGTTGATGATTCCCATGCCACAGGATTTTTCGGCGCTACCGGGCGCGGATCTATCGACTACCGGCACGTCATGGGCAGAGTGGATATGGTCACTTCCACGCTGGGAAAAGCCATGGGTGGAGCATCCGGTGGATTTACCTCCGGGAAAAAGGAAATCGTTCAATTATTGCGTCAGAGATCCCGACCTTATCTGTTTAGCAATACGGTAGCTCCGGCAATCGTGTGCGCATCTATCGCTGTACTGGATATGCTCAGCGCCACCACCGAACTTCGAGATAGACTTGAGAAAAACACAAAATGTTTTCGTGAAAAAATGACCACCGCGGGATTCGATATCAAACCCGGTGACCATCCCATCGTGCCCATTATGCTCTACGAAGCCAAATTGGCGCAGAACATTGCCGCCGATCTGTTGGCTGAAGGAATTTATGTCATCGGATTTTCGTTCCCGGTGGTCCCAAAAGGACAGGCACGTATCCGCGTACAGATCAGCGCCGCCCACACCCAGACCCATCTGGACCGAGCCATTCAGGCGTTCACCGAGGTGGGGAAGAAATATAAAGTGGTTTGAAAGAGCTAGAAAAGTATGATGCGGATAAGTCCATCCAGAGAAAGCTTGTTTCGATTCAATATCAGTCAAAGTAAATGCTGATTGTACTAAATTATTTTTACAAGATAATCCGAAGTTTCCTTTTTTGAGTAAATCTGGTGTAAGGTTGGGTGGTAGATAATTGGCCCAGAGTAACCAGCTACTTTTAAAAAAAGTGTGGCCACACAGTAATACAGCGTCAGGTTCACTTGTAGAATGTCATAATTACTGATATAATCCAATTTCGGCAGCCTGCCATGGAGCAATGAATTTCTTTGACTAATAATTTGTTTTTCTATCTCTGTCAATGTAATTCCATATAGGTCATATGGGAATAATAACTTTTTTTTATTTGATGGATTAGATATGTTTTTTAATTTTGATAATATAGTGGAATATGCCTCTGGTGATAGTTTATCTATAAATTTATCTAAAGTGACCACAAGATGGTTAATAATATTTTGTCTCAATGATTTTTCTTTTAATAAACTCATCGAAACATCGTTTCCTCTATAAACGATGTTTGAAATCGTCTCTAATGCAACAGAATAGATTAGCGAACGAGATTTGGGTTCTATATTTTCATCTGCTACCAGAAGTTCAATTCCACGCTTGTAGTTATTATCGGCAATAATCTTTAAAATGATTTCTTGAAACCAAATTTTATTTAAATAACATATTGCTTGAGGCTCTACACCAAATTCAAGTTGAAATGGAACTGTTGGAAAAAAACCATAACTGGAATAACAATCTTTCTCTCCTTCTAAATAATCATATTTAACCGGGGATACACCGTCGTGTTCATTTAAGGAAACTAATAACAGATGATTCCTATATAATTTCGCATTTGCAAATGCGAAACCTAAAAGAATTCCATTACTCAATTCTAGAAATTCTGATTTTATAATTTTTGATCTAGATTCAATTATTATAAAAAATGTCTGTTCATATTTGAAGCTGAATACCTGTACTTTGTGTTCGTTTACTTGAAGTTCGGATATCCCACTGGTTGTTGTCAAATCAAGCTCCGGTAATTGCAAGTAATCACACTTCCAAAAATTGCTCATTGAAGTATGTTGATGCTCATGTTTTGAAGTTGCAATCATTCTGAAAAATGGGGGCTCGACCGTACGACTGACTTCGACAGAATATATTGTAGGAAATATTTGAATTGTCAACTTGGAATTAATAGGGAATAGTAGATTAAAGCCTTTATAATTTTTGAAATTCCATCGGATATTGCATTTTGCACTTTTTAAAACAATATCAAGATCAGATCCAAGAATCTTACTCCTATTAGCCTGCGCTATTAGTTCACTTGTTGATATGCAAATCGCGAGTTTGCTCTCTGTTAATACTATGGATGCAATCTCATTGTCTAAATATGGTAATTTCGTACTAATGACATATTCGCCAATAAGGAATTGAGTATTAATAAAATCAATTGTGGATTTAACGTTTTTTTGAATAGTTGACATTTGAACTATCTATTTACCTGTTTCGCGATCGCTAGAAACACCAAGGTGGAGCCTCAGGTTGCTCAATTCTTCTTTACTTAATTCTAATACTGTGTTAATCTTCATGGTTATAGGCTATCGTAATGTCCACCGATGGCAAATATGTAGATGGAGGTATCTGTAAATTTATAAATCAACCGATCCTTTTTTGACAGTCGTCGTGACCACAGTCCCGATAGGCTATGTCTGAGTGGTTCCGGTTTCCCCGTGCCCGTCGCC
Organism: Fidelibacterota bacterium; assembly: GCA_013204025.1. Lineage (GTDB taxonomy): Bacteria > Fidelibacterota > Marinisomatia > SCGC-AAA003-L08 > JACNLC01 > JABMOW01. Next base: position 52,600 of record JABMOW010000107.1, on the reverse strand, counting down.
GGATTTCCACGCTGCATTTCTTTCAAAATTTTACACAGGTTTTTATGGAGCACCTTGTCTTTTGCCCGCAGGTCTTCATGTTTCAGCCACGTACTGCCTTCAAATACGATTGATCTCATCCAACTCTTCCTGAGTGGGGGCATATCCCGTACCACCATCATGAGTCAAAATCGATTCTCGGATCTGATTGATAATGGAGGAATTCTGCATGACATACAGCGTCTCCTGATCCCGATCCCAGTCTTCGGCGCTAACAATAATGAAATCTTGACCGGCTCTTCTGGTCACTTTTACCGGTTCATGATCCGCGATGGCTTGATCTACCAGAGTCTTGATGTTTGCTCTGAATTGGTTTACAGAAAGAACTTTCATGCGTTTCCTTTTAACAATATTATGTACCGTATATTAGTACATAACTTGGATCGTGTGAAAGTGTGAATTTTAGTGGTTACGGCAGACGGCTCTCTGGGATCGAAGCACGATTACCAAATTTCGCATCACATATCACTGTCCAGTGTGGTTCCGCGCTTTTCGGCCAAGAAGCATAAACCCACTCACGCCTGCAAGTCCGCCGATGATCATCGGAATCAGCAATGTGATCAGAATGAGTATCCACGGAGAGGAAACCCCCATCATTTCGGAAACGCGTCGGACAATTATCTCTCCACCCGCCTGATACTGGAAAAATACCATGATCGCCCAAGCCAGCGTGCTACCCATCCCCGCCTGGAAAAAGGATCGCGCACCACTAGTGTACATCCTTCCAAAAGCAAATGTTGGAAAGATCAATGACCACCAGGGTACAAATGGGAGGATCACAAGATCAATGACCATAATCATAAAGATGAGCGCCCAGATTGAATTCAATATGTGATTGCGGTTGTTCATTTCTCCCCCTTTGAAAATGTGACTTCGGTTCCGGGTATATCTTCCGGATTGTCTGTAAAATGTAAATTCAGGTGCTTTCCATCTACCCATCGGTTAACGAAATCATCGTAATGTGTGCTCCCTGGAAAACCGGATTGTCCCCCGGGATAAATACCGATGCCAATGACAGGCAGCCCCATTTCTACAGCATATCTCCATGACGGACCGAATGTCCGATGTGTGGCATTGGGCACGCCATCACCCCCGGATGTGGGTAGCTTCAATCTGCCAAACCCTGGAATCTTTGCCAAATGATGGATGTCCGTTCCCCGATATTTTTCCCAGTTCCAAAGTATAGGATCACTCCCAAAATTTTCAGTGAGTTCTTGGATAGATGTATGAAATGACTGGAGACAAATATCGCTGAAACTCTCCTTTGTGTCTGTTCGAACGTCATCAAACCATCTGGCATTTTTATCTTGTTCAATGATTTCTGCCAACTCGGTGAGGTACGGCCAATTGTGATCGTTCTTTTTAAGCCCGAATTCATCTGACCAGGTTTGTTGTTCCAGATTACGGAGCCAGTGGTAAAACAGAGTGGCTTGCCAGGAATCATGATCCAGGGCATGGTCCCAATCTTTCATCGTGCCGACAATCTTCAACTCTTTATCAGATAGCGGTGCGGTTTTCATTTCGTTCAACATGATGGGGAGAACGGTGCGTGCCAGAATGCTGATATTGTCATTCTGTACATCCACCACTTCAAGTAATGTTGCGCTTGACATTTCTGATAATCGCTCATTGATCCGTGCACCCCGCCATGACATCCAGTAATTATCCGAGAGATAATATGGATATTCCGGATCGACCACAGGATTTTGATTGGCGGAACTCACAAATTCGCGCGAGGGGTTTTTCTCATGCGGCATGTGTTCCATGGGAAGAAACTGTTTCCAGTCGTATGCCGGATCCGTGCCATCGCTGATGAATCTGCCCTGGCCTTCCCAGCGAAGAGGTGGGCTTCCGCTGTGCCACATGGCGATATTGCCGGCAACATCCGCGTAGACAAAATTTTGACCGGGGCAGACGAAATATTCTAAAGAATGAACAAACTCATCGTAATTGTCAGAAACATCGATTGATAACAATGCGCGGATCTCCTCCGTTTCATCGTGCCCCCGCCATCTCAGCGCCCTGCCGGTGGATACCTGCTGCGTGGGATTTCTCATATTCCCAACACTAAAATCGCGGGTTTGATCTACCTTATCCCAGACGACGGGACCGTGGTGTGTGTAAATGATGGTGTCCAAATAAGCTGACTGGCCGCGTATCTGAATGGTCTCCACTTTTTTTTCGGTGGGATTCCATTTTCCGTCATACCAGTATTCATTTTTTGATCCATCTTTGAACACAATGTCATACCAGTCCATCACATCGTCGTTGCCGTTGGTGACGCCCCAGGCAATATTTTCGTTGAATCCGCTGATGATTCCCGGAGCGCCGGGGATGGTGACGCCCATCACATTCATGTCCGGGCTGACCAAGTGCATGATGTACCAAATGGCTGGCAGGGTCAGCGTCAGATGTGGATCGTTGGCTAAAATGGGATGGCCGGACTGAGTCCGTGCACCAGATACCGCCCAGTTATTGCTCCCATTTCGCTCGTCTGGCAAAAATGGCAGGTTTGCCTCTCCGGCTATCGATTGATACAGGTCTTCAGGTGCTACAGTAATCAGGGGTATTGCCGGAATGACTGGCTCTGAAATGATTGGGTCCACAAAATATGGTGTCACCGGAAAAAGCTCATCCACCGTTCCTTTTCCGTACTGGTTCCATAGCCGGGTGAGTGGAAGGTCGCTGGAACGGCCGGTGAGCGTCCATGCCATATTTTTCAAAAGCAGGGTCGTTTTTTCGACGGAAAAATATTCAGGAGCATAATCTAGAATTTTGTACTCGATGGGAAATTGGTCTTTTGGAAGTTGATCGATATACGCATTGACGCCATCCACAAATGCCTGCACCGAAGCAAGAGTTTCAGGGTCTTTTTCCAGGGCGGATACTGCCTTTTCCGCACCAAGCGGTAATCCGATCCTGCGTTGGAATCGGTCATATTCAATCGCTTTCTCACCAATAATTTCTGACATGCGTCCGGCAGTCGCAAGGGTTTGGAAATCCAGTTGCCACAATCGGTCAAACGCCATCACATAGCCCTGTACGAAAAACAGATCGTGGTTATTTTCTGCAAAGATATGGGGAATTCGGTTCTCGTCCCATCGGACGGTGACCGGTTCAAGTAGATTCGAAAAAATCATCTCCTCTGAAGGGAGATTATCGCTCGCCACCAAAGCTAAATATCCGTGATAGGGATCGAGGAATTTTCCAAGCGGTGGTATGTCACCGGTTTTTCGGTTCAACATAACGACAAGAGCCAGGGTGATCAACAACCAAATTAAACCCGGCATGAAAGAGCGTATATTTTTTATGTGCATAAATCCATCCAATAATTAAGGACGTATTTTACACCCGGAAAATCATATCCCGCATTTCGAAAAGTGGGGACGATGGATTTGCAGAACGACTAGTGGATCAGGAGGAGGAGACTGGGAATGATATAAAGAAAGTGTTTCCGTTGGGAGAATTGGGTTTTATTCCAACGGTGGCATTGTTGGCGGAGGCGATTTTATCGACAATGGACAATCCCAATCCACTTCCCTTGCCTTTGGCAGAAGTCATTTGGAAGCTCCGTGTAAATATTTTTTTTCTAAATTCGGGTTGAATCGTTTCTCCAAAATCCGATACTTCGATGGTGATACAATCCGTTTCCGTTTTTGAATTGATCCTGATCTTTTTCCCTGCGGTAGCATACTTAACTGCATTGCTGATATAATTCTTAAAAACCTCTTCGATAATCACGTGTGCGTCAACAATCAACTCTGGCGGGAGGTTTACTTCGATAGTCATATCGGCTTCTTTAATTAATTGATGATAGCCTCTTACGGATTGCTGAATTAGGGTAACGACATTGATCTTTTCCATTGAAATTGACTCGTCCATTGACAATTTGGATAGAGCCGTGGCGTTATCGATTACCTTTAAAATGCTTTCTGCGCCTTGATCTACCATGCCCAAAAGTTCATCATCCGGATATTCTTGTTTTAACAATCCAACCGCGCCAGATACTAAACCTGCGGGGTTTCTCAGATCGTGGGTAATAATATCAAGAAGCAGTTCTTTTAAGCTATTGGTCTCAGTCAGGCGATCGCTTAACTTTTTATATTTTTTTGAGGATTCTTTTATTTCTCGTTCAATTTGTTTCTGACGAGAAATGTCGCGGTATATCCCCAAAACCTGACGCTGACCATCATCCGTCAATATGGGAGTACCGAGAATTGAGACTTCAACAGGGTGTCCATTTTTGTGAATTCGGATGGATTCAAATGTTTTTTTCCTTTTATTATTAGAAAAATGCTCAGTAATACGCAAGGCTTCATTTTGGCGCTTCTTGCCTGCGATGAGGCGGTCAATATTTTTACCTATCAGCTCCTCTTCGGTGAATCCGAATAGTGTACAAAATCCATCGTTTACCCGAAAGATATTACTTTTTCCGTCAACCAGGATGATCCCCTCCGGTGAATTTTGAAACAAGTTTTCAAAATATTGCTTTTCATCTTCCAAATCTGTGAATAATGTGGCGTTCATTCTAATTTCTTTGCGAAGCATTCTAAACATAAAGCCAATTACTAGAATTCCTGTTAACCAAGTAGCACTCAATGCAATAAATGCAAATTGGGCGTGAGATCGGAATACCCGATAATATGGAGCATAGGGGATTGTGATACTAATGCCTCCTCGAATATCACCAATTTTATATCCTTGGACTCCGTGACACTTCAGGCAGGATTCTTCCGTAATAAGCTTACCCATAAATCTGAGCCGCTTATTACCGCTCACAGTTTCAATTTCATATACTTCCGGTATTCCGGATTCCAGCTTTAGCAGCGCCTGTCTTTCCCATGCATCCGGTTTGTTGCCTTCATGAATTGGCTTCAGGCTGGTAATATGATTGAGGGCTTCGTGGGATTCTCCCGCTAAATCATAAACGAGTCGGGCCATTTTTTCTGGGTGTATGTGGACGAGATCCTGTTTTTCTTCCTGTGTTGATGCGGGAGCTGGATTTTGAGAATCATCATCCGGGCTCTTGATGTATACTCCCCCATGGCTGGAGGCCCAACTGCGATACATCATATCCTTATCAAAAGAGGTTTTTGCCTCTAGTACGGCCATCTCAATAGCATCGCGTTTTTCGTTGAAATAGATCCATGCAGATAGTACTGTGAGACAAGTTGTCCACAGGACAATGAACAACCAAAAAAATGACCGCATTTTATCAACGGGGGGGGATTTGACAAATGAATTGTTCATTGAAGCAGAGCTATTACAGCGATACAATGGTGTTGGCAAAGAATGTAAATGCGCATTTAATAATTTATGTCCACAGATGATTATTTTTTATAATTGGCCAATAAATCGATTTAACCGAATTCAGCAACTCTCACATGAGTACATTTTCAAGTGGAAGCCACTTATAATTTATAAAAATAAAGGTTCGAATGGGAATGATATTCTCCCATCATAAATTGAGGAATAATTGAAGAATTATAGAGCCCCGTGTTTGTCTATGCGGTGGCTGTTTTGGCTTTTCTCTTGTTGATAAGCGCGATAATTACACCGCCGAATCCGACAATGCTAACGATGACCCTGTTCACTGACCTCATAAATGTGGATTAATTAGGAAGCGCTCTGACCGTGCCTGATCCTGAAATATTACTGTGAATTTCGGGACTACCCTTATAAATCACATCTCCGCTACCACTGATATGAACTTCCAGGTCGTTGGACACATTCAACTCGCAGGTTCCTGAACCGCTAATACTGGCGCTGGCGTCCGCTGATATAAGATCAAATCCGATCAAGTCACCTGATCCGCTAATTCGGATGTTGTGGTCATTTACGCTGCCGGCAAGGGTGATGGTTCCTGATCCGGAAATTCTGCTATCCACATTATTGGCTTCAATGTTTGCCATGATGTCCCCGGAACCGCTAATATTCATATCCACGCTGCTGCCATCCAAGTTATCAACACCTATGATTTTCCCGGAACCGGACAATTCTAATAATTGTAACTCCTGTATGGTTGCGTCAATTTCAAGGGTAGTTCGTCCGGTAACACATTTATCAAAACTGATGACGAGCGTGCTTCCCTCCACTACTGTTTTTAAATACGGGAAAATATTCTCATTACACCGAATAGTTAGCGGTGCGGGGGCGCCGCTGTGCAGAACAACGGTTCCACTACCCAATAGTTTTATCCCGGTAAATACAGGGACGGCGCGCGTTTCTGTAGTTACATTGGTAGATGGACTGACACAATCCATTAAACAGCCCTGCAAAAGAACTGCACTAACGGCTAATGAAATAATAATGGCTTTTTTCATCGGTTTTATACCTCCGGTTTGGTATGATTTTATTTTTAGTCAATATGCTTTTTCTGATAATCATCTGATAATGGATGCAAAATTTAACAAAGGTTTGATTACATTTGTGTGCATTTGGTTGCTCTGTAATTCTTAAAAAAACAGAAAACAGCTGAAGGGGTTATATTGCCATTTTTCATGCGTGGCCAATATAATTTCCCCCAACCCTCCTCGGAACCCCCTTGGGTATCTACAGTACGGGGTTGCTGCCCCCCAACCCTCATGTTCAAACCTGCTGTTTATTGCAGAGTATCATTCTTCAAGAATCGTAAAAACAATTGACACAATATCCAGAATATTTGTTTGCTGATCGTTATTCATATCTGCGGCACACATTTCGGTTGGTGTGAGTTCGGTGTTATCTAGAATGATATTTACCAGGATCACCACATCCAAAATATCTGTTGTTCCATCAGAATTGATATCACCTGCAAGGCAAGGCGAAAACGCCAAATGGTAGCACCCACCGGTTGACAATCCAACAATCAGTTGGTAGTCATCGCCGCCTAAAAAATGTCCACCCGCTAATTTCAGATTTGTACCAAGCCTCGGAATGGTTATCGATGTGTCTGCGGTAAATTGTGGAGATTGAGGATCCCCGGTGTTCCGGTAAAACCGAATATTTTCATATTCCGAACCCACAAGCAAATCTTGATCGCCGTCCATATCCACATCTTTAAATAATGGAGCAGATCGCGATGACACTGGCGCCGGCGTGATCAAATCTACTACTGATGAAAATGAAAATTCTTCGGGGCTCCCAGAATTTTCAAAAAATATGATATTACCTGCGGTTTCACCACAAACCAAATCGTAATCATTATCTCCATCCAAATCTACCAGTGCGGGGGTGGCGTGTCCGGAAAGATCAATACCGGGTAAAGGAACGCCTTGGTCAGAAAATATTGCTTCTTCCGCGGATCCCATATTTTGAAAGTAAAGGATAAATCCGTTGAACTCTCCAACCATAACATCCTGATCGCCATCGTTATCCATATCTGCGAATACCGGGGACAGATTGTTGCCCATGCCTGTGCCCAGAAATCCTGCATTTTCTTCTTCCCAAATGGGAATATTAGATGTTCCGGTGTTTCTGAAGAAGTGAATCCTGCCCACCCAGGGGAATGACGTGGGCTCAAACCCATTTCCAATAAACAGGTCCAGGTCACCGTCGTTATCAATATCCGCTAACGCCGGGGAAGCATCCGTGAGCAAATCGAGCCCATCAAAAAAATGGTTCGTGCGAAATTCATAAAATGGAAATCCGGGTGATCCAGTATTTTCGTAATAGTACAAATTGTTTATCAGTTGATTGCCAAATGCCCCTGACAAAACCGATATGATCAGATCCGGATCGTTATCCCCGTCAAGATCAGTAAATCCCGGCATATTTTGTCCGGCGGTGATCACTGGATCATTTTCCGGAAATGATCTGGTAATGTTGAAAATATCCATAACGGGAACATTCGCCGATCCCAGATTCCAGATGATGTAAAGGCTCTGCGAGTAATAATCGCCCCAACTGAGGTCCAGGTCGCCGTCATCATCCAAATCAATAAACTGGAGTGCGCTTGCACCGTGGCGGGTGTTACCGATAATACTGATATTCTGCCACGCATTCGTCATCCATTGAAAAACTGGTGCTCCGTCTTCCCATCCAACGTTTTCATAGAATGTAACGGTGCCCACATAATTCCCGGTGAAAAAATCAGCATCGCCATCATTGTCAATGTCCGCAAATGTTGGAGTCATAAAGGGGTCGCTGGTTACCGGTATGCCATCCGATTGATTGATCTGAATCCCGGAACCAAGCTGGTTTCCAGTGTTTTCGAAATACATAACGCGTGAAGTATTTTCGGGGTGCTGGGTCATCAGATCCATTGCCTCGTCTCCATTGATATCTCCAAAATAGAACCAATTGACCGAAGGAATGGTCTGAAAATCGGTAGTCTTCAGGATAAATTCCGGGGATGTTGGGGTTCCGATATTTTGATAATACCGAAGGCGCCCGTCCACATCTAAAACAAAGATATCCGTATCACCGTCTGCATCCCAGTCTAAAGATTGGTTTTTCGGTTTGTTAAATCCACCAAAAAACGGATTTTCAACCGGCTCTCCACCGAGAGTCATCTCAATAGGTAGATTTTGTAACCAAAACTCCTGCGTAAACGACAGGGTCATTAGTCCTATGATCAGCCCGGTAACCGGAAGTTTCATTCGAACTGATTATTAGGGTGCAGAAATCATTTGCGTCAATGATGCCATCTCTATCACCGGAAGATTATCTAATAAATTATCATGTGTACCTTCGAGGGCGGCCGGATAAAATGGTCTAAACAATACCCTTGCTGAAATCTCTAAATCGTCCGTTAGTCCGTTGGGTATTAAAAATGAGTAAGTATGATATCTGTTTGCAAACGCGCCAAGCGTCTTGTTCACAATGCCGTGTGCATCTGTTACGCCACCGATTGGGTCTCCGTTTTCATCCAATAATTGGGTATTGAACAACAGTAATTGTGGGTCATCTTTATCCAAAGGCTCACTATTCGAAGATATGGAACCCGATTGCGCTAGGATTTCTCCATTATGCCTAACCTGAAATTCAATCCAGATTTCACGAACAAATGATACGCCAGAAGGAACGGCGTGTGCCGTCAGACTCGTAATTGTGGTGGGGATGTCTACAATGGTAGCATTTATAAATTCGTCTGGAGGTGTGTAAACCGGATCGCCCATTGAAATTTCAAGAGATGACTGTAAAAGATTTGTGACTGCGTTAAATGTGGGGTTGTCTTCAGCCGGGATAGATAGATCTAAATCCACTCCAATAAATCGGTGGTCATGATGTCCGTCACCTGTTTCCGCCATGTGACACACCTGACAAGCCAATCCTCCGCTCATTGCAAGACCGGGGATTCGGTTCCATTCGGTAAAAGTGATCTCTGCCTCAACGCCACGGATTACGAAATCATGACAAGGTAGACAAATCTCCGAACGTTTATAAATGGGGGCAAATTGAGATTCGTGTGCGTCTGTTGATATGGGCGTTTCAATGGAACCATATTTAATATTTTCTCCGGGATTCAGGTGATATTCCGCATTTGCGCTTACCTGATCGTCGGTCACAACAGATGGCGAAAGTCCGGTCATGACATGGCAAATATCGCACCCGACGCCATCTTTGATAACATCAGGGAGGTCTGAAGAAAGAAATTCATTTGCATCTGCGTTGCCCGTCAGCGAGGTGCCTGTAACAAAAGCAACGGGATTGTGGCACTGAAGGCAAAATCGTTCACCTGTTTCTGGTCGGTTCTGTTGTTCTCCATTCCAGCCACCGAAGAATACGGGGTCCTGCATTGCATACGCGTGCATGGATTGCTGCCATTCGTCGTAATGTTGTGGGTGGCATTCTTGGCAGGCGGACGATGGCTCAAAATCCGATACAACCATCTCTGTTTGGATGATGTGACCGGTTTCATCCACCTGATAGCTTTTTTCGGGGAAATCATCAGGCTGACCGGAGTTATTGGCTGGGCTGTCAGAGCAGCCGGAAAGCAGCAATACAACGGTCATGATTAGTCCGTTGAGAGCAATTATTTTTGAAGGAATGTTTTTTATTTTTATCATCATTGGGTTTCTCAATTATTTTTCATGACAGCAACGCCACCGGCCATTACCATATCAGGATTGTTTGACAACAGCATCGTAGAGATAATCTCACCGGTCCGTGCGTCAAGCGTGTACAGTTTTCCGTTAGATCGGGAAGATACAAACACCTGACTTTCATCGTAGGAAACATCAATCCCGTGAAGCGTATGGAATTCATCGGATCGAGATATCCATTCCAGGTGTAATTCGTCATCTTCATACCGGGCACATGCCACGCCCGCACTTGCGCTAACTTGAATATCGCCTGATAGCGTTATAAAGATCTTGTCCGAAACAGAAGATTTAACCGCATGCCAAGGCTTTGAATGCCAATTTAGCTGCATCGTGTCTAGTACTGTCATCGTCTGTGTGTCCCATAGTTGGAGCATTCCCGGTATATGTGTTTGATTACCATAATAATCCATCCATATACCCGCAGAACATGTAACCAGTGCTTTTCCAGGGGCGACGGTGACACACTGGATGGGTTTCATGCGTTGTATTTCATTATTGGGCAGAGCACCTATTTGGCTGTCCAATGCTTGTCCTTCAACTACTTCTGTTGTGATATCAATTTTGTAAATCCAATCTGCGGTATTGCTTGTGGTGACAATCCAGTTATTGACCACATCCAGAGTGATACCATGGGGCGCTGGTGAATCTACTTCGAATTCTGCGATGGATTGCAGTTGTCCTGTAGAGTAATCGATTTCTTGAATCACTTGAGAAACGGAACTGGACATCATCCCCCCCATTGGCATCATCCGAGAACAAAATAGGCGTTGCTGCACAAAATCTATTGCCATGAGCGCCGGAGAGTCACCTACCATGAGGGTATCAATTAATGTGTCAGAATCCATATCATACATGGCCACATAACCACTTGAAATCGCCGTGGCAAACCAGTATCCATTTTCATCATCAATCGCGACAAAATGGGGAGTGTTTCCAGATTGATCTGCTGTAAAATCTGTGTCGATTGTTCTGATAAGTTCCTGGTTATCAGCATCATATACCGCAATCTGATCCAGCCCCTGTAACACCACATAAAGCTTTGTTGCCGGTCCGTTTGTATCTTCTTTGTGGGAGTCGAAAATACCGCATCCTGAAAATAGAATCAACGCGGATATCCAAAATATGGTTTTCATTCTTGGCCTTTCAAATAATGATAGTAATGTTTAATTGCTAGCGTTTCAGAGGATTTCATTTATAATGGAAACAATATCCAGAACATCAATGATGCCATCACCATTAAGGTCGCCCGCCTGAAGCTGGTATGGTGTTGGAGGCTCACCCAGAATGATTGAAACCATGGTGACGATGTCCAAGACATCAATGATGCCATCACCATTAACATCGCCTGGGATGACGGGCATTGCCACAACAGCGCTTAACTCCACCATGTCAATATGAAAGCCATCTGCGTTGTTTGAACCATCTGTCACAATCTGGAATCTGATGTAGATGGTGCTCATTCCGGTGCCCGTCCAGGGTGAAATATCAATGACCTCCTGAGTCATCCATGTCTGCCATCCACTGTAGGTTATGAGGGTCTCCCAGTTTTCCCCATCTGAAGAAATTTTCACATAACAGAAATCTTGATTGGGTACTGAAAAAACCGCTTTGTAGAATATCAGTTCTGCAGATTGATAGGGAGACATGTCAAAGGGCGCGGCACTGATAATTGATGTGTTTGAGTTTGGGAGATAGGGTCCCTGTGGACTGTCATGGGCTGCATGTGACAGGTTAACCCCCCAAGTTGAAACCCCCCAGTCTCCGTCGGCGTTCCACTTCCACAAACCGTTTTCAAAATCATCTACCAATTCATAACCCCCTATGGCTATTTCGTATACCTGCGATGTAGTGAGATTGCTTTGAGTGGATGAATCCCAGCAATTCACATAGTAATTAATTGTGGAAGGAATGGGCAAATTTTCCCAGGTCAAAATATTTGAATATGTGTCTTCTTCATCTGATGAGTATGCAAAGTCCATGGGGATTTCAATCCAGGTTTCGCCATTGATGGAATAGTTCAACGCCATGGATCCAATGCCGATATTGTCTGTTGCCGTGGCATTAACTTGGTATGATCCGGTGGCATTGATAAAGCCCAGATAGTCTGAATGAGAAACGTAGAGCAGTTGTGGCTGTTCTTGGTCTGGACCCAGATGAAATGAATAAGATGCATTAGGTGCGCCGTAGGGTTGTGTTTCAACATTTCCATCTATGGTTTGTACGGAAAAATAATAATTGAACTCTCCAATGTCTGCGGGGTTGGGCATCTCTGCGCTGAACTCATCCAGATTGCCCGTTGCCGTCATTGGAGTGGTGTTCGTGAAATTACCATTTAAACCGGAAACGACGTTTACTGTGTTAAAATCCAACTGAAATTCCGGTCCGGAAAAAACGGTTACTGATACGGGTATGGGATTATCCATATCCTCAGAATCGCCCAGTTGTGTGTGTTCAAAGCCAGCGACCAGTGGAAAGGAAAGTACGGATAGTCCGGCACCGTTCATGTCGGTTGAATAGATCAGCCCGGAAGATGCGAACGGATAGGTTCCCCAGTTCCCCTCGTACAAACCCGTATCCGGTGGGAAGGCATCGTAATATCCCACTTCTGTCGGATTACTTGGATCGGACACATCCACAATCCGGGTACCGTGTACATAATAGGACAAATACAAAAGCCCATCCCGCTCAAACACATTGTGAACGGATTGATTATCCCCCGCCCCGACTACAAAATCTGCAATATGATTGATGTTGGATAAATTGCTAATGTCGTATATCCGGATGTATCCGTTTGACATTTCGGAAGCCACGAAAAGAGTTTGTTCATCTTCAGAAACCCATGTGGCGTGAGAATGGGGGATATTCCAAATCGTCGCGAGACTCTGGATATTCCCTTTGTTGGTTACATCCAGAATAAAGGCTTTATCCGCTTCGATTCCGGCTGCATAAACGATATTGTTTTTTACGTAGAGATCGTGAATGTAGGTGGTTTCCCAGCTGCCCACTTCTACGGGTTGAGTAGGATTACTCAAATCCAAAATTCTGATTCCACCGGAACCCAAATTAGAACCCGCAATGTATGCGTACCCATCATCAATGTACAGATTGTGTGCTGTCCAAAATCCTAAATACTGACTTACCAATATGGGATTCCAAGGGTCTGACAAGTCTATAATATCCATCCCGTTGCCAGATTCATTTGTGACATAGGCGTAGTGCTGGTGAACTTTCAAATCTCTCCAGATTGAACTTGCACCAGGAATAAATCCTGTCTCTGTGGGACTGGAAGGATTTGATGAAATATCAACGATATGTGTACCCTCGTGACCGCCCACAAGGGCAAATTCATGTCCGTCGGGTGCTTCATATCCCCAAATATCCGAGGTATAATCATAGGATATTTGTCCGACTAATCGCACATTGTATGCATCTGCCGGTATGATAAAATTTGTTATGGCAATAAAAATCCAAATGATTTGCTGTATTTTCATGTAGTTTCCTGTAATAATGAATTAGGGCTGCGAGTCGGCCATGGATAATTAACTTGTGATATTCCTGAACCATTGTTCACCCCGAGCCGTGGTTTTATATTGTTGCCGCGGACTGTTGGGTTTACTTGGTATGGTCATGGCAAGAAGGTTTTGTTTCAGAATGGGCTGCAAGATCGATTGCCTAAAATGTTTTCGATCTTTAATTCCAATATGATCCTGTATTTCGCCCCTGGATTTTGCTGTTCGGCAAAATTGTAATATTGCCGGTGTGTACGAATCTCTTTGATATCGGCCAGTATTCTGGGATGATGTGTCCTCGGTAGACACGGCATATACTTGCGCTTCTTCCTCTTGGCGTGATATGGCGGTGCCTGTTCTTTCCCGCTCCCATCGCAACAGAATAGCCGTGTATTCCAAGTGGCTAAAAAGTTCCAGCGGGGGAAGACTGTATTCATCTAATATTTCGTCGTAGTGTGCAAGTGAAGGTAGCCAATTTGTAAGGTGTCCGGATAAATAAAATAATTTTGCCAACAATGGATTGGGGGGTATAACCGCTTCTTCTTGCGAGCTTGTATGATTAGAATACCACTTTGTCAGGCCACCAGGAATGATTATTTCGATGTGGTCGTTAAAAATCAGTAGAGCGATAGGGTCTTTCATGGAATAATCCCGGTGAACTACTGCCTCAAGCAACATCTCTGTGGCCAACATTGTAATGACCTGCCTTTTCTCGCCCCAATCTTCTCCGGGCCGACTTGTCTGTGTCATGTTTTGCGTCAGAAATTGTTGTGTCGATTCACATTGATTGAAAAGGTCGCCTGTAATTTTTTCGTTTCGGATGACATTTCCAGTTTCATCAGTTCCATTCACTCGCTGACAAATTATGCTCGCCTGTGGTAGGGTTTCCTGAATTCCGATCCCAAAGCATAAAATTGCAGCGGTATTTATTTTATTTTGAGAGAGCAGTCCTAGTTTTTGCATGATTTCATGTTCGTCAAACTGCGTTTCAGACGAATAAAGATCTCCAAAATCTACTTTTGAAAGATACCAGTCGAACCGTTCCTGATTGATGCCCCCGGGGTATGTGATAATCACTGTCGAATCATATCGTTCAACTGTTTTTCTGGCATGCATGAATATTTTGATTTCATGAGGGAATAATGACAGATTTGTCGCCCCCATTCGTTTAAAATATTTTCCGTCCAAAAAATAGGGTTTGTCCGGTGTTTGAATGATGTCGGCGCATACTACCTTTCTTCCATCGAAATCTTTAATTTGAATACGTGGGAAAAGTGGGGGGGAGATGTGCAGAAAAATAGCCGTCATTAACTTCTTGGGTTTTTTGTTATACACAGTATCGCCAATGGCAAGCCCGTCATCGTCAACACCAAAATACAACGCTCCTTTACCGGAATTCGCAAATGCACAAATATCCTCCAGCACTTGCTGTACGCGATCTACCGATCGTGCAATTTTTACGGTTTCTGAATCCCGAAATCGAACGACTTCAGATGCCCATTCATTAAAATTTGATAGGTCTTGGTTCAATTTACTTACCGGTAAAAATGGATATTCATTTTGTGAGATCAATCACTTTGTTTTTGCAGATATTTCTGCTGATATTTTTCGTACAGAGTTTTATGTCTATCGCTTAAATCGATGAGCCGCCCCTGTATAAATGCAATTTCAACATGGGTAGTGATTTCTAATGGGTCTCCATCGGTTATGATCAGGGTGGCGTCTTTTCCGACATCCAAGCTACCTACCTGGTCATCAATGCCCAGGATTTCTGCGGCATACAATGTGACGGATTTCAATGCTTCGTCGCGAGGCAAACCATACGCAGCAGCCATAGCGGCCTCGTAGGGTACGTTTCTCTGGTGGGATGCTTCAAATGTCCCGGCTGATGCCGAAACGCAGAATTTGATCCCGTTTTCAAAGAGCATGGATGGCACTCCATACTTTGCATCTGTGGATTCATCCCGGCGCATTGGAGTCGAGAGCGGATGTTCGAAAATTACAGGAATGTGGTTATCTTTTAATAAATCCGTGGTTCGCCAGCTATCTCCACCGCCAACGAGAATCATGTTCACATCTTGTCGATTGCACCATTCAACGGCCGCTTGAATCTGTAATATCCGGTTGGCGTGAATAAAAAATGGTATCTCTTTTCGGAGTATGGGAATCATCGCTTCCCAGCGTTGGTCGGTCCCTTTTAGTGTATTATTTTCCAGTGCGTTCAAATATGCCCGGGCATCTTCCATCATGTCGTCCAATTGTTTCATCTGAACATCCCGCTGGTTTTCTTTTTTCTGATCGGGTTTTGGGTGGGATGATTTTTCGATTTTCATTGAAGGCCAGTTTACATGTATTCCAATAGGTGTGCGGAGGATGCAATCCTCCCATGTCCAACCATCCAACTGCATAACTGCAGACGTGCCGGATACTCTCCCACCCTGTGGCGTCACATGGGCAAGCAATACGCCGTTTGACCGGGTAACGGGGATAGATTCAGAGTCGGGATTATACGCCCGCTCTGCCCTCACATTTGGGTTTAGCCATCCGGTTTCGGCATTATCCGCTGTGGCGCGAACTGCGCTAATCTCAACAAGTCCAATAGTCGTCCCCGCCGCAATGAGTCCGGGATAAACATGCATTCCGGAGATGTCCCACACCTCTGTTTCGGGCGATGTTAAAATTTCTGGTCCCATTTTAGTGATTTTTCCATTTTCAAACAGAATGCTGCCTTCAAACGATGGCTGGCTCACAGGATGTACCGTGCCGTTGGTCAACAAGATGGGGACCTTTTGATCTGGTGCCGGTATCTGATCAGATGAAAAAAGTCCGGCGCTTAACAGGCAGATGAATACGAATAATTTTCTCATCGCCCGACCTCCGTTCCACAACTATGTTCCAAGTAATTGGGAGCACGCCATTCGTGACCATTTTCACCATTCTTGTCCGGAGTGATGAGTACCTTTTGGATCAATGTCTGGCGCTCTTCTGCGTCTCGTCGCCTCATCTCCAGATCTTTATCCAGGTCAAAATAATTCATGCCATCTATCCAGGTTTGTTCACATTTGGTATAAACCGACAGCGGATCACCACTCCAAATCACAAAATCGGCGTCTTTACCCGGTTCGATACTTCCCACCCATTGATCTATTTTCAATTGCTGTGCAGGATAAAGGGTGACCATTTTTAAAGCGTCTTCTTTTGAAACATTGCCATATTTGACGGCTTTTGCTGCCTCAAGATTCATTCTTCTGGCGAGTTCGTTGCTGTCTGAGTTTATAGAAACAAGGACGCCTTGTTCGTGCATCAGTGCGGCATTGTATGGAATCGCGTCATACACTTCAAATTTGTACGCCCACCAATCAGAGAACGTAGAACCGCCCGCTCCGTGCTTACTCATGGCATCCGCCACTTTGTACCCTTCGAGAATGTGTTGAAATGTTCGGATCCTAAAATCAAAATCTTCTGCAATTCTCATCAGGTTCAGTATTTCATCCTGTCTGTAGCTATGACAGTGAACCAGGCGTTGACCTTTCAAAATTTCCGAAAGTGCGTCAAGCTCGAGGTCGGTTCGGGGAGGCGCTATTTTCTTCTGCTCTCTTTTTGATAGAGCGGTGTATTCTTCCCATTTTTGTTGATATTCTCTTGCTGCGGAAAATCCGTCACGGATAATTTGATCTACTCCCATGCGCGTCTGGGGATATCTGGTGGTGTAATTATCACCCCAATTGGACTGTTTCACGTTTTCACCCAAGGCAAACTTTATTCCCTCTGGGGCATTTTGGTAAATCATTTCATCTGCCGTTTGTCCCCATTTCAGTTTTACTACAGCGTTCTGCCCACCAATTGCATTGGCCGATCCATGAAACAGGTTTGCCATAGTGAGGCCACCTGCAAGCTCACGGTAAATAGCAATATCATTGGGATTGATCACATCTTTTATCCGCACCTCGCTTGTTATGGATTGCGTGCCTTCATTGACTGCGTGCAAGGCCGTGTGAGAGTGGCAATCTATTAACCCCGGGGTAATTGTTTTTCCCCTGGCGTCGATAATTTCTGCGGAACGGGGAGCATTGATGTTCTGCCCTACTTTGTAAAATTTGCCATTTTTAATCCAGATGCTGGCATTTTCGAGTATCCCGGAATCACTGCTGGTCCAAATTGTGGCATTTTCGATAATCACGTCATCATATGTTTCCGGTGGGCCATCTAATCCAAAGGCACCTTCCGGATATCTGGTTTTCAGATTAGATTTTGGAGGGAAATCGGACTTTGTCTGTTCTTTTTGTTCTTCATCTGACACTTCCGAAACGAGAGTCATCCGCGATGGTGTGCCATCGGGGGCAATCAGCGTTCCTGTGATATTGCCATCAATGTTTATACCTGAATAACGGTATATCCCTTTATCCAATCCGGGTAGTTCTTCTCCCTGGAATGAAAAAAAGACAAACGGCGGTTCGTACTTAAGCTTGTCCAATGAGACCTTGGTTGTGTCGTGGTTAACGGATCCAGAGTACGTTCCATTCGTTTCAGAAAGTGAAAATTTATACGTCCATTGCGATTCGGCTAGTGCGCCAATCCACGCCCCCTGAACAGAAACCTTGTTACCAGTGTCATCCTGTACAAATTCGTGCCCCTCAACCCAGACAGACAATATTTTGGTGCCTTCGTCGAAATAATCACCATCCGTTACCAGCAAATTAGCATATTTGCCAGATTCCAGGGTCCCCAGAATATGATGAACTCCCAGTTGTTTTGCAGGAATGACCGTGAGCGATGACAGCGCCTTATCTTTATCTAGGCCCCGATAAACCGAATGGAGAACGTTCTTTTTGAAGCGACTTCGGTCTTTCAGCTTCGCAGATGTTAATGCGAATGATATTTCATGTTCGTCAAGGATTCGTGGATTATCCGGCGCTATATCCCAATGCCTCAAATCTCGAAGCGAGACATCAATGGCGTATTCTTCTGCGGTCACATCTGGAGCTGCGGGAAAGTTCAGTGGTAAAATGATAAATGGTGAAGATTGCGCAATCTCATCAATTCTTCGATATTCGTAGCCTGAACCAGCCATCCACGGCGGAAGATCGAATTGGGTTGATAACTTCAACGCTCTGAGCGCATTGATATCATCATCAACCTTAAATACAAATGGGGAATTACCTGATAAATGTGTGGCAAGGGTCTGGAGCGCATCATCGGTCTGCGGTTTCGGATTTTCAGCCGGGTAGTTTATCCATGCATTTAAGGCCTCGCCGTACCAGTTGGCATCAAAAAACGACTGGCGGATTAAGGCAATAGTACCAAGCAATGAGTTGGGGTAAGTCTCATCTGCCCAGGATCCATGTTCAAAGGCAATCCATTGCGAAGAGACGCTTCCCGTCAAAGCATTGTTTTTTTCATCACCAAGGTTGACCAGCTGACCGTTTCCGCGAAAGATACCTTTCTCGGGCACTAGCAGGGCAGTAGTAAATCCTGCCTTTCTCAGGGCATCGGCGTCTTCATCTTTTAAATTCGCTAAGGTTGGGGTGGTTTCCGGGTGAACCCGAGAATTCCAGTGAGGGTAGGCTGACTTGACAACGGGCTTTGCTATGGGTGTTTCTACATACATATCAATGAATCCGGGATAAATCGTTTTACCTGTCATATCCAGGATGCGGGCGTCCTTTGGGATACCGACATTTTTCCCAATTTCAACAATCTTTTGATCGCGAACAACGATTGTACCTTGCTGAATTTCGTTACCGGGGGAAACGACAATACGGGCGTTGATAAATGCATAAACATGGGGGGTTCTGTCTCGTAATCCAATCTCGGGATTAACTTGTGAAAATATTACCGTAACAAAAATAAGGAGATAAAAATATGGTGTTTTCATGAGTCAATCAACTCTTTGACCAAAGGTCGATCCTGAGGCCACATGGGTCAGAAAAAGCGCCGATAAATCCGTGGTCACCAATGCTTCTCTTGGCTTCAAGCTCCTTGCCGCCCAATTCAACAGCTTTGGCCAGTGTTGCAGGAATGTCGTCAGTATCAAAATAAATAGCGATCTGTGACGGTTGGATGGTTTCAACTGAAAACAATCCTCCAGAATCGGTGTCAGAAAGCAAGAGCAAGTAATAGTCGTCTGAAAACTTTTCAACTTTCCAACCAAAAAGCGCCTGATAAAACGCTTTGGAAATTTCCAAATTTGTACTGGGTAGTTCAAAATGGGCGATATTATGCATTGGGCCTCCTTTTTTAATGAAACAATTCTTGAATTTGAAAAGAATTTACATCATTTTGGCGTCAGCACACTACGTATGCGTGTATCTCTTTGTAATCCAGCGCTCTTGCCAAAATGGAAATAGTAGATAAAAACATGGACGGATGTGAGGCTACATCCGGAATGGGGTGATTTCCGCAACAATAGGTAGTTACCCCGTCCTGTTTTTGTACATATAATTGGGTGAGGTCGATAAACTCCACAGTAGATATTTTTTGCCTACCCACCAATGGATTAATTCCCGTTCTATTAACATGATCGTTTACGGGAATAATTTTACCTGCCAGATTATTTAGCGAGGGGCAATCGAAGATTTCAATCGTGTCTGATTTTTCAAGAATCGATTTTAAAACCGCAATTGTTTGTTCAATATTTTCCGGATCAATTATGATCGGATTATTACCAGAAGGTAGTCTGTGGTCTGCTAACTGTTGTGTGTAGATGGTTTCCATTGTGGTCTTTCTCCAAATAAAGCCCGGCCGATTCGTACGTGCGTGGCTCCCTCCTGAATGGCAATATGGTAGTCATTACTCATCCCCATAGAAAGTGCCTGGCATGTGTGAATGCCGGTTTTCAGAATTTTATCGCGTATTGACCTGGTGGCTGAAAATACCCGATGTAAAATATTTTTGTCGTTGGTCATGGGGGCTATTGTCATGATCCCCTCAAGTTCAATTCCAGGATATTGATGTACTTCTTCCGCCATCGACAAAGCATCTGCCGGATCAATACCAAATTTGTTATCATCTTTTCCCGTGTTAACCTGTAGATAAATTTTTTGACGCTTTTTTATACGGACAGCGGCATCCCCAATCCGTTTTGCAAGATGTTCGGAATCAACCGATTGGATCACATCAAAAATCGGGACAACTTTATTTACCTTGTTGCTTTGCAAATGACCAATAAAATGCAATTCTGTGTCGTCGCGATATTTAAATTGAGGAAGTTTATTCTCTGCTTCCTGAATCCGGCTTTCGCCCATCGTTTTCAACCCGTGCTTGTACGCAGCAATCATATATTCTACCGGAAATGCCTTTGTTACCGCGACTAGTGTGATATCGTCAGGCGATCTCCCACATCCCTCGGCGATGCGCCTGATTTCTTTTTCAACGGATTGAATATTTGAACTGGTGATCATTCTGCATCTTGGTCCGTTTCTTCAGCCTCATCCTTGTCATCGTCTTTCTCCATAACCCGTGTAATGGAGGAAATTATTGATCCTTCATCCAATCGTAACAGGTGAACCCCCTGTGTGTTTCGGCCGATTACCCGGATCGCCTGAACGGATTGTCTGATCATAACGCCAAAGTCTGTAATAATCATTAAGTCATCTGAATTGACGACCTCCAACATGGCGACCAATTTTCCAACTTTTTCAGAGGTTTTTAAAGTGATGATGCCTTTACCGCCACGGTTTTGGACCCGGTATTCAAGAATGCTGGTTCGCTTTCCAAATCCTTTGTCTGTGGCAGCCAGAATGGTTCCTTCTCGTTTGACTGCAATCATTCCAATCACATGGTCGTCTTTTGAACTTAGGGTGATTCCCTTCACGCCCATGGTTTTTCGGCCGGTGGGTCGGATGTTGTTTTCATTGAATCGAATAGATTTCCCGTTCCGTGTTCCCAGAATAATATCTTCGTCTCCGGTGGTAATTTTGGATTCAATTAATTCATCCCCATCTTTGATTTCGATGGCAAAAATGCCTCCCTTTCTCGGGCGGCTGTATTTCGACAGATTGGTCCGCTTGACAAGCCCATTTCGAGTTGCCATAACAACATAATTTTCATCAGAAAAGTCTTTTACTGAGACAAACGCACTGACTTTTTCATCAGTAGAACAACCGATGAGATTCACAATAGCCCTGCCACGCGAGGCTCTTCCCGCTTCAGGAATTTCATGGACCTTGAGCCAATAGCAACGCCCGCTGTCAGTAAAAAAGAGCATGTGGTTGTGGGTCGATTCTACAAACAAGTGTTCAACAAAATCATCCCCTTTTGCCTTGGCACCCTGCATGCCTCTGCCACCACGTCGTTGTCTTTTCCAGCCAGAAGAAGCGGTTCTTTTTATGAAACCATTATGGGTTATGGTGATAACCATGTCTTCGTTGGCGATCATATCTTCAACGCTGAAATCGCCCGCCGCGCCAACAATTTCGGTGCGTCGTTTCTGCCGATATCTCTCAGCTACATCGTTAAATTCCTGCTTCATAATATCGCTTTGTTTACCGTAATTCTCCAGAATGAATTTCAGTTGTTCAATCAGCATGAGTAATTCACGATATTCGGCGACAACTTTGTCGACTTCAAGTGATGTCAGTCTGTGTAATCGCATCTCCAGTATCGCCTTTGCCTGCCTTTCGGAAAATTCAAACCGTTCGATAAGGCCAATTTTCGCTGATTCAGGATCTTTGGACGCCCGAATAATTGCAATGACCTCATCGATGTTATCCAACGCGATTTTAAGCCCCTCAAGGATATGCGCTCTATCTTCTGCTTCCTTCAATTCAAACCGGGTGCGTTTGATAATAACGTCTCTTCTGAAATTCAGAAAATGGACCAACGCTTCTTTGAGATTCAGAAGACGTGGTGCTCCATCTACGAGCGCGAGCATGTTGACCCCAAAGGTGTCTTGAAGCTGGGTGTGTTTGAACAGGTTGTTCAGAACGACACTGGCAATCGCATCTTTTTTGCATTCGACGACAATCCGGATGCCGTCTTTATCAGATTCATCCCGAAGGTCGGAGATACCCTCTAGTTTTTTCTCCCGGACTAAGTCGGCAATTTTTTCAATCTGGTTCGCTTTATTCACCTGATATGGGAGCTCATGGACGATGATCCGCTCTCTACCGGTTTTTGTTTCTTCGATGCTTGCCCGGGCTCGCATAATTACTCTTCCGCGCCCGGTTTTGTAGGCATCATTAATACCATCTGTCCCGAGAATCATAGCGCCGGTGGGGAAGTCCGGTCCTTTGATGTAATTTTCGATTAATTCATCGATAGTAAGATCGGGATTGTCGATCAGCGCTTTTAATCCTTCAATTATCTCGTTCAGATTCTGTGGTGGAATTTTCGTTGCCATCCCAACGGCAATCCCGTCCGCGCCGTTCATTAACAGATTTGGAATTACGGTGGGTAGTACTTTTGGTTCATTGAGCGTATCATCAAAGTTTGCTGCCCAGTCAACGGTATCCTTTTCAATGTCTCTCAACATTTCAGATGACATTCTGGACATTCTTGCTTCGGTGTACCGCATCGCTGCCGCAGAGTCACCGTCAATCGAGCCAAAATTGCCCTGTCCATCCATTAGGGGATATCTAAGAGACCATGGCTGCGCCATTCTGACCAACGCATCATAAACGGAGCTGTCGCCATGTGGATGGTATTTACCCATAACCTCACCCACAATTCTTGCGCATTTCTTATAAGCCCTGTTCCACGAGGCGCCTAGTTCCGAAGTTCCATATAACACCCGTCGGTGAACGGGTTTCAATCCATCTCTTACATCCGGTAATGCCCGGCTGACAATAACTGACATGGCATAATTAAGATATGATTCACGCATTTCATGAACAATATCTCTGTCTTTAACATTTCCACCGATTATATCCATTTACTTCCCTTATACATCCAGGTTAACAACAAATTTTGCGTTTTTCTCTATAAACATGCGTCGCTCCATGACGTCTTCACCCATCAATCGTGAAAAAATCCTGCTGGTTTCACCCATATCTTCGACAGTGACCTTGAGAAGCGTTCTCTTTTCAGGGTCCATCGTTGTTGACCAAAGCTGGTCGGCATTCATTTCACCCAATCCTTTATATCTTTGAAGCACAATTTTTTTGTTTGGATTCTCTTTTTTCAAACGTTTTAACACAACCCCTTGCTCTGTCTCATCATACGTGTAAACTATCCGGCTTCCAATTGTCAGCTTATACAATGGTGGCTGGGCAATATAAATGTGCCCGTTGAAGAACAATTGTGGCATTTTACGGTAAAGAAATGTGAGCAGCAGTGTTCTGATGTGGCTGCCGTCCACGTCAGCATCTGTCATGATAATGACTTTATGATACCGGAGATTATCAATATTGAAATCTCCTTCGAATTCATCAGAGTTTTCATCATTAAATCTCGCCCCAAGAGCGGTGATTATTGTTTGAATTTCGTTATTTGAGAGCAGTTTGTCAATTCTGGCTTTCTCCGCATTGATCACCTTGCCTCTCAACGGAAGTATCGCCTGATATCTACGGTTTCGCCCTTGTTTTGCAGAGCCACCAGCTGAATCTCCTTCCACCAAATATAATTCGCTCAATTCAGGGGATTTTTCACTACAGTCTGCAAGCTTCCCTGGTAATGCCGAAACTTCTAGTACGTTTTTTCTTCTGACCAGTTCTCGCGCTTTTCTAGCTGCGTCTCTGGCTCTGGCTGCCATTTCTGCTTTACCAAGAATTTTTTTAGCGATAGTCGGATTTTGTTCAAAATAATCTGTGAGTCCTTCGGTTATAATTGAATCACAAATTCCTTTTACTTCGCTATTCCCCAACTTGGTTTTGGTTTGGCCTTCAAATTGTGGTTCTGCAATTTTCACTGATAACACAACCGCCAGGCCTTCGCGGACATCGTTTCCGCTGAGCGAGAATTGTACTCCTTTAACAGGTTTAAACAAGTTGTTCTTTACGGCGTATTGGTTTAGTGTGCGTGTTAGGGCAGATTTGAAACCTGCGAGGTGGCTTCCCCCTTCAATTGTGTTAATATTATTCACAAACGTGAGGATGTTTTCAGTATATGAATCATTGTATCTCATGGCCATATCAACGACCACGTCTTCTTTTTGACCGGAGATGACTACTGGTTTCTCAAAGACGGGATTGTGACCATGGTCTATGTGTCTTACAAATTGGGCCAGGCCACCCTTAAAATGATATACCGCTTCTTTTTTCTCTTCGGTGCGAACATCTTTTAAATTGATAGTCAAGTTGCTGTTGAGGAATGCCAATTCTCTCAGGCGTTCGTCAATGACGGCAAAATCAAATTCATTTTTCGTAAAAATTTCAAAATCAGGATAGAAAGTAGTGGTTGTCCCTGTTCTTTTTGTCTTTCCAATAACTTCTACTTTGGATTTAGCGTCTCCTTTTTCGAATCGCTGGTGGTGTATCTTGCCTTCACGGTGAACTTCAACCGAGCAATGTGAAGACAATGCATTGACAACGGATACCCCTACGCCGTGTAACCCTCCTGATACCTTGTAAGAGTCTTTGTCAAACTTTCCTCCGGCGTGTAGCACCGTCATAACCACTTCAAGCGCGGAACGACCCTCTTCTTGGTGAATATCAACCGGGATTCCCCTGCCATTATCTTCTACGGAGATTCCGTAATCCGGTAAGATGGACACGCTGATGGTGTCGCAGTGACCCGCAAGAGCTTCGTCAATGCTGTTGTCAACAACCTCCCATACTAGATGGTGCATACCTCTTTTATCGATGTCGCCGATGTACATCGCGGGCCGCTTTCGAACGGCCTCAAGCCCTTTTAAAACAGTAATGTTTTCGGCGCCGTAGTTGGCTTTTTGCGCTGTTGTCATATAAACGTGATTTCCTTAATTATTACTTTTTTTTGAATTTCATTTAGTTTTATTAAAATTTCATGCTTTTGCATCGTCAGTTCGTTTCTCCAGGCGGGACCGGAGGTTTTTACAATCAGTTTATTGCCGAAAATTTTTACTACTTTTGAGTTTTCCGCCACAATTTCCCCCACAGCATCAGACCATGCTCTCTCAAAACCTGCTAAATTAAGCTTTGCAGATATGGATGGTTCGCCTAGTAGGCTTTTAATTGCGTCTGAAAGGCGATAAACCATCTTTTTAATCCAGGTGAATGGTGTTGATTTTGCCCCACGATTGATTTAAAATATCCATAACGCTTCGATCTGTAGAAGTAATAATCGCCTGATTGTTTGATCGGAGCATATCCATTATTTTCAAGCCTCTTTCATTATCCAGTTTTGCCAAGAGATCGTCTAATAATAAGACTGGAGGCTTCCCCAAATACTTCTCGATAAATTTGCATTCAGTGTTTTTTAAAACCGTCAAGAGAAGTTTCTTTTCGCCCTGTGAAGCAAAGTATCTTGCGGGTGCCTTATTAACCAAAAATAAATAGTCATCTTTTTGCGGACCGTATAGGTTTGATCTTTTCAATATTTCCTGTTTTTTTACTTGTTGTAATTGATGGAGAAACTCATTTTTTGATTCAACTGATTTGGGCGAATATTTTATTTCTGTTTCAATACCATTAAGTTCGTTCGACCAGGATGCGCTAAATAATTTTGAAAACTGCTGAAAAAAGTGTTTTCTTTTTTTCCATAGGACGACTCCTGTCTCCGCCATTTTATCCGACCATAATTGAATCATTTCGTCATTTTTTTCAAATAGCAGGATTTTTCTTTGCCTGATAATCTTATTATACTCTTTTAGTGAAAACAGGTATTGTTTATCAATTATTGAAAATAGCCTGTCATAAAACTTTCTTCTTATAACGCTTGAACCATCAATCAGGTTGATATTCTCGGGTGCCATAACCACCACAGGAAAAACATCAATTAGGTCTAAAATTGAAGTAATTGCTTTTTTATCTATTGTTATTCTGTGTTGATCACCCAAACAGGCCACGCTTATTGTTTTTTTGACATTGTCGTCAGTTATTATTTTCCCTTTAATATAAAAACTATCCTTTTCAAAATTGATCATGCTTTTTCTTTGACTGTTTTTGAAACTTTTACCCATTGACAGCGAATAAATGGATTCTAATATTGTTGTTTTACCCTTACCATTTTTTCCATAAATCAGATTAATACCCGGGGTGAACTCACAGTCATAACTTTCAAAATTCCTGACGTTTTTAATTTCTATGCTTTCAATGATCATCTACTAATCGTTAATTCTGATGGGCATGAGCAGCGTAACTATGTTTTCCTTTTTTGTTTTGTGTGTAAATATTGTCGCGCTCACGGGAGTTTTTAATTTCACATTTATGTCATCGTCTTTTTGGTGCGCCAAAACTTCTTTTAAATATTGTGCGTTATATCCAATTAAGAGCGGTTCTCCTTCGTATACACAGGCGATTGTTTCTTTTCCCGTTGTAATGTTTTCGGGATCTTCGGTGCTAATTGTGAGAGAATCTTTGGTAATGGATAAAGATATTTGTCTCGTGGATTTATTTGAAAAAATTGAAACTCTTTTGACAGAACTTAACAATTCGTTTTTATTAACTACCAGTTTTTTATCATTGTCTTGTGGAATTACACTCTCATAATCAGGAAATCTTTGTTTAATAATGCGTGAATAAATAGTTGTGTCGTCAAATGAAATCTGAACGTGGTTTTCGCTAATTTTTAATGCTAAATCCTTTATGTTGCTTAGTTGGTTTCTGATGAGAGACAAAAATTTTGAAGGCATAACCACTTGGCCTTCAAATGCCTGTCCTTTTGCTTGGTCTTTAATATACCGAACCAATCTATGACCATCTGTTGCAACTGTGATCAATTGATTTTCTTTTACCTGAAGCAACACGCCTTGCAAAGCTGGCTTCATTTCATCTTTACTAACTGCGTAAACGGTATTATCTATCATTTCTGTCAAATCATCGCTTTTCAATAAAAGCTCGTTTGCCTGATCAATTGTTGGAATCGCTGGAAATTCGTCAGCCTGTTTTCCCATAATTGTGTACTTCCCATAATGGGTATTAATAATGATTTTACCGATATCTGTTATTTCAAATGACAAATCACCTTCATCTAGCTCCTGAGTAATATCGAGTAGTGTTTTTATTGGAATTGCAATCATTCCTGTTTCTTTAATTTCGGAATTAACAAATATCGACAGCGTGATTTCCAAGTCTGTGGCTCGTAGCTCGATACCGTCTTTACGTATATCAAACAAGACACAGCTGATAATAGGTAACGTAGATCTCGTTGGAATAACCTTATTTAGTTGTATCAAAGAACTTTGAAGTTTCGTTTTATCGATTGAAAAAAACATTGATTAGTTCCTCTTCGTTTGTTGTAATAAAATAATTAGTCTTAGTAATTCTAATAATTTTTTATTTATGTTATTGAATACTGTTTGTGAAAAGACAAAAAAACAATCTAACTCATTATTATTAAAGAGAATAATCTAATAATAAAAACAAGAAAAAACAGTGGATAACTTGGTGAATATGTTGATAAACTAGTAAAAACACAACCCTGGGTTTACACTGTTAAAAAACTTTAATGAAAATTTCACTTTTAAGATCATTTACCCACTCAAAGAACTCATCGTTGGTTTTTTTCTGTAAAGCCAATTGTTCAATGAATTTCCATGAATTTTCCAAAGATGGTTTTTCAGACGGCTTTGATTCATGCACAAACACAAGCATAAAGCTGTTAAAACCCGATTCGAAAGGATATGAAAAACTAGTTTCTGATAATTCGGCAATCTGTTGAAGTATATCACCGCTGATGTTTTGATTTGCTGTTAGCGGATATACTCCTGAATGGTTATTGTAATTTATAGAGTAGTCGATTGCCAAAGAATCAAATAGTCCGGGATTTGCTTCAAGAAAATAAAAATGATTACGTATCTCATTTAAAGCATCTTCTTTATCGGATGGTGTTGGTGCAACACTTTTTAATATGTGGCGGACTTTGATCTTTTCGCCCTGTTTGTCTAACAGTTGAATTAAATGATATCCATAAACCGTACTAACGGGCTGGCTAACGCCACCGATTTCCAATAAAAATGCCGCCTCTTCAAACTCGCGTACCAAAGAACCCCTGTGGATCCAGCCAAGCTCGCCACCGGATTCAGAAGAGCCTTTATCGTCTGAATATTGTTTTGCCAGAGTTGAAAAATCAATACCTGCAATAATGCTGTCTCGAAGCGATTGGATTAGATTAATGGAATTAATTTTTGCTGTGTCACCCGGTAGAATCGGTACTTCGATAATGCTGTAACTCGTACTTGCAATACTCCGTGGAAGTGAATCTTGATATGTGTTGTAAAAAGTTTCAACTTCTGGTCGAGTAATAGAAACGCCATACATAAAGCTTCCCTGGTATCGATCAACCAACATTAGTTTGTAAAGATCTTCGTAATAATCCTTGCGAAATGCGCGTATTGATTGACTTAGATATTCTTCTAATTTGTCTTCCGATCCTGCTTTGGCGATCATTGATTCTACTTGTTGATCCAATGCAAGTTTTACTTCTGATTCAGAGATGGAAATAAGCGTATCGTTTTTTGCATATTCAAAAATAACGTTTTGCTGGATAAGGCTAGTTAAGGATTTTTCAACAAATGAATTAACTAAATATGGATTTGAGGAAACATCCACTTCATCCTGCATTGCTAGCAATTGAGCGTTTTGATAAACTTCACTTTGCAAGATAACATTGTCGCCAACTATCGCGACGACACCATCAACCTGTTGTTGGGTGAATAATAATGAGGAAGCGAGAATAAAAACATACAGGTATTTCATTCGCTACCTGTCGTCTGGCTGTTGTTCGTGACCACGGGATAATTAAAGAAAGAAGGATTAACGGAAACCTGATATTTTGTTTTCAATCCTTCAAAGGTTTCATCTTTATCGCTAGCCTTTTTTTCTCTGAGTAAAATGGAATAAATTTTATTGTACACCTTTTCAATTTCTTTATAACTCTCGGGAAGTTTTTCTTCCAATTTTATAATTGACCATGAGCGGTTAAGTTTTTCGAATGGCGGGGAAACATCACCCACGCTCATTGAAAAGGCCTTTTGCCCCATTATGTCGTATTTTCCCTCAGTAAACGGCTCAACCAGCCCACCGTCTTCTGGATTAATTTGGCCGTACATTTCTGTTAGATAAACAAAACCCGTTCCGCTTTGGAATAAGCCATACAAACTGTCAGCCAGGCTTTTTGTTGATACGTTTAATTCCCGAATAGAAACCTTGGAGCCTTCTTTGTAATCTCGATCTTTATTTGTATTATAATATTGTACAACCTGAGTGCTGTCGATATCGGACGTGTTATCTTCAATATATTTTCTGAAAGCATCATACAATATTGCAGTCTCATAATCATCAAACAAAGACAAAAACTCTAAATTTTCACCTAAATGGTGTTCGAGGGCATTCTTGAGAGCAATTTCTTGTAACACAATTGTTCGGAATGCCATTTTCAGAGATTCCATATCAGTAATGATTGGTCTGCGTGACGCTGGAGATTGTGCAAGTTTTTCCGCGAACCATTTTGCCCCAAACCCCTTCCCATCAAATACACAAATGATATTGAGATTTTCAGAGCGTGATAAAACGGATTGAAGGTCAATGTTTGGATTGCCAGTTATTTTGTTTTTCTTTGACGTTTTTTCAATATCCTCAAGTACAGACTGGAGGTTTTCGTCATGGAATGTCACCGCATTGTCAGAAATCATTTTTTCGTCGTAGACCTCGGCGGTTTTAAAAAGTTGAGAATTGATACATTTACGAGCAACTTGTCGAACAACCTTAGGAGATTTGGGATCATCAATATTAAACCCGGTATCGCGAACCTCAGAGATAAAAATCAAATGGTATCCATAATCAGTCAAAACCGGATCTGATAATTCGTTAATGTCTAAGGAAAAAGCAGCGAGCTGAAAATCGTGAACTGTCTGACCCCATTCAATCCACCCAAGCTTACCGTTGTTAGAAGTGACGCTTTTATCATCGGAATATTGGAGTGCAAGCGCTTCAAACTCTTGACCGGATTCGAATTCTTCTTTGATTTTAAGTGCAAGTGTTTTTGACTCCTCAATAGATCGGTTTACCTGTTTTTGTAAACGACTACCGTCGAAACCAATTAAAATGTGGTGAACAACCACTTCTTTCTTTAGAAATTCTTTCGTCAGGCTGAGTAATTGTTCTGTAACAAGTGGTTTGGCAACGAATTCTTCATAAGAAAAATTTACAAGCAAGCGATCTCTTTGGTTTGAAATTTTTATGCGAGTTTCGGGGTTTTGGTGGAGTTTTAATTCCATAGCCTCTCTGGCATACACTTTTCTGCGAATAAAATCATCAATTACGCGTAGTTTGTGACTATCATCATATCCCGTCCATTCTCCTTCAGGATATTTTTCAAAGAACAAAGAATCAGATATTTCGACATTGTCAATGGTAATAATAGCTTGAGAACCAAAAGACAACGCCAAAAACAATAAAAAACACATTCTAAATTTCATTACAAACCAATTCCTATTTTTTGTTAAAAGCATCATATAATTTATCGAAAAACCTGTCAATCGTCGAAGGAATATCTTCTAATGAGATGCCCGAAACGAAGATTTTTATTTTGCCTGAAGATTCTTCTTTATACCAATATTTGTAATTATAGTTGGAAAAATAATCATTAACCGCATTTAAAAACACTCCAACACGCGAAACAATGTATTCTCGAACAAACCCAAATACCAACACACCATCAGCCAAGGCAACTCTATCAATTCCAAGCACACAACAACGAATTCTGATTTTTGTTTCAAAAATCAAATGCTGCACCAATTCGGGAATTGGACCAAATCGGTTCTCAAGTGCATATTCTGTTTCCAATATGTCATCAACTGTATTTGCCTGAGCAAGTCTTCTATAAAAATCAAGCCTTAGTCCTGTTGGGTGGATATAGGAATGGGGAATGGTTCCATCATTGAAAACGCTAACAGAAATTTGATCTGGCCGAAGGTCTATAATGTTTTTTGGATTCAATTTTTGCTTTAAGGCTTGGTTGATAAGTTGTGTGTATAACTCTGATCCCACGCGACCGACACCCCCGCTTTGTTGATATCCAAAAACAGTGCCAGCCCCTCGGATCTCCAAGTCCATAGTCGAGATATTATACCCCTCTCCCAACCCGGAATGTTTTTCTATGGCCTTCAGGCGCCGAAAGGCATTATTGTTTAACGTTAATCCTTTCGGAACAAGAAGCAAAGCAAACGCTTTTCTATTGCTGCGACCTACGCGCCCTCGAATTTGATGAAGCTGGGACAGTCCAAAACGATGGGCTTTGTTGATAATGATTGTATTGGTGTTTGGAATATCAATTCCAGTTTCAATAATTGAGCTGCAAATAAGAATGTCTGTTTTGTGATTCTGAAAATCAATAATTGTTTTTTCCAGCGTTGTGGCTGGCTCTTGGCCATGGGCAACGGATATTTCCAACAAAGGAAAATGTTCGGTTAGCAGGCTGAACATTTCCATGATAGTTTTTACTTCATTGTGAACAAAGAACACCTGCCCTCCACGGCGGATCTCGTTAAAAACAGCACGCTTGATAGTTTCAATATCAAAAAATGAAATCTGTGTGTTAATGGGGTGCCTAGATACAGGGGGGGTTTGAAGTGTTGAAATATCGCGAATACCACTAGTAGCCAAATGTAGCGTTCGGGGAATTGGTGTTGCGGACATGGATAGCACGTCAAGATTTTTTTGTAATTCCTGAATCTTTTCTTTTTGATTTACTCCAAACCGCTGCTCTTCGTCAATGATTAAAAGCCCCAAATTTGCAAATGTTACCCGGTCTGACAACAAAGAATGGGTGCCGATGATAATATCCAAATTACCAGAAGCAAGATTGTTTAATGTCTCTTTAATTTCCTTTCCAGACCGAAACCTCGAAACCATGCCAATGCTTATACTAAATTCATCCAAACGAGATTTAAACGTTGAAAATAATTGATTCACAAGAATAGTTGTTGGCGCGAGAACAGCAACCTGTTTACCGTTATATACCGATCTAAATGATGCGCGGACAGCGATTTCTGTTTTCCCAAAACCAACGTCACCACAAAGCAATCGATTCATTGGTTGATTGCTAAATGACATATCATTGCTAATTTCATTCCATGCGGTCTCTTGGTCGAGAGTATCTGAATACGGAAATCGAGCCAGCAGAATATCCTCTATTTCTGAGTCATATTTATATGGGTTTCTTGTTGTTGATGTTCGTTCGGCATATGACATAAGCAACTTATCAACAATTTCCTCCGCGCGACTTTCTGCCGAAGCCTTTTTACGCTTCCATGTTTTTGTTTTGGTTAGGCTGTCAAGCGATACTCCGGGCTGGTTAGAGGAGGCATAAAAAGTTAGCTTTCTGATCATTTGAACAGAGAGAGAAATAAGCCCATTTTCTTCAAATTCCAAAAGAATGAATTCTGCTTTAGCATCTTCGTTTTGCTTAAGGCCCAAATACCGACACAACCCATAATCATTATGAGCTAAAATATCGCCCTGCTCAATCTTGTCAAAATCTATAATCTGTGACTGATGAGCAATATTAGTAGCGGTTGAAGCCGGTCCCCTTGTTTCAAACCAAGGTGGAACAATAATCCTACCGCCTTCATGAATAAACCCAAGCTCAGTTAGTTGTAAATCTATTTCAAAATTAAGAAAGCCCTTGCTGCGTTGGTTGATAAACTCCTTCAAGGGCAAGGGTGAGAATGGGAAGTGGATAGTTTTGTTTGGGGGGACGTGGTTTCCAATAATAATGGTATTTTCATCGATAACATGAATTTTAGTTAGATTTTCCGTAAAAACATCAAAGAATGAGACGCCATCCTTGTTGCCCCGATCCACAGGAGGAATTTTAACCAAAGATAAATTATCTGTTGTCATTTGAGAATCGATATTAAAAGAAAAAAGATCCACTTCATCCGCAAGGAAATTAATTCTGACAGGAGAGTTGGAGGAGATTGGAAATACATCAACAATGCCACCCCGGATTGCATACGCACCCGGGCGAACAACGATTTCTCCCACAACATATTCTGCAGAGATCAACCAATCAATCAATGAATCAAATAAAATATTTTTATCAACTTCTAAAGGAGGTGTTTTTTCATAGGAGAAGCAGCTTTCTCTGAGCGCCGCCTCTGTAGACAAGATAAAGCGGATGTCTCGAGGAAATGATTGAATGATTGATTTACTTATTTGCCGTCGCCTTTCGTCTTCTGATAAAAACCCTGCCGGCGAGGGGGCGATAAAAAGTGGATCGGGCAAAGCGAGCCCACAATTAATTTCCCAGTTGGGAACGAGATAATCATCAATGACTGAATACAAGTTTTGTGGAGAAACAATTAGCAATGTATCGTGGATTGAATTTATAAGAGATGTTAGCGCACCAAGATGAAATCCCTGGATTTCAACCGTACCATCAAGCAAGCTGGTTGTTGGGTCGACCTGCTTATCGAAAAAATTTCGTAGAATTTCAGAGCCATGTTTCATGTGAAACAATTCACCGTAAATGTATGCTTATGGCAAAAATATCCGAAGGAGACACCCCTGCGATTCTTGAAGCCTGACCAAGCGTTTGAGGCTTGATAGAGTTAAGTTTTTCTCGTGCCTCGCTTGATAGATTGTTAATTTGAGAATAGTCCATTCCGTAAGGAATTAATACGGATTCGACACCCTTCATCTGTTCCATTCGAATTTTTTCGCGAGCGAGATACCCAGAGTATTTAATATCAGTTTCGGCTGTAAAAAGATCCTGCTCATCGTAAATATTTAGCTCCGGTAAAATGTTACCGATTTCCGCAATGGAAACGCCATTTTGTTTTAAATACTCGTCAGCTCGTTTTTTCAAACCATCAATGATAGGGATAGTGTTTTTATTTAATATTGTCCGGATGTTTTCAATTTTATTTCGACGGGAGTTCATCTTTTCGCACTGTTTTTTACTTACACATCCAATCTCAAGCCCTTTTTGCGTTAATCGCAAATCGGCATTATCTGATCTAAAAGAGAGTCTGAATTCAGCGCTGGATGTAAACATTCTATAAGGCTCGGTAATATCTTTTGTAATTAGATCATCTATGAGTACGCCGATATACCCATCTTGTCGTGTAAGTACAAATTCGCCTTTTTTAGTAATTTTAGCAATTGCATTAATACCAGCAATTAATCCCTGTGCTGCGGCCTCCTCATAGCCAGATGTGCCATTAATTTGACCAGCAAAAAAAAGACCTTTTAATGCTTTGCTCTCAAGCGATGCCGTTAGTTGAGATGGGATACAATAATCGTATTCAATTGCATACCCAGGCCTAATCAATTTCACGCCTCTTAGCGCATGGATTGAGCGCAAAGCCTGTATTTGCACAGATTCTGGCATACTGGTAGAGAACCCGTTAACATAAATTTGATGAGAGTCCCGCCATTCAGGCTCTAAAAATAACTGATGATGACCACGGTCAGAAAAGCGTACAATTTTATCCTCGATGCTGGGACAATATCTTGGTCCGATTCCAGAAATTTGCCCTGAATACATCGCTGACAATTTAATATTGTCAAATAGTAAATTGTGACATTCTGTATTAGTGTATACAATGTGACATGTCTGGTTTGGTGGTTTGAACGGCCGTGATGTTTGAGTAGAGAATGGGATTGGAGTAGAGTCTCCACCAGATATTTCCGTCTCACTCCAGTCTACAGAATCTCTGTGAATTCTCGGCGGTGTTCCAGTTTTTAATCTTCCAATTTTAAATCCGTAGTTCAACAACGATTCACTTAACCCATTTGCAGGTATTTCTCCAAAACGCCCCGCAGGGAATGTTCTTTTCCCAATATGGATTAGTCCATTTAAAAATGTACCAGATGTTATAATTAGACAATCACAGGTTAATACAGTTCCATCTCGCAAAATTGCGGTTTTTATTGAAGTTTTATCAACAGAAAAATCAACAACTTCTCCCTGAAGCACTTTGATGTTTTTTTGTTGTGAAATATGGTGAATGGCGAGGCGAGAATATTCAACCTTGTCTATTTGTGCGCGAGGACCCCAAACAGCCCGTCCCTTTGATCGATTTAACATTTTAAACTGAATTCCAGCAAGATCGGTTATCATTCCCATCATGCCTCCCAAGGCGTCTATTTCTTTGACAAGATGGCCCTTGGCAAGCCCACCGATAGCAGGGTTACACGAAGCCCTGCCAATAGCAGCTTT
Organism: Fidelibacterota bacterium; assembly: GCA_013204025.1. Classification (GTDB taxonomy): domain Bacteria; phylum Fidelibacterota; class Marinisomatia; order SCGC-AAA003-L08; family JACNLC01; genus JABMOW01. The sequence continues at coordinate 16,785 of JABMOW010000107.1, read as the reverse complement.
GTCCATGGTGACCAATATTGCCCTCCCGCCCATCCGAGAGATTGCATGCGCTGCTTCAAGGCCGGCGTGTCCAGCGCCAGCAACGACTACTGTGGGAATATTCATGCTATTATCTTAATTTTACTTTCCTACACAGAAATTTGTAAAAATATTGTCAATGACTTCTGTGTTGGTAATTGTACCAACAACTTCATCGAGAATATTAACAAGTTCTCTCAAATCAGATGCCAAAAGATCAATTTCGGAGCCTGACTTAAAAGCGCCTAAACTATTATTAATAAAGACCTTGGCTCTTTTTAATAGAGCATTTTGTCTTGATGTCATCAAAAACGAATTATTCTCATTATAATTTTCATAAGAAGTAATAATTTTTGTGGATAGTTGTGTGATTAACTCGGCTATTCCGAAGTCATTTTTAGAGGAAGTACAGATATAATTTTCGTTAGTCGAATTTGAAGCCTCTATACCCAAATCACACTTTGTCTTGACAAAAATAATGCGATCTTGATCAACGTTGATATTGAAATTGTTAAATTCATGAATCGGATCTACATCATCAATAAAAACGAGATAGTCTGCGCGCCCCATTTCTGTAATAGTCCTTTTAATTCCCAAGCGCTCAAGAAAATCATCCGATTCCCAATAGCCAGCGGTGTCAATTAAGCAAATAGAGAAGTGTTCGAGATCAAACCAAGTTTCGAGAGTGTCCCTCGTCGTACCGGGAAGACTTGATACAATGGCCCTCTCGTGACCAATAATGGAGTTAAAAAGGCTTGACTTGCCAGAGTTGGGGCGTCCGATCAATGGAACTCTGATCCCTCGCGAAAGAAGCTTCCCTATTGAAAAGGAAGAAGAAAGTTCATGAATAGAATCTGAAATATTTTGAAGCTTATTTATAATAACTTTAACCTCAGTAAATGTAATTTCATTTTCCTGAAAGTCGAGCTCGTGTTCGATTAAAGACAGAATATCAAGCAGTGCCTTTCGCAAGGAATCAATTTTTTTACCTAACTTACCAGACAAATTTCTCAAATTTGCTGAAGCCTCTGAACTGGTTTTGGAATTAATCAGACCAACAATGGATTCGGCTTGCAATAAATCGATTTTACCATTCATAAACGCCCGGTAAGAAAATTCTCCTGCAAGTGCTGCTCGAACACCATGATGGTATAACGCAGACAATATTGCACGAGGCACGTATTCTCCGCCATGACAAGAAATTTCAAGGATATCCTCACCCGTATAGCTGTCGGGAGATGAAAAGTAGGTAACTAGGCACCTATCAATTGTTTCTCCGGTGTCTGGCGAAGAAATATTTGCGAGTGTTGAATAACGGGGTTTTAATCGGCGTTTCCCAGTCAGGCGGAAAATTAAATTATCAATGTTTTTTCCGGAGACCCTAATGACTGCAATTGCACCAATTCCAAATGGTGTAGCCAATGCAGCAATGTTATCATCTACATAATTAGGCATTTAAAACAAAATTTAAGACGCTTTTTTTATTGCACCAGCACGGATTTTTTTCTGTTGAAGGAAGCTCAAAAAGTTATACACGGCGTAGTACAGGTTTAGGCCGGATGGAAAAGTATTAAACAATAAAAAGAAAAACCCTGACATGATATACATCATTGGGCGCTGGCTTTTATCCATTGTTGCCATGGATTGTTTCTGTTGCAAAAACATGGTGAGGCCCATAACAATAGGGAGTATGGCAACACCGTCTCCGTAAATTGGTACAGAAAACGGAAGATTGAAAATTACATCTGGCTGAGAAAGGTCTTTTATCCAAAATATAAATTCGGCACCTCTAAACTCTATTGTATTCCTAAAAACGACAAATAATGCAAATAGCAGGGGCATTTGGATTAACATGGGCAGACATCCCCCAAGAGGGTTGACTCCATGTTCTTTTGTCAGTTTCATCATTTCCTGATTTTTCCTTTGAGGATCATTTTTATATTTTTCCTGGACAAGCTTCATCCTTGGTTGAAGCTGTTGCATTTTTTGAGCCGACTCCGCGCTCTTTTTCGTTAATGGTCCAGTGATAAGCCTGATAAGGAATGCAAACAGAATCAATACAAGCCCATAATTAATAAAAATATTACCAAATGGATTGTGTAAAAAGGTTAACAGTCCTAATATCACATATTTACTAATAGGACGGATAAATGCGAATCCCCAATTCATTGCATCATCCAGAGAATGTCCCTCAGCTTTAAGAATGCGATAGTCCTGCGGACCAATGTATAAAGATGAGTTCAGGATGGCAGTATTGATATCGAAACCGATTGAGGCTGAATAAACAGGAGTAATTAACCGATCCCCAAATATCAAATTAGTTGCAGACAGCGTACCATACTTACCGGGAAAATCTGAGGTTATTCCCACAAGGAAATATTTATTCTTTATGACAACCCAATTTGTATTTCCGTCGTAGACTTTTCGTACAATTGGAGTTTCGTCTTTTAATTTAATATCATCTGTTTCTCCCGCTTGATAAATAACAGCGCCAGAGTATTGATTTTCTTCTTTTTCGCGAGATTCTGTAGGCCTTATACCATTGCGCCAGACTAATTCGAGATTTTTTCGATAGCTTTGGTCAAACCCATCAAGAGAGTAAGATTGATCAATAGAATAGGAATCTCCGGAAATAGTAATTGCTTTAGTAATATTTCTTCCGTCAGGCAGGGATAGATAAAACTTGAAAGTCATAAAATCAGAACCGCTAAGGTTGATTTGGCTAGATGGAGAATCAAGAATATCAAAATTATGATTAAAATACTCATACTCTTGCTCATCCCGATCGAACAATGCCAGACAAGGCGTGCATTGATCTGAACCTGGTAAAATTAATGACACCAAGCTATCGCCATTAAAAGAGCCGAAATCATCGTAACCACCGGAATAATTTTTTAGTTTGAAATCCTTTAATGTGCCACCCGCACGATTTGATAGTTTTGCAACAAAAAGATCTGTTTCGATATCAATCACAAGCTCATCTGCCGATGAATCCAATGGCGTATCTTCCTGTTTTTCCTCTACTTGTACTTGGTTTCGTGGAGGATTAACAGTTGTTGGCGCTTCTTCATTAATTTGCTCTTCTTGCTGGACAATTTCTTGTGGCTGATAATTCTCCGCATCGGGAGATATGAGCTTTAAATAACTCGGAGTCAAAAGAATGACCAACGCAATCAAGAGGATTGCAAAAAGATTTCGTTTCATTTCCATTATTTTAAAGGATCCCAAAGGTTATGGTTGGAAAAAGGATGACATCTTAAAATTCGTTTAATCCCCATCAGAGAACCTTTCCCAGCACCATATTTTTGAATGGCTTGAATCGTATAATGAGAACACGATGGGGAATATCGACATGATGCAGGAAGCAGTAATCCGAGTGTATTCTGGTAGATTTTAACAAATATTACTGACGCGTATTTAAGCATGTAAGGTGTTCTTAAAAAGGTTGAAAGAATTAAATATTTCTAAATATGAAAGGGACTTTTTTTTAGGCCTGACAATAATACAAAATAATTGATCAGGTGTAAATATGTTGGTAAAAATATTCCGGCATCGTCTTTTAAATAAATTTCTCTCGTGAGCTTTGCCATATGTTTTTGGTACAATCACACCCAACCGCGAGGGAGAAACATTATTGTACCAGAAAAACAAATCCCCGGCAACCAGGGATTTAGAAGATTTATAACAAAGCGGGAAATCTAATTTTGTCAAATTGTTTTTCAAAAGATATTATGCGGAGATTGTCTTTCTCCCTTTACTTCGTCTTCTAGCCAATATGGCTCTGCCGCTGGCGGTTGACATACGTTTAAAAAAGCCATGTTTGTTTTTTCGTTTCCGATTACTTATTCTGACGGTTATTTTCATAACACCCTATCCATTTTAGATTAAATTATAGCCTGTTAATTTAGGCACCAATTCACATTTAGAAAAATCACTTTTTATTTGATACTTTTACTTCTGTTAAAATACCGCCACGGGGATTAAAGTCACCAATCACTTCGATTTGCTTGGGGCAAAGTGCCAAATTGATGTCGTCGAAAATTTTATTTGTGACATCTTCATGAAATATTCCCATGGAACGAAATTTGATGATATATAACTTGAGAGATTTCAACTCGACGATTTTTTCTGTCGGCGTATAAGTAATTCGAATGGTTCCAAAATCAGGCAATCCCGTTTTTGGACAAACGCAGTTAAATTCCGGGATAGAGATTTTGATCTCATAATCCCTGTCTTGGTATTCATTTTTAACGGCAGTAAGATCGGTATATTTTGGTTTTTCCATGTAAAAAAATAGGCGTCTCTGACGCCTATTGAAAAGAGTAATAGTTAATTAAATTTTAGAAATTTATCTAGTTTCCTTTTTAGGCTTAACTTTTCTTCGACGCTTATGAGATCTTTTTCGATCGGGCGCGGCATAGTCACTGTCATCAAAATCAATCCACGTATTTAATTGCTTCTTTTGTTCTGCTCCAAAAGAATTGCTACGGATTATATTCTGCCCGGCACGTACAACATCGGCACGAGAGCCTGAGAAGGCAAGCGCAAGGAACATACCAATTGGAATTATTATTTTATAAATTCGAGCCATTTTTGTATTTCTATTGTTGACTGATCGGCTAAATGTAAAATACATTTGTGATAAGATAAAAAACAAAAATATTACATCATGTAACAGGATGCTTCTTTTTTAAAAAGGCAATTCCTCTTCATCGTCATCCGCGTCCGATACTTCAGTATCAACCGAAGATTTTTTTCCTTTCCACTCCAATGGCGTAACTCTGTCAGCGACAATTTCAGTTGTTTTTCGTGAATTCTCTTCCTTGTCTTTCCAGACGCGGGTCCTTAATTTGCCCTCGATGCAAATCAATTGGCCTTTTTGCAGATAATCTGATGAAAATTCTGCAAGTTTCCCCCACGCGACAATGTTGTGCCACTCTGTATGTTCCTGGCGGTTATCATCGATACCCCAGGTCTCATTGGTTGCAATTGAAAAGCTGGAGGTAGATTTGCCACCAGAGGTATAACGCCCCTCAGGCTTATCTCCCACACGACCTATTAGAATTACTTTATTAAGGCTGGATTTTTCCATATAGATGTTAAACTCCTGTTTTTAATGTTGGATTAACAGCAGTATATTACAAATTATTTATGAATATAAAAAATATTTTATTAATACTATATTATCAGAGAAGCTGGAAGTCGAATTGTGAACACCGATCCCTTTCCCACTTCACTTTGGATTAGCAAATCTCCACCGTGAGTGGAAGCAATTTTTTGAGTTATTGATAAACCCAAACCAATCCCGCCCTTTTGTCTTTCTGATGCTACTCGGAAAAATGGTTCTGTAATTCTTTTTAAATCGTCAGGGTTAATACCAGTACCAAAATCTTGAACAATAAAGGAAAAATATAGATTATCAGCATTGCAAACGATTTGAATTGGTGTTGAAGATCTGCCATACTTAATAGCATTCCCCAAAAGATTAGTAAAGGCAATCCCCATCTTTGTGCTGTCAATTTTCAATTTTATATTGGGAATCTCACCCACAACCTTTATTTCGGAAGATGATTGAGGAATTCTTGCGATAATTCTATCTAAAAAATCAGGCAGGCCTACCTCAGATAGCTCAAGATTTTTATAAGGAACAGATAGTTTGTCAGAAAGCAAAAGATTAGAAATAATTTGTTCGAGATATCGCACTTCATTTTTTAACCGAATAGCATTCTTATGCGTAGGTAACATTTCAATCAGTAGTTGCATTCTGGCGAGAGGGGATCTTAACTCGTGACTTACATCGGCAAGCAGGTTTTGTTTCTTGGTTAAAAGCGATTTAATATCGAATATTAATTTATTAATCGTCTTGGAAAGATCTGCAAGTTCATCTTCGCCACGGATAGTAATTGTAGAATCTAAATCACCGCCTTCGAGGGCAAATATGCGCCTTTTCATCAATTTGATCGGGTACAAGTAACGTTGTAGAAACAAGAATAGAATGATCATGAAGGCAAGCGTGAGTATAGACGCAGGAACCATTCTTAACATTAGTTCAGACGGAGACTCAAAATTTATTGCCAAATAATATATAAAATCTCCATTTTCAACAGTGGCGGCTGGAAGTTGATATAGATCGCCGAAAGTGACGTACAAGGGGATTTGTATTTCGTACAAATCGCCAAGATATTGACTATCGGAGTATTCCAAATATCCTTCACGGGAAAAATCATTTGGGAAAGACCAAACTTTCACACCTTCTTTATAAATTCCGCCAATCATCTTAAGATTTTTCAGATCTTTTAGAATTATAGTTGTATCGGGGGGCATGCCCCAGGATTCCACCATATGAGAATAATAGTAAAACTCATGTGTGTCTAATATCGTGTCCTGCTCAGTGAAGGATAAATAAACAACAAAGTAAATTACCATAATAAGCGCGACGGTGAATGTCGTCACCATCATCGCAATTCTTAAAAAAAGACTTTTGCGGAAAGGAAGTAAGAAAAGAGAGCTATTTTTGAGGGAGCGCCACAAATTTATATCCTACTCCGTGGATTGTTTTAATAAACCTCATGGAATTAGGGGTTTCCCCAAGCTTTGAGCGTAACCGACTAACCAAGACATCGATAGAGCGGTCATAAGATTGCCACCGGATACCGCGTATATTCTCAACTAAAAACTCACGATCCAATACTTTCCCCGCATTACTGGAAAACAAAGAAAGCGCTTCAAACTCCGTTGTGGATAAATGCACGAGTTGTCCATCGAGATGAACTTCTTGACGAAGCTTGTCAACTAAAAGGCCTTCAAACGTAAGAATATCTTGAAGTTCGGCGGGGGCGTGACTTCTCCTGAGAATTGATTGAATTCTGGCAAGTAGCTCGCGGGGCTCAAAGGGTTTTGGCATGTAATCATCTGCGCCCAACTCAAGTCCGATGATCCGGTCAGAAACCTCGCCTCTGGCGGTCAGCATAATTACAGGAACGCTTGAGTTCTCCCTCAATTTACGCAAGAATTGAAGGCCGTCCATCCCCGGCAGCATAATATCTAGAACCAAGAGATCAGCCGTCTCGCGATCCAGATATTTAAACGCTTTTTCTGGTGTGTGGCGCGCAGTAACAGAAAACCCATGAGACTCAAGAAACTCTCCAAGTAAATCAGTCAATTGAGTATCATCGTCAACGACGAGTATTTTATTGCCCATTTTATTTCCTAATTGAGTTATTAAATATTACAGCTAATATGTTGAAATACCACCAACCGGTTGCAATTCGTTTTTTAATCGCAGTATTCGCTTTTTCAATTCATTATCATTAGACATTTTCTTTTCAACGGTTTTGCATGCATGAATGACAGTTGAGTGATCTCTTCCCCCAAGATGTAAGCCAATGTTGAATAGTGATGCTCCGGTAAGTTCGCGGGAAAGGTACATCGCAATCTGTCGAGCCATAGCAATTTCCATTTTTCGTCCCTTTCCAACAAGTTGTCTTTCGGAAACTTTCCACTCTTTGCTGGTACTTTTGATTACGTGATCAATTGTCACTCCAATGAAGGCCTCTCTGCCTAAAATCTCTTCTAGAACTTCACGCGCCAATTCCATGGTAATGTCTTTTCGATACAAGGATGATCGCGCCAGGAGTCTCACCATAGTTCCTTCAAGCTCTCTCACGTTTCTCTTGATATGAGAAGCGATGTATTCAATAATTTCAAATGGTATTTCAAGATGATCGTCGTGAGCTTTCTTCGACAAAATCGCAATTCGGGTCTCTAAATCGGGTGGTTGAATATCCACCATAAGACCGGATTGAAATCGTGAGATAAGCCGATCTTTTAATCCCGTGAGCTCATTGGGAGGGCGATCGGTAGTTAAAACGATTTGTTTTCCTTGTTGATATAATTCATTAAACAAATGGAAAAACTGTTCCTGAGTTTGCTCCTTTTTTTGAAAAAATTGAACATCGTCGAGCAATAACATGTCCACGCCACGGTAAGCGCCGGCAAACTCTGTGGACTTATTCTCTTGAATGGCTTTGATAAAGTCCAGCATAAATTTTTCACTGGTCAGATATTGCACTCTCATTGAAGGGTACCGTCGAATACAAAAATTACCTATCGCCTGCAAAAGATGTGTTTTCCCAAGTCCGGTTATACTATAAATCAGCAGCGGATTAAACGGGGTCTGTCCGGGTCTTTCTGCGACAGAATAGGATGCAGCTTTTGCCAGTTGATTTCCTTTTCCTTCGATAAAATTATCAAATAAATATCGGCTGTTAAGTTGGGTCTTCTCCTGATATCCCGGCGGAATGACATTCTCTTTTTGTACTAATGACGGAATTTCGTTTGGTTTTTTATGGCTTACCACTACGCTATAATTAACGATAAGAGGCTTATCGAAAACGTCTTTTATGGCAGCATCAATCAAATGCCGATATTTGGACTCAAGCCACTCATAGTGAAACTGATTGGGTACCTGTAATACGATTTCTTCGGAAGTTAAAGTGGATATAGCAATTCCATCAAACCATGTTTGGTATGCCTGTTCCGGAATTCTTTCCTTAAAATAGACGAGACATTTATTCCACAGAGATTCTTTTTCCAAGCGAGAGCTTCCTATTGAAAATTTTTATTCACAACTTATGCACATTTCCATTCGTCCTTGACCCAAAATTTGCAGAGCCATCAATCAGAATCCAAAACAATAAGGCAGCACGAAGCCACTAAAACAAGAATATCAAACAATCCAAAAACAACTTACAATCAAAATACCGATCCCCCTATCTCGGTAAACATGCCATTGATGCGTAATTAAAAGTCATGATTGATATAACGATATTGGTAATTTTTTCTTCATGATAACAACATTATTTGCCCTCTTTATTGCAGTAGTCATAATTCTGCGGATATCTTTTCTGAGATGGTGTCCTGATGCGAGCCGATTTTATCCAACTGGAAAGCTAATTGTTCTCGGGCACAGAGGGTACTCTAAATCTGCACATGAAAACACAATCGGAGCGATTAAATCTGCTCTATTCTTTGGTGCAGATGGCGCGGAAGCGGATATTCGACAGACAAAAGATGGATGTCTGGTGCTGCACCATAACGCAGAATTCCACAGTGAAGCAGAGGTTGCAATTGTGATCAGAGATTCAAATTATTCTGACATAATTGGGTTTCAAAAAAAAATCGCGGATATCAATTTTAATGAAAACCAAATGATGCCACTGCTGGAAGATGTGTGGACAAAAATACCTGCAGGAAAATGGATGAACTTAGAGATTAAAGTTGAGCGAATGAAGTGTGCGGGATTCGAAGAAAGCGTGATCAAGTTGGTTCGTCTCCACCGTGAAATCGACACCACCCTTATTTCCTCTTTTAATCTGTTTGCGCTTAGGAAAGTAAAAAAAATTGACAGTACAATTCAAACCGGATTACTATGGGATAAAAGGACCGATAGCGTTCTCTGGTTTCTACCAATAATCCTGTCGTTCTTGGTAAGAGCGGATGCTTTGCATTTACACTTGGAATTGGCGAATAACAGAATTGTAAATGCCTGTCATAGATTTGGATTAAAAGTAAATATCTGGACAGTAAATACCGAAGAAAAGTTGGAAACGGTCCGGCAAATGAACGTAGACGGAATAATTACCGATGAAATTGAACTTATAAGGAAATTCGTATGAAAAAAATGATATTATTACTGATCTTAATAATCGCCTGCAAAAATCCTTCAATCCCTGATGATAAAAACATCACAGCAGATGATATTTATACTCATATTTCATTTCTGGCAAGCGACCAAATGGAGGGTCGTAAAGCGGGGTCTAAATCCGATCACCAGACAGCAGCCTACGTTGCAAAATGTTTCGACGCCTATGGTTTAATCCCCGTTGGTAATAGTTTTTTTCAGGAATTTGAATTTGCAGCAGGGATGGCTCTAGGGAAAAAGAATTTTATTTCATCCGAGGAAAGAATCTCTGATTCAGATTTTACGACGCTCTCGTTTTCATCATCTGGACAAATAACGGCTCCGATCGTTTTTGCAGGTTATGGAATTTCAACCCCCGACCTTAACTACGATGATTATGAAGGGCTGGATGTAAAAGGAAAAATTGTTATAGTGATGAGGTATTCTCCTGATGGCGAAATCCAAGATGGCGAGTTCGCACAATTTTCTCCCCTCCGGTACAAAGCAATGGCAGCAAGAGAAAGGGGCGCCTCCGGAATTATTTTTGTCACGGGTCCATTCGAAGATCACGATAACGATAAGCTTAAAACAGGAGGTTCATTGGGTGGAAAGCAAAGTGTTGGAATTCCTGCTGTTCATGTTAAAAGAAGCGTCATTGATGATTGGCTCTCATTTTCTGGGCATCCATCTGTCGAAGAGTTGCAGGATAAAATCAATAAGAATGGAAGTCCGAATCCGTCGAGTTTTGAAATTGGGAAAACCATAACTGTCAGTACAGATATTGACCCTGAATTATTGACCTCTCGAAATGTGATTGGTTCAATCCCGGGCAGTGGGACGCTTAAAGACGAGTGGTTGATACTGGGTGGCCACATGGATCATTTGGGATGGGGCGGCGAAGGCAGCAATTCAATGGCTCCAGATCTTCATGAAATTCATAATGGTGCAGATGATAATGCATCCGGAATTGCCGCGCTTTTAGAACTGGCGGCATATTTTTCACCGGATACCAGCCCTATATCACCCAGACGATCCCTTTTATTTATTGCATTTGGCGCGGAGGAAGTAGGCTTGTTGGGTTCTGCATATTTCGTCGAGCATCCATCGATACACCTTGATAGTGCTGTCGCCATGTTCAATATGGATATGGTTGGGCGACTCCAGGAAAACAGCTTGGTCATTGGTGGTACGGGTACTTCATTGTCTTGGGAATCCCTGCTGACTGATATCAATACCGACTCTCTTGACTTCACATTTGACGAAGAAGGATTTGGTTCCAGCGATCATCAATCGTTTTATTTAAAGAGCATTCCGGTATTGTTTTTCTTCACTGGCGCGCATGAAGACTACCACAGACCGTCAGATGATGTGGAGTTGTTGAATTTTCCCGGGACTGCAAAGGTGACAGATTTAATTGCCAGATTAACTCAGCGTGTGTTAACCGCATCAGAGAAGCCAGAATATGTGAAAGTGGAATCCCAAAAACATTCTGGTAGAAAAGGATATAGCGTTACGTTTGGAGTTATTCCAGATTTTGTTTATAGTGGCGATGGATTTAAAATCAGTGGTGTGCGAGAAATGGCACCGGCAGGTCGTGCAGGAATGCAAGCTGGAGATATTATTATCAGCATTAATAACATCACGACGATGAATATTTATGATTATATGTTTGCGTTACAGAGTTGCACTGCAGGAGTCGAGGTTCCAGTGGTTATCCAACGAGGCGAGGAAGAAATTAAACTGAATATTGCACCGCAAGGCAAAGAAGATTAACCGCGAAGCCGGTTATTTATCAGAAAATAAAAAACGGGAACCGATAGTCCGGTCCCCGTTTTTTGATGGTACGTTTATTATTTAATTGCGATTTTGTTGACGACGGGTTTGATTGGCTCTGCTTTGGGCAAGTTCAGTGTAAGCGCTCCATTTTTAAACGTTGCTTGAATTTCATTTTCTTTTACATTCTCTGGCAATGTAAACGAGCGAGAAAATTTCCCAAAGAAGATTTCGCTGTAATGCTTGCTGTTGTCTTCCAGCGAGGACTTTCGCTCCCCTGAAATAGTCAGCACGTTTTCTTCTACAGAAATTTCCACATCTTTTTTCTCCATACCCGGTAGGTCCGCGGAAATAACAAACTCCTTGTCATTTTCGGATACTGAAAATGCGGGGGTCCAGGTTTTATCCTCTCCTGGAATTATGGTGTTTCGCCTAAATATCTGATCCATCCAAGTCTCCATGTCATCCATCATGTGAGAAACGGGTCTGCTAATTACGGGTGTCCATTTTACTAAAGTCATGATATTTTCCTTTCATTTGATTTTTCTTAAGTTTTTTTGTAATTCGTTTACCAATCACAAGCTTGGTCTGGTGAATACAAATGATGTTCCAATGAGAACATTGAGAAAATCTCTGAAATATAGCGCGACTTATCCGCCAATGTGACCGTCTCGGCTGCCATATGGGCGCACCACCGAGTAAAATTAGCAGAGTTTAAACCAACCTTCAATTAATTTTAGTAACTTCTTATCCAATAATTCATCTCTAATACAATATTGAAGGGATTTTCGTGAAAGTAAATGGTAACATAATAAAATTCGTTTTGATTCTGCTGGGATACATCGGCGCATCAGGATGCAATAGCTCTTGCACCGTTGAGGTACCGAATGCTTCGGTGTCAGGAGAAATAATTGAAGGATTGCGGGTAATTGAATTGTCAGAGCACATTGAGGCAACAACCAATTTCACAGTTTATCGCGGAGATTATGTCGTGTTTTTGAGTCCTGCGGGAGGCGAGATTCTGGAAATTCCGGATCTTCAAGTTTTGTTTGAGATTGGTAAATCGCTTGAAGCCGACAAGAAAATTAAAATGACAAACCTTGGTAATTACCCAACAATTATTGATGGAGAAAACGGTTTAATACATGTCATTGATTTCGCTCATCCCCAATACGAAGAAATATCCTCAAAAAATGCTCTTGAAGTGATTCAAAATCTGACACCAATAATTCTGGATGTGAGAACTCCACCAGAATTTCAATCAGGACATATTAATCAAGCGCAACTAATCCCGGTACAGGAATTACAGGCGCGGATACACGAATTGGAGAACCATAAAAACGAAACGATACTGGTTTATTGCAGATCAGGAAATAGAAGCACTGTTGCATCTAAACTGTTAATCGATTCAGGCTTTAAAAGAGTTTACAATCTTCGAGATGGAATAAACGGTTGGATGCAGGAAAAACACAATTTAGTTAAATAATCTGAAGGTTGATTTCCAGGTCTTGCAGAATAAATTATGCCTTTAAAGACATAAATTATATCCAGTGGCAAGTGCAAAAAAAATCAAACTGAAAAAACGACACCTGAGCATCTTTCGTTCTGATAGAAACAAGGTTCAGTGGTTCATCTTCGCGATCACGATTCTTGCAGGGATACAATTTACCGTTTTTATCAGTTCGCTTTCGTTAACCGGATTTTCATCCTTATCAAAACCACAGGCTGTCGATGGTTTTTTACCCATTGGTTCTCTCATATCGCTAAAATATTTTTTCATGACAGGCATAATGGACCACGTGCATCCTGCGGGAGTTGTTATCCTTCTTTTTGCCGTGATAATTTCGTTTCTGTTTAAGAAAGCGTTCTGTAGTTGGTTTTGTCCTGTAGGGACGGTATCAGAATGGCTGTGGAAACTTGGGTATCAAATTTTCGGTAAAAATTATAAACCCCCAAAATGGATTGACATCCCTCTGCGCAGCATAAAATATTTATTAATGTACTTTTTTGTGATTTCGGTGCTAAGAATGGATGTGGGCCGTTTAGAATCTATTCTCGGTGGACAGTACTGGAAAATGGCCGATGTCAAAATGCTATCATTCTTTGCCAGCATGAGCGGAATGGCCATAACAGTGTTGGTTCTTCTGGCGGTTTTTTCTTTATTTATCAGAAATTTCTGGTGCAGATATCTTTGCCCGTACGGAGGCTTTCTAGGTATTTTTTCTTTCATCAGTCCTTCAAGAATAGCCCGCGATGACAATGCCTGCACAGATTGCGGTCTCTGTGCAAAAGTCTGTCCAGCATATTTACCGGTGGATAAAAAGCCTTACATCATCAGCGCAGAATGTACCGGTTGTGTTGCATGCACCGATGCGTGCCCGGTAAACAAAGCGCTTCAATTCGAAACGTTGCCATTAAGAACCTCCTTTTGGACTACGCGAAGGCTGGCATTTATTATTGTGGGGAGCTTCCTTATTCTGGTAGTCGTTTCTAAAGCCGCAGGGATTTGGGAATCCCAAACCACGACAGAGGAAATTCAGAAGTTATTGCCATATCTGAACAGCATCGAACACTAAAGCAATGCTAATCGTCACATTCGTCTAATGTCATACCGGTTGAAAGTTGCTGGTAGTTGTTTACAAACGATAATCCAAGCCGGCCCACATGTTAAACCACTGTTATTGGAAGCTCTCATTTGTATTAACTCATGTCGATATTGATTCAGAGATAAATCAGCGTTGATCGTTCATAGCATAAGGAACAAAAGCTAAAATAGTTTTGGGATATTTATCTGTGACTAGTAAAAACCCAACATCTTGAAATCGAACGATTCCCTCCCAATTACGGGATTGTCCTTTTTCAAGCTGCAACAAAATAGGCGGTGACTCCGTCAGGATAATTCCATTAGAAGTGTACTCAAGTTGAATCAGGCGCTCAACCGTTTTGCTGCTAGAATGCGATGAACCTTTTCCATATTTCTGAAATAGTGGATCTTCCACAACATTAAGATCATCTCCGTCCCCCGGCCAAAGGTAGTTAATTACCCAGAATCGGTTGTTGTGATCTGGGCGGGTAGTATCAGTAATTCGGTATTCTATGGATGGAAAAGGAATCGTCCCCGATGAGTTCCCATCTATCGAAAAAGTATGCATAACGGAATGTTTATTCAGTTCAGAGCTATTGATCTCATAAATCGTACAAACAGTATTATCTACGATGATCAACGATTCCTCACTAAAATTTGGTAAATGGGTTTGGGGTGGGATTTTTCTCAATGAATTGACATCCAGGTCAATATCCGTAAATCCTGGCGAAACCGTACCGGTGATTAAATAGCCCATCACGCCTGATCCCGCTTCACTCTCAATAGTGATAAATACCCGATCATGATAGAAATCAATGGCTTCGAATCCCTCATATCCTGGAATGATTGAGGAAAAATCTGGCATGTTGACTGGTAGTGGCGTAGGTGTGACTGTACTGGAACTTCCACTCTGAAGAAATCCGCGTAACGAATCCTGATGGATGATAAAAAAATGATTACCATATCTTTCGGGGTATTGGGGTAACATAATCAGATATTCCCCAAACCAGGCAAGCCCTGAAAATTCCGCCCGGCTCTCCGCTGCAGGACCATCAAGCGGAATAGGCACGATGGGGATTTCTTCGACGAATTGTTTGATATCAGTCTGCTGACACAACACAAACGAAAATAAAATCACCCATAATGGGAAAAACAGGGAGTGCTTTTGCTTCACCAATTCAATCATACAACCCCCTCACCTGACCAGGATTATTTTACGAACATCTGAAACCGCATCTGTGTGTAAACGGATAAAATAAATCCCCGAACTCATGGCGTTCCCCGAACTATCCTTTCCATTCCAGAGGAACTGATATTCTCCCGGAGAAAAGACTTCACCTTCAGAAAATTGTCGTACGGTTTTTCCATTGATGTCAATGAGTCTGAGCCAGATCGGAGCCGAGTTGGGAATTGTAAAGTTGATCTGCGTATTGGAATTAAAGGGATTCGGATAATTTGAAAGATTCATCGCGGCAGGAACAACATCCGTTTCTGATGATAATAATCCGGGGAACAGGTGGTCGTCCACATTGATTAATCCTCCCGGTGAGAACTTAACCAGAGAACGATGAGGGATTTCCACCCAATTCAATTCACCTGCCGGGCCAGTGGTGGGCGGCGAACTCATGATTGCATAATGAAAAATATTGTTAGTCGGTAATGTATAATATAGATTAGGGAAAACAAGCATATTGGATCGATAAGCATACAGATCTTCTCCATCGGAGAAAATGAAATTTTTATGATCATTCGGTCGAACCTGTTCAAGAACCCCCAACGCCTCATTCATTCCTGAATTGATATCTCCGTCGTTCTGCTGAATTGATTGTACAAGCCAAAGAAAAAATAATTCAGAGTCAACCACATAATCCCACCCATCGGTTTGCCAGTCTCCATATCCATAGGTTTGCGGTGGATGCTGATTTATCCAAGAATAATCAGTTTCGTCATCGGTCAGCAAATTCAGAAGTGTCGATTTATCGACGCTTCCATTATGAATGAACGTGTATGTGACAGCACTGTCCCGAAATACAAATGGGTGTGGATTCGGAATGCTGATAGCGCCAGATGATGCGGTGCGGACATGCCCCATTGCGATATTTGTATGATTCAATGGAGAGAACAGAGAAGTAATAGTGTTTTCAAATAAAATGGAGTCGATTGCGGCGGGCTCAGAAGATCGAATCGTATTTAGCATAAGATGAAAGCCGGGTTGATAATAATAGGAAATCCCCCACCCGTCATTATTATTATATGGCCACGAATTTGTTGGAAGGCCACCCTGCTGTTGCAACAGGTACAACTCCTGATACAAACAGGATAAATCAACGGTACCCGGATTATAAAGGTCGCGCCCGTCAGACGCAAGGACCGCCCAAAGCCGACATCCCCAGCCGGTTGTGATGAAAACAACTATAAAAAAGATCGGGGTCAGGCAACGCCCGAGTTTTCTAATTTGGTGGTAAATACGGCTAGTCATTGGGATATTATCCATACTCATATCAATGGATAATTTAAGCAATTGAAGGTGAATGAAAAATATTATTGGTTTGGTGGCGGCATTGTGCCTCTGAACTCGTCCCATCAGATAAAAACCCTCAAATGAATATCACTCCAGTCCTAAATTTTCGCCCTGTTCACAGACAGAATTGCCACCTTAGCTCAGTTGGTAGAGCAACGCATTCGTAATGCGTGGGTCAGGTGTTCGAGTCACCTCAGCGGCACCATT
>JABMOW010000106.1 GCA_013204025.1 Fidelibacterota bacterium | reverse complement strand
TAAAATCTATTTGTACAAAGAAATTGATCTCACGAGGACTGTTAAAATTCCATGGCCTATCATAGTATGATCCGGATTTATCATGTTCGTTATCCGGAAGACCAACATCCTGAAGATAATGCTCACCTGGATCATCCGGCTCACCTGTCAGAGGCCAAATATCTATTGCATTTTTGATATCAAACACGTTGAACACATTTAATCCCAATGCCAGTTTATAATTTGAGATTTGGACATATTTGGAAAAAGATAAGTTAATGTTTTTATATGCAGGTGCTCTTTTGGAGTATTTATTTTCCAGATCGTCTTCGGGTTGATCACCGATCCAGATTTTAGGTGTATATGGCGCACCGGATTGATAGAAGCCCGTTAA
Source organism: Fidelibacterota bacterium (assembly GCA_013204025.1). Classification (GTDB taxonomy): domain Bacteria; phylum Fidelibacterota; class Marinisomatia; order SCGC-AAA003-L08; family JACNLC01; genus JABMOW01. The sequence goes on along the minus strand of JABMOW010000106.1, from coordinate 32,620 downwards.
ACTGGTGTTTATATTGTACGGTAAACGGGTGTATAATGTTAAAGTCAGATCATGAGTTCTATCAAATGGCATTAGGAATTCCTGCGAAGGTGCATCTAGTGCTTCACTTCCAATAGCCGCCCAATCGTATTCACTGTTTGCTTTGGCAACGGAATACGTGTACTGTAGCAGTGCATTGATCAACATTCCTCTGTTTTCAAGCGTAAAATCAAATCCTTTAGCACTTCCATAATCCCCATTTGAGAAAACTTCATATGAGTAAACACCACTACGATATGATTTCGTTGTGGACAATTGGTCCATATCTCTTACCCATCCGGCAAGCTGAAAAGCCCAATTGGGGTTTACCTGGATATTAAAACCGAATTCATATTGCTGTGTCCGGGAAGCACTCATTGTGGCATTACCCAGTAATCCTTCACTTTCTTCAAATAAAGTTTCGGGGTCTTCAAGTCGATTTGTGTTCAAATATACATTTTGATAAATCGGAGTTTGATAATATATTCCATAATTAAAAGTAAATGTTGCCTGATCAGTAATCACGTGCGAGAATCCAAGGCGTGGGCTGATTTTTGAAAACCAGTTTGCGTCGGTGAAAAGCACTCTCTGATGGGCAAACCCAGGTGATGAAGAAACTGCTTCACCGGGATCTCTTACACCATTCTCATTCAGATCAGCATAATACCAGGGTAAATTGGGAGATGTATTACCGAGAGTATCAGCCCAGATTTGAGTATTATAATTCACCATATCCACACGAACACCTGCATTGATGACCATCCATGGTACTTCATAAATATTCTGGATATAAAGAGATAATTCTTCCGGCTCTCTGAAATCATCCCATTCGTTGTTCTTATTAGCGTCCTCAAAAGATTCGCCTTCATCCCATTTATGGTTGCCTTCTCCCACATCAGGCCCTGGATAATCCGTGTCAGGTGGCAATAGACCATCGGGACCGGTATCTAAAAAATATTCAGCAAAACTTTGAGTGAATGCAGCGCTCCCCTCCCAAGGATTTTTCACTTCCAAAAAGTTTAAACTGTGTCGTTTATAATCAAACCCAGTACGAATTTTCCATAAATCCGTGACTTGAGACGTTGCATCGATTCTAAACTCTTTGGTGATAGCACTGGATGTACCATAAAATCGATCATTCCCACCAAAGGCACTGCCTTCGTTCCATCCATAGTAATAATTTGATGATATCCATTGCAACCAGGATTGTATATCATCTGGGTCTGGTATAAAACCGTTTCCGTTTATGTATGGATTCAAGTTAATTTGGGTAACGTCAAATTTATTATCAAGGAATGGAGTATAATCTTCATACATTTCAGGTGTCAACCAATAACTGTTATCCCGATATTTTGAACTTCCCGTACTTTCTGGACCATTCCACACTCCATCCATTTGACCAGAATTAGAACCGTCATCAAATGGCTCCCCCTGATCCCAAACACCGTTATGATTCACATCAGTGAAGTCTTCTGCTGCTTCCCAATTGTATTCTCCTGGCTTTGCACCATAATACCACCCAGTTCTCTCATCTCTCATAGTGTAGAGAACGGTATCTCCATTTTCTGACAACAGATACGGAATAATGCTTGCATCATAAGGATCAGAAGAACTTTGGCCGGGTCCTGCAGGATTTCTCCATTCAAACCAATCTGGATATCCATCACTGTCACTGTCCTCCCATCGAACACCCTGAAACTGGTCTTGCACGAAGTGGGAAGCTCTTGCCGTGTAAAATGTCCGGCTGGTCAATGTATGGTTAAATTCGATCGTATATCGATCTGTATCTCTGAAAAGCTCATTTTGACCTTCATCCCAATATAGATATCTTTGACTAAATCCTTTACGGTGTGCACCAACAGTCCAGTACGACAGGTTAAATCTCATCTTTGCTGTCGGGTTGTATGATAGTTTTCCGAACACATCCCATGTTTTGTCAAATCCGAAACCTCGGAAGCCTTTCACATTATCCCATGGTTGCACGAGATTTTCCATATTTTGTTGGTTAAAAGGATCATTCTCTTCATAGACAATATCATCAAATTTGTACACACGATAATTTTCTTTGTTGGTATATTGCCCGGAAACCCAATAGTACAATTTGTTTACTCCGGGGATTTTTCCACCAAAACCGACTAAATAATCATTATACCCTCTGAGCTCATCATACCTAGAACCCAGTAATTCTCCCATCATGCTGGTCTCATGTCGGAATTTAATGGAGAAATTATCGGTTCCTGAATTAGTATGCATATTAGAAACAGCGGACATGGCATCACCATATTCAGCATTAAATCCACCTGGTTGCCAGTCAAATTCTTTTACAGCGAATAAGTTTAAGCGCGTCCCGTTTCCTATACCGCCAAAAATGGGATTTCTAATATAGAGACCATCAATCATGTAAGCTATTTCACCGGCTCGTCCACCACGAACATGGATTTCTTCTAAACCCCGCTCTTCATGATCAGGGATTCCTTGTGTCCGGCTTTCCACCTTGACCACGCCGGATTGAAGCAAATATAATTCAGTAATATCTCGTATGGGAAGTGCTTCAATGGTTTTTTTGTCAATGGTAATATTTTTACTGGTTTCACCCTTTTCAATCAAGTCTTTCCGTCCTGAAACCACAATGGTTTCACCTTCGATGGCTTCTTGTGGAAGAGAAAAATTAAGCCATAGGGTTTTGTCCATCATGACAGCTACATTGGACATGATCTGTCTCTGATAACCCATCATGCCAACTGTTATATCATATGTACCCACCGGTATGTTCAAGATGATGTAGCTTCCCTGAATGTCTGCCATCGTCCCCAAAGAGAGTGACTCGATGTACACTTGGGCGCCCGGCAAAGGAACCCCTTCGAAATCGGTTACCTTACCTCGTATGGTTCCATCTGTACCTGCAAACAGCAAAATATTTACAATGGATGCCGTAATAATAAGTCTTATGAGATTTTTTTTCATTACCTGCACCTAATTAATCATTGTTCGATGGTAAACTAATTCTCTGGAAACCGGCTGTACGTTTGATCTGATAAGGATCATAGTCGAGTTCTCCCTCATTTCCAAACGTATTAAGATTCACCGATTTCGTTTGTCCGAACAGGTTGCGCATCAACCCACCGGACCCAGTATTGAGCTCGCGGAATTCTGCCAATTCAAGTTTTGAATACTCAATCCAGTCACTGGAAGATTCCCACGGTGCCTCGTTCCATCGGATGAATACCTGCTCTTTCACCATCCCATGGTTACTGGCGAGCCATGTAATTGTTTTCTCACCGTATTTTATTCCCGGTCCAATCAGCGTCATTTGGATTTGATTGGTAACTTTAAAAACGTTAGCAAAGGTAGTATCTTTGGGGCATTGGGATATGGATACAACACCCTCAAGGGTTTCATTCGCATAACAAATAACTTCCCCGTCCAATCTATAACCTAAATTTTTCCTAGCCGGGACCGTTACATTATCTTGGTCAACTGAAAATGATTTTTCAATGTAATAATTCCCGATCGCTGTGGTTACGGTCGTATCGCGAAAAACATATTCGCCATCTCTAAAATTCCCGCCCGGAGTGTAATAAAGCACTTCATCTACGGAGAAGTTTTCAAACCAGAATCCGTCTTCAAGAGCACCACCTAATGGAGAATAAAATCCAGGTGGCAGGAAATAACTTGGATGTACGAGTTTATAAACATGACTATTTGCTTTAAAAATGTGATAATCATAGTTGCTATTAACTATCCCGGGATTGGTTGAGTCATTATAAAGCGATTTAGTCTTTGTAATGTAATAATTATTGTCATCTGGATTGACCTCATATTCTTCTATAATATTATATGAATAAACAGTAACCAGTGAATCCACGTTTGCAACTTGTTTTGTTCGAACATTATCATATTGACTAACTTCAATGATATTTCTAATCAATTGTCCATCGTATGTGATAACTGAGTCAGCTGGTTCGCAACATATACCATTTCCATTAAAATCATCAAAAACTTCACCAGGGTCATAAGTTCCGTTACCTTCCCCCTCATCTGCCACTATATAATCTGGGTCTCCCTCACATAAGCTGTCGGGACCGCAGTCCTCGAACCATTCCTCTGAACCTATTGTTAATAATACTCTATATGTAGATAAATCAGGGTGATTGTCAAATGAAACTAACAAGTTGCTGGGTTCGATTGAGCGGACGACCAAGTCATCTGGTTCGGGACCATCCCAAATTCCATTACCGGTATCAACGGTCTCAGCCGGATCCCAAGCCCCGTTACAGTTCATGTCTACAAAAGGCTCGTCAAGGTTATAAACGCCATACCCATCTTCACCGGGTTCATCTCTGTCAAAGTATGGTTCTTCCAAATCCAGTATTCCATTCCCTTGATCTGTGTATGGTTCATCAGATTCATGTTGTCCGTTGCTATTTATGTCAGACCAAAATTCAGATGGATCCACCACCCCATTGCGATTACAATCTGCGGGATGTTTGTACATAAGTGAATCCAAACCCAACATCTTTTCCTTCATATGGAAGGTAGTAGAAAACAAGCTGTCTCCAGAAGTGTACACATAGGATGAACCTACCCATTCACCTCTGTCAATGTAATATGAATTATTCCCGGACGGCGGTGAAACGACCGGTTGTTGGTAAATTACTGAATCATAGGGGTCGTGGAAAGTTATTGTGGTGTCTTTCCATTCCCAGACTGAAACGGCTTGAGTGTATCTTCCCAGGTCAAAATCCCAGTAGAACATCTTTAAATGATTTATCTGATTGGAAAATATCTCCACTGGTATATTATTCACAATAGTTTCATTAAAGAATAGATGCTGTTCAGTGAAGCTGTTCCATTCAGCAACCGAAGGATCATCGGGTTGATCCAAGAACGATTCTCCAACGCTCCAGAGACAATCACCATTCATATCTTCAAACTGTTCCCCATTGTTATCCCAAATATTATCTCCGTCCAGGTCATCAAAATTTTCAGCATCATTCCAAACCCCATTCACATAATATTCATACACCACAGGTTCGCCAGGTGTCCAAACACCATCACTATTCCAATCTTCAAAGTCCTCATCGTCATTCCAGATATGCGGTTGTACATTGGTGTTCAGATTAGTGAATGGTTCGGCGGGAGTCCAGACACCATCATCATTCACATCTTCAAATAATTCATCAGGGTTAAACTGTCCGAAGGGAGAATAAATATCCTCATAGGGTTCCGCAACCGTATCGTATATACCATTACCATTCAAATCATTGTATGTATCTCCACATTCCGGTTCATAATTATCTTGCGTTCCACACTGAATATTTATATCAGTAAAGATATGGATACAACCGCAAGCAACAATATCCAGAGGAGTCCCATCGGGAAGGATATCAGCGACCCCATCACCGTATCCGTCATTGTATGTATCTATATCATCCCACTCATCATCGCCATCCCAATCAGTAAAGGGTTCATGAGCGGTCCAGATTAAATCCCCGTTTAAATCGGTTAAGGGTTCAGCGAGATCATATTGACCATTGTCATTCAAGTCTTCATAGGGTTCAGCAGGATCCCAAATACTATAGTTGATATATTGGTTGGATAAAGTCTCCGGAGGAGTCCATTCTCCGTTATTATCCAGATCTTCATATGTCTCTGCATCATTCCACATACAATCACCGTTTAGGTCATAGAGTCGCTCTGTACCCGTCCAATAACCATCACCATTCATATCTTCATAGGTCTCCCCTGCATCAAAGAACCCGTTATTATTGGAATCCATAAAAGGCTCACCTAGCTCCCAATAACCATCACCATTCATATCTTCATAGGTCTCCCCTGCATCAAAGAACCCGTTATTATTGGAATCCATAAAAGGCTCACCTAGCTCCCAAAGACCATTACCCTGATCAACAAATGGTTCACCAGTGTCATATAATCCGTTATTGTTAAGGTCAGTGAAGGGTTCACCGATTTCACCAGGCGCAATATTTAACAAATACTCAGGGAATGTTCTGAAATTAAGAGTATCTGTGTCTGGATTAAACAAAATAGGTTGATTGATGGCAGCGATATCCCAGCGATAGAACTTAACATCAATATTTTTTTCAAAATCATAGAAGTAGTCAGAAGCACTTCCAATGAAATTGCCATTCAATGATGAGTCATTCAAGGTATTGCCTTGGCCAGAATTATTATCGCTTTGCTTTACGGGACTTTCGCACCCGTATATTCCTAGTAGGATAATACACAATGTGATGATTGCTGTGATTTTTTTCAAGATAATTCCTTATTTAAGAAATTAGTTTATTAGTTAAAGAAATAAAATTATCCCAGTTCCGTTGAGCTTTCTCATTTTCGGAATCATATTTATTTTTTGTTGATTAAAATGACTTTTTGTTGATTAAAATAAACCTGTAAAAATACCCTCAACCCCTTCAAAGATTCAATAGAAAACAAGGATAGTAGAATTGCAAAATACATATGATTTATATGAGATTGTCTTAAGTTTAAAATTTTGATTTTTTTCAAAATAGTTCATTATGATTTTTCTATCGCATCGAGTTTATTCTTCAGATTTGGATAGCTAATTTTCAATTTCTTAATCAGATCTTCCCTCTTGGTACCATAATGTAGAACAATATACTTCAGGGCATCCTTTTCAAATTGCTGGAAGATATCATTCCAAGTTAATTCTTTATAATATTCGATATAGACTTGTAGCGAATCCAATACATTTCTATTTTCTTGATTGTGAATATTTTTTCTAAAATCTGGGATCAAAAATCCGGCTGTTGTTAACTTTTGTTGCTTCGCCTGGAAATTGGAACGTTTCAAAGAAAGACGTTCCAGCATTTCATTTACTGAATGTGAGTTATATTTATGATAAACGATGACATTATAACTAAACAATTCCGTGATCTCTTTCCAGGTTTTTCCGAGGGTAAAGGAAAATACTGTATCTGTTGGTCGGTTTCTTGTTTTCCCTTCAGGGACATAATACTCTGCAAAATAACTAATGTACTTCTCAATAACCGCTCTCATCGTACCGGATATATTGATACCATCCCTAAAAATGATCATGGATTGTTCATATCCCAATTTGTAAAAGAATTTTGCCTGGGACACGGATTCCAAATAATCTTCGTAAATCTCTCCAATATGCAGTGTGTCTTCAGGGATGTTCATGAGTATACCATGATCCTGGCAAATGTTGAGCGATTGTAACCAATAAGAGAGTGCGTCTTCATATTCACCCAGCGCTTCGTAAACCAATGCAATGTTCTCAAAAATAAGACTTTTTTGAAAGGAGTCATCACAATTGGTTATTCCGGTTAAAATCTGCAGTGCATTTGTGTAGTTTTTCTCAAGATAGCATAAAAATCCACGGTTACTTTTCGCTGTTACCATTAATCGGTCAGATTGAATTTTTTGAATGATGACTTCCGCTTGATCGAATTTCTGATTAGCCGTGTTAAAATCACCTTTACCGGCGAGTATTTCTCCCATCCTAAAATGCGCCATGACTTCCAGCACAGGGAGTTCCTCTTTATTAAATATGTCAGCAAATTGATCTAATAATCTGGTGTCGTCATTCTTTTCAGCTTCAATTGTACCAAACTGATAATCGATGATAAGATTCATTTCAGCTGAAATAGCAAGTAGTTTGGCAATTTTTAAATAATTGATGTATGTGGGATAATCATAAACAATGCGATAAAATATAGCGCTTTCATAATTAATAAATGCGAGTACATCATTTTTTTCCACTTCTTGAAACGGCAGGAATCGAAGTGCAGGACGAGCATGAAGCTCTTTCAATCTGACCAATGCTTTTGCAATTCGCCCTGAATGGACATGATCCTTTACTTTTTTGATGAGCGTAATCTCCTCGTAGTATGAGCTCAGTCGTTCGACGCCAGATAGGATATTCATTGATGTAATGGATGAATCCAAATATCCCATGTGACTGATCTGAAGTAGTACTTTATTTAGAGGAGAAATCTTCATTCAAATAGTGTTTTATTAACTGCCTTTGTTTCAGAATTTTATGGTTCTACTGAAAAACCGGTAGAATCAGTTCCGGATGTCATTCCATTTTTGGGATTGAATCCGCTTCGAGGTCCGGATGAAAGATCAATTCCATCTTGAATGGGATGGCTTCCAGACAAAACTTCTACGTCCTGATCTTGGTATTGTAGTGGTGAGTTTTGATCACAAGACACAACCAACCAAATTGAGAGCAGTGCTAATGTAATCATGCATTTACGGTACATTTGATTTCCTTTCTATCATTTTTACCGGTAATAATATATTATATCATGTCCTTTTTGTGCAATATATTTCTTATAAAACAATTATTATTGTCTTTATGCGTGATAATTTTTAAATTCATTCACTTCTGCATGGAAATCACTTATTTGATTCATTGTAATGCCCGAAATAAAAACGGGGGAGCCGTATGGACTCCCCCGTTTTGTATCAATTTCTATGATGAATTTAGATTATTTCATCATAATCATTTTACGAGTGATAGAAACACCTTCACCCTGCATTGAGTAGATATACAATCCAGCAGAAACATTAACACCATTCTTATCCATACCATCCCAAACCACACTGTGGTAACCAGCAGAGGTTTCCGCTAGACTAACCAATGTTCTGATTTCTCGGCCCATGATATCATAGACGCTTATCGTGATCTTTGTATCATGCGGTAAGCTGAACTCAATGGTTGTGTTCGGATTGAACGGATTTGGATAGTTCTGGTCAAGGCTGAACTGTGTCGGTACGGCAGAGTCAGAATGAACAACAAGTCTACCAGTTGTCAATGGTGACAAACCGAAGTATTGACCATTCAAATCTGTGGTCACTCTGAGCTCAGTATTTTGGCTCTGACTCCAGTATCTGATCTCAATGGCATCACCTACCTGATAACCAGGTAAGTCCACACCAAATTGATCAATTGCACCCCAAGCAGTAACAGGCAACGGACGATCGGTATCTACAACACGAGTTGCGCCGACCAGAGTCCCATTTGCATACACTGCGATTTCATCACCAACAGCCACATTACCTTGGATGCCGGTAATAATGATCGGTTGTACAACACCCGTTTTCACCACATCATATTGCTGCGATACCAAACCGGATTTCAGCGCTTCCCATTCGTTTGCTACCGGGCTGGCAAGACCGTCTGCGGGGTAGGAGAATTCCATTGGTGTTGAGCCACTGAGGAACATCACATATCCTTCTCCTGGTACAAGATCATTTATCAGATCAATACCATATGATGGGACATAGAATTCACCAGAATCATTATAGACAATTAGGATGTCATCATTATGTGGTCCAAAGGCAACAGAAGCAGGCATTGTATTTTCGCCAAAATACGGAATCATGTCGTTCATGAATGGATTTACCATAAATGGTGTGTCTTGATCAACGCGCGAACCTGTAAACTCGAATTCCAGAGTATTACTGCCATTGATGAAAGCAGTATAACATTCCAGATAATCCAAATCTCCAATCTGGTCAATGCCATACAGTGGCACATAAAAATCACCCGTATCGTTCTGTACGATCAAGACCTGATCACTAAACATAAGACTAACAGAAGGATCATTTAATGAAATGTATGTTGAGAACATATTATTCATAAATGGATTCAATGTGATTATTTGTGTTTCATCTGTCACTATTTCTAATGTCACTGTCGTAATCATCGCTCCGAATCCACCATCACCAACCAAGAATGTAGCATCAGCAAGATACTCAACACCTGAAGCGGCATGGAAGTATTTGAATAGAACAGGATTATTTTCTACATAACCCGGGAACTGATTGCCGCCAATGTCACAATAGTCTAGTGAACCAACGGCGCTTATACTTAACTGTTCATTTGCCCAGACACCTGCACCGACCAGTAATTCACCTAAAACAGTTTCGCAGTCGCCAGAGTTAAGAATTGCGTTGTCATCGAAAACACCGATTTCATCACATTCACCTACTTCTATTCCGGTGACACCTGAAACAATGATGAGTGAAGCTTCACCAGTATTATCAGGAAGGTCAGCATAGAAATCAAGCATGCAGCCCACATCAGGAGTCGTGGCACACAGTTCGTTGGAATGATCTGTTTCTGAACCATCTTCCAGAACGGCGGTCACGGTGTAACAATAAGTTGCACCTGCACCCAAGCCCATATCAGAGAAAGTGTATATTTCAACAACAGAATCATGCATCATACCATCACGGTAAATATTGAATGTCAATTCGGTTGGGTACATGCAACTTCCGTCATCGAGAGTCGCATCAGGATCAAAGTTCAATGCTTCAGGATCGGTGCAACCGAGTATGTCATAGATACAACTTCCATCATCAATCGTTGCTTCAGGATTGAAGTTCAACGCTTCAGGATCAGTACAACCATATACTTCAGTATCACCAAGACAGAATGGATCACCAATAGCTATATCCAGCGCAATACCACCAGCGTCAGAAATGACCGGTGAAGAGATTGAGAAACATCCCGCATCACCAGTGATAGCCACATCGGCATATACCAACACACCACCACCAGCAGGAATTACTGCGCCTGTGAGTGAGAATCCGAGGACCAACCCACTATTATTGGTTGACATCATGAATCCGTTGGCACCTGCAGTTCCGCCACTAGCACTAGTTAATGAATATCCACCTACGTCAGAGTCAATTACGAATTGGAAGCCGCCCACATCTTCAGTATTAACCATATGAATTGCCAGTTGTCCGTTATCGAAACTCTGGATTGAAAGTTCAATAGTTTCACGTGTTATGGTAGCTTCGTCATTAACTTCTATAGTAGATGGATCGAATGTCCAGTCGATATCAATCTGACCTTCACTGGCAGTTGCACTTGTTAATACGGGCGCATCTGCAGGCGGTAGTACCGTTAACATACCACATTCTGAAGTGACAGGAACCTGATCACCATCCGGATTGGATAGAATGATCTGTGACAGGCAAGATGCAGCTTCACCTTCTGCTTCGCCAAATACAGTAACCGTCATAATCGGACCTTCACCCATTTCGATAATTGATCCGTCAATACTAAACCCAATGATAGTACCAGTTTCTGCTCCACCTGATATCATCCATCCTGCTGTACGATCAGTTTCTGTTACCGTGACAAGATGCGCAATATCAGGATCGAATGACAGAACAAACTGGAAGCCGGAAATAACCGATTCAAGGTTCGTCAGTGAGATATCGAAATCACATTCGCCATCCACATCACATGTAGCATCGCCAACAAGCAGTTCACTTGCGCCCTGAGGAGAAACAATAATCATTGAGTCATGTCCATATGTGAGGATCTGGTTACCAGCTTGATCACCCATGTATACATCTTCGAAGCTGATGGTGACATCAGTCTGATTCAGGATAACCGGTGTAGCTGAGTATGTAGCTGTCAGGATCGAACCTTCACCCCCTACAATGGGGCTGGTACCTGTTAAGTCAAATCCGACAATAATGACAGACCCATTAGGCTGTGCATTGAATGATAACATCCATCCATCGGTACGGTCAGTCGTCATAACATCTTCGACTGTAAGTATATCAGGTAGATCAACTAATGTAAACTGGAATCCTGCAACGTCAACCGTATTGGTTAGAGAAACATCAAAATCACCACTTGTACCTGCTACTAATGATCCTTCTTCAAAGTACATATGAGATATTGAACCCGGATCTACAACCATACCACGAATTTCTTCAGTGGGATTGGAGTCGCCTTCATCATATATGGTTTTCATCGTCCAACCATGTTCAACATTGAAGACAAGACCGGTTTCTTCTGTGTCGAAGAATTCATACACATCTGTATCTGAGCCAACCTCCGCAACCATTCCGCCATTGCGATATATTCTATATGCAATCATTGGTCTATTGAGTTGGCTATCATTTTCTGGTATTTCATAAACATATGTGATCGTTTCAATGAGTTCAATTCCTGTCATGTCATATTCGGCCTGACCTTTTTCACCGGAGATTGGGGGTGAATATTCAAATTGAGAACTGCTAAGCAAACCACCACCTACAGTGAATGTATGAGATGCACCAGCTCCGAAATCGCAACCGATTCCCGGGCCACCTGCAATCGTTTCACCATTCAGATCAAGCTGGTAGTAGCTGTTCTGGGAGCAGTAGATGCCATCACCATATGAGTCATAAATATTTAGTATATATGTATCAGCGGGTAATTCATTTTCCCACGTATAGGTTGTATTATTATCAGTCAAATCACCAGGGCTGATCCCGTCTACTTGACTTCCATTTGAATCAACAATATCCCATGAGGTTTCGTAAGGGTAGGTGTCGGTAACAATAGTTACAACTGCGAGGGCACTTCCACAATCAGCAGGGAGACCCCAGGTCAGGTGTGCATATGGCAGACCATCAACGATTTCTACATCGAAGTTCTCTGGTGGACACAATGGACCCGCATCTGCCATACCACAAACTGTATTTGAGGCACTTGCAGGGCCTTCAGGGTCAAACATCGGAAGAACATAATAACAGTGCTCTACACCGTTTTCAAGTGGATTATCTCCGTATGTTCGCACATCTACATCAACTTCGTCAAGTTGATCTCCATCCCTAAATATTATAAAACCAACGAGCGAGCGATTAACATTGATATCCTGGTTAGGATTAACATATGTCACTGTTTCAATAATCTCAATACCCGTAAGGTCATATTCTGTCTGGCCTTTTTCACCAGTAACAGGTGGTGAGTAATTAAACTCAGAACTACTTAGAAGACCTCCGCCAACTGTAAACGTATGAGATGCTCCGGATCCAAAGTCACATCCAATACCAGGTCCACCTGCTAAGGTCTGACCATCAACGTCTAGCTGATAGTATCCATTATCAGAGCAATAGATACCGTCGCCAAATGAGTCATTAATATTGAATACATAGGTTCCTGCTTCAAGTTCAAGTTCCCACACATATGTGGTGAAGTCCACCAGACCGCCAGCAGTAATGCCGTCAACCCAGTTTCCACCTGAATCAACAATATCCCAAGACGTTTCCTGTGCCCAACTGTCGGTAACAATTGTCACTACAACACCGCCACCGCCGACAACGCCTTGTATAAGATCTGACCAACCAATCTCTATAAAGCCGTTTCCTTCAGTCAAAATCTCTAATTCTACAGTTCCTAACGTCCACCCTGCACAATCTTCATCTGTTGGGAATGACTCACCACTGGCATACATCGCCGTCACAACATAACAGTATGTCACATCATTGGTAGCATCATTATCGGCATAGGTCGTTCCAGTACTAGTATCAAGTGGATCACCGTCACGATAGATATTGTAATACATAACATCTGCGGTTCCACCTGTCCACATGAGATCAATATGATCTTCTGCAGACGTGGCATCCAAATTGGTTGGCGCCATACCTGGGATAGGTGTAGCACAAACTGTTTCCGTTGGATCAGATGAGCCTTCGGTATAGTTGGCTGTCATGTGATAACAGTATTCCTGCATGTTATTAATATTAACGTCATCATGGAAACTCCACACGTCCGGAAGCAGCGTCGCATGAAGTTCACCATCACGATACAAACTGTAGTTATCCAGAGTTCGGTTAATTTGTGGGAAATAAGATGGATGAGATTCTGGACTCAGTGATCCATCTAGATTTTCAATAGATGCAACCATATCCATATTTTCAAATGGTGTAAATGGCAAGTCTGAATAGCTCATGGGCTGAATCTGTCCATAAGCATTGATCAGTGTTGATGTCATATAATCACCACCATATCCCAGAACGTCACCGGTTGACCAGGTTCCGGTCTGCATCGTGACCATGTTATTCGGATAATCAACACCGCCGTCGACACCATATCCTTCAGGGTCTCCAGCACCTGACCAGCTCTCTGTATGGCTGGCAATCACATAAAACGAACCTGTCAATCCAGTGATGTTTGGATAAACCGTAGCAAATCCGGTTTCATCTGAAGTGGCTTCTTCGTCATAAAGCAGGGTACCTGGTGTACCGTTATTGTCATCAAAGATCATGACCCTTACCGGACCGTGTGATGCATCGGGCCATGGCCAATATTCATCACCTTCGGATAATATCTTAAGAGAAGCTGCTAATACATCAAATTCAGTTCCTACGTCAAATCGGGTGCCATGAGCATAGCCAGTTTCGTACGTGTCATAGAAATAGAATGCGTTTGCAAGAACACCATCGTCATAGTTCAGTGCAACTTCAGTCCCACAGGATGTCGCTTCCCAAGTCACATCTACATAACCGTCACCGGCTTCTGCATCCAGATATGATGGCGGACAAAGCTGCCACATTGAGCAGGATTCATTCGTTGGGAATGATTCACCGGTTGGATAATCTGCTGTAACCGTATAACAATATTCAACATCATGATCAGTAGTTGCGTCTTGATGCGTAATATCAGTAGTGGTTGTTAAAAAAGAACCATCTCTATAAATCGTGTAGAAGTTCACATCACCGGCAGTATCCATGGGCTCATCCCAATCCAGCAGGATGTAATCATTTTCACCGCGAGCAGTTAACCCCGTTGGAGGATTACCCGGTATAGGTGTTGCACATGCTTCATTTGAATCAGGAGATTCACCTTCATCATAATCAGCTCTTACAGTATAGCAGTACTCCGTAAGATTGTCAAGACCCAGATCGTCGTATTCAAATATTCCTGCGTCAACAGAACCAATCATTACGCCATAACGGTATATGTTATATCCGACTAATGGTCGCTGAAGATTAGATGAGCCTGAACCAAATTCAGCTATGTTCCAGTTATCAATAGAATATTGGATACCGGACTTTTCAGATTCATATGCCATGGCTTCAGCAGGATCAGATGGTAATGATGCCAATCCAGCGGATTCCCATACATTGATCTCATAATTACCTTCAGCACCACTAAAACCGTCAACAACGATATAATATGCGCCGGCTTCCAGATATGCATTTTCAATCAGGCTTGGACCATATACAGATGGGCTTTCGGGACAAGACGGACCATCATCATCATAAAATCCGGTTGTGGATGCAATGCACTCATCATCGGCTGTGAAAATTTCCAGTTTTGCATCATAGTCTGTCAATTCACTGCACAGATCAACGGTAATAAGTGTGGCTGAATTGAGTACCAGACCATAGGCAAAGTCAGCACCCTGGCTACCCTGAACCAACCAATCATCGGTAAGTCCAACAATCGAGCCGGTATCATTAAATGGTAGAACTGGTATAATGTCATCTGCGCATGGTGCATTTACGCCTTCTTCCCATTCCAGATGAACCATTTCAGCACCGGCTGTGGCAGATAACCCTGATGGAGGTAAAATCATCCACATGGCACAACGTTCTTGTGTGCCCGCTGATGTACCAAGATCATATACAGCATACACGACATAGCAATACAAAATGTCATGTTCTGATTCATTGTCCGAATATATTGTTTCTGTTGTCGTACTTAAGAAACTACCATCTCGGGTAATTTCATAATAAAGCACATCGTTAGAAACAGCAGCGTCCCATGTGAGTTCAATATTTCCTTCGGTACCTACGGCAACCAAGCCGCTTGGAGGAGGTAATATCCATTGTGCACATGCTTCATTTGACGGGATAGATTCACCATCAGCGTATATTGCACGGACTATGTAACAGTAAACCACGTCATTGGTAGTTTCATAATCCATATATTCGAAAACTTCGCCGCCAACTGTACCAACAGGATCAACACCACCATCACGGTAAATATTGTAACCCTCTGTTCTATCGATTCGTGTTATCGTTCGGCTACTCACCAACTCTGGTTCACTGATAGTTAATCCAGCCAAGTCAGCTTCTGTGATATTGGTTCCCTTTTCAAACGGAACTGCTTCTTCATAATGAGTTTGAAATACATCTACTAAGAAATTATCTGTATCAAAGGTAACACTTTCACCAGTACCATAATCGCCGCCTGTAGCAAGAAGAGTACCATTCAACAGCAAATTGTAATAACCATCGCCATAAGCACAGCAAATTCCGTCACCAAATGTATCATTGATGGTAAACGTATAAGTGCCCGGAGTGATCACAAAATTCCAGGTGTATAGCATGTCTGGATCTGTGAGTGTACCGGATGTAATACTACCAACCACGGTACCACTTGCATCCGTCAATGACCATGATACTTCACCAGCATAGTTATCTGTGAAAATTTCAAGGTCCAGACTATATGCGTCCAAAGGATCATACCAAGTGACCAGAATTGCATGTTCATCGTTCATTCCCTGAGCTTCAACACCTACTGGTGGATTCAGTACATAAACAGAACAATCTTCGTTTGATGGGAATGACTCACCGCTCGCATACTGTGCAGTTACGGTGTAACAGAAAATCACACCAGCGGGTAATCCCTCATCGGTATAAGATAAAGTAGCTGATGATCCGACCCATTCGCCATCCCGATATATTTGATAATCCAGAACCGGATTCAGGAATGGAACAGGTTCTTCCCATACAAGATCAAAGGATCCATTACCCATATCAGATGCAGTCAGATTCTGAGGTTGATAACCCGGAACGGGTGTTGCACATACGGGATCAGAAGGATCAGAAAGACCTTCTGTATAAACACCCACTAATGTGTAGCAGTATTCAATCATATTTGCAAGAGGTTCATCCCGATAAGAATAAGTATCCGCAGGTACGTTAGCAATAGGGGTTGGGTCGCCATCGCGATAAATATTGAATGATTCCAATGTTCTTGAATTTGTATTCACATAAGATGATGGAGGAATTGCAAGCGTTTGATCAATCAAACTGAGTTCCCCATTATGAACAGAATTGACAGTTGTCATATCCGGTGCAGGATAATTAGGTGCTTCACCATCATTTGAGGATAGCGGAATTACTGTCCCGTAAGCAAGGATAAGTGAAGACATCATATAGTCACCACCATACCCAAGTACATCACCACCTACGGTCCAGACACCTGCCTGGTAAGTCGCCATATTATCTGGGAAATTTACACCATCATCAACACCATAGCCTTCAGCATCTCCACCGGTTGACCAGTTTTCCGTATGACTCGTGATTACATAAAATGCGCCTGATAAGCCTGTAACATTCGGATAGACAGTAGCAAATCCTGTTTCGTCTGATGTGGCTTCTTCGTCATATAGAAGGTTGCCGGGCATACCATCGATGTCATCAAAAATCATGACTCTTACAGGGCCATGTGATGAATTTGGCCATGGCCAGTACTGGTCGCCTTCTGATAAAATATATATTGAAGCAGATAGAACATCAAATTCTGTTCCTACATTGAATTTTGTTCCATGAGCATACCCTGATTCATATGTGTCATAGAAATAGAAAGCGTTAGCTAAAAGACCACTATCATAACTCAATACGACTTCTTCACCACCTTGAGGTTCTTCCCAAGTCAGGTCAACGTAGCCGTCCCCTTCCATAGCTGTAATTTGTGATGGTGGATACAAACTCCACATCGTGCAAACTTCGTTGGTTGCAGGAGATTCACCGATACCATCATAAAATGCCGTGACTGTATAACAATATTCAACATCATGCACAGTGCCATGGTCCTCGTAAGTGGTGCCGACAGCAGAATCATGTAATTCTCCATCTCGATAGATATTAAATCCGTCCTGAGCATTGTCGGGGTGTGCATTCCACTCAAGTGTAATGAAGTCGCCGGTGCCCATGCCTGATAACATGGATGGCTGACCCAACTGCGGAATGGCGCATGAAGTGTTCGAGAAACTGGAAATGCCATCATCATAAACGGCGGTCACATTATAACAATATGTTTCCAGATACCAGAGACCATCGGTGTCAACGTATGTGAGGTCTTCAGTATAAATCAAAAGTTGGTTGTTGCGGTACACTTCGTATCCTTCTAGTTCGAGACGATATGAAGGTGCATCTACTACATAAAATTCTTTGTCACCAGGATTCTGGTTACCGGGATCTTCTGGAGGGCAATCGCCGTAATCCCAATCAAAATACTCACAGTTCAGGTAAATTCCCCATGAACCGTCATCGCATAGACCATCACCTAACCAGGCATAAACGGTCGATGCATCTACGCACTGCATAATACAGTCAAACATACAATCACCACTATCGCATCCCTCGCAATCATCACCAATCCCAATTTGTGAAGGTGGAGTTTCCCATGTCAGTGTGATTTCAAGACCGTTTTCTTCAGCGATCAGATTGACAGGCGCTTCCCATTCAGGGTTAATATCAATTGTGGTTATGCATACTTCGTTAGATGGACCGGACTGTACAAAGTCGTTATAGGCGAGAACTGTGTAGCAATATTCTACTTGAGTTTCAAGACCTGTATCAGCAAAATTGGTCATAGAGGCTTCACCCACATTTACGCCGTCTCTCATAATATAATAGCCGACCACAGTCCAGTCTTGTGGATGCGTCCACGATAAGTTAGCCATCTGGAATCCAGCAACAGCAATCAAATTTTCAGGTGCAAACAATTCTGGGGGTACTTCACCAATTACATGGATGTTTCCGCTTTCTGCTTCGAATTCAACCTGTTGGCCTGCAATATCAGACAAAATACTACTTGATAAATTGATTGAAGTGGTAATGTCATTTTCGTACTGATTGGTAGAGTGATAAGTAATGTCTAAAATTGGACCTGCACCGGGTACAACACCCACAGCAGAAAGATCAAAACCGACAACAATTACAGTTCCATCACCTTGTTCATTGAAGGTTACCATGAACTCAGAAGTTCGGTCAGTAACATCGACTCCAGTGATTTCAAGATAATTGGGGAAATCAACCAGTTGTAACTGAAAGCCAGCAATTGTAGAAAGGTTGGTCATGGATAGAGGAACGGTTACTTCATCGAAAGCGTCCACGGAATCGATAGCCATGTACAAAGTGGTGATATCAACAGGGGGTACATCCTGGTTTGTAAAGGATACCATATCAGTAGCGCCGGCATTTTCATATTCCACATGGTTTATATCTGCAATAACCACTGAAAGATCATGGGCACCAAATGCAACACCAGAAAGTGTGAATGTTTCAGAGTAGAACATACCCATCGAATTGCCATCCAGATAGGCGTGATAATGATCGCCATCCACTAGATTTTCGGCAGAAACTTCAACATTGATATCTGATCCAACGACGGTTGACCCGTCAGTTGGCGAAAGGATAGTGACGGTAGGTTCAGGTAGGATACCACCGGTTACTTCAAATGTGCCATCTTCGCTGGTGGCTAGGATTGGATTCCCTAAAGGATCTGAAAGCACGATTTCGGTGAATGCAATATCAGCAACTCCACCATCGTTCCCTGCCTGGAAGGTAAGTACGGCGATAGGACCGTCTCCGGCTGCAATTGTAGCGCCAGTTAACGAAAATCCCAGCACCAATCCATTATCATTAGTTGATAGCATAAACCCGTTAGTTCGTGCAGTGGTTGTAGCACTCACAAGGGAAATCAGGTCAGGTGTATCTACCAGTACAAACTGAAAGCCACCGGCCTCCATAGTATTTTCAAAGCTGACTTCAACAGTACTTGTTGTACCTGCTTCGGCTAATCCGGGAGATATTGTAAAATTGGCCATGTCCATAACAGGTACATCACCCCATTCAAACATTCCATTTCCCTGATTAAAGTCAACTGTTAATGCGTTGCCTAATTGGTCGGAAAAAATAAGTCCGGTCAAAGTCAGCTGAGAATAGTCAGCCACCAGATTATTGATAGCGACAGTAGTCAGAACGCCACCTCCGGGAGGTATAAACGAACCGGTAAGGCTAAAACCCAGTACCAGACCCCCGGTATTTGTAGAGATCATAAACCCTGCATCCTGTGCTGATCCTCCGGAAGCACCGTCAATATCAAACGCATTTGGAGTGTCTGTCAGGTTAAATTGAAATCCACCAATATTAGTAGTGTTATCAACGTATATTTCAACAAAATCGTCCCCGGCGTTTGAAACGTGAATATTCACATCTGCTGCCCAAAGACTCGTTGCGAGTAAAAATACTCCAATTACGCTCCATTTTAGAAAACGCATCATTTCGTTACTCCTTATTATTGTTAGTTGGAATTTTCTGGAGAAGTTAATTATTTAGCACTCCTGACCAAAATTTTTATATGATAAAGTTGTAAAATCATCTCCCAAGTTCGATTCGGAATCTATGAATAGATTGTGAACAAATCCACCAATTAAACCTGATGTAATAAATTGTTACAAGGGTTTTATTGAAGGGTGAATTTGAAGGGGATATTGACAGATTCAAGTTTTGTGCCTTTGTTGCCGGCAACGACAGAATCGAAAGAAATTGTCAGCTCCTGTCCGGGCTTTCCATCGAAAGTTACATCAAGATAATATAATATGTTATTGGGTAATTTATCAGAAGATGCAATAGGGATCGCAGTTCCCTGCATAGAAAACCCGAGAACTTTACCATTTTCGCTGGCTTGCATCATATACCCTAATTCTCCGCTGATGCCCCCACGCATCGTAATGGGCTGCATTATTCCTTCGGGTAGAAAATCCATTTGATATCCAGCTACCGGCTCTGCGTTCAGCATATACATTGCCAATTGATAAGAACCATCCTTATTTTTTGTTATGGATTCTATCCCAAGCTCTACGGATGTTGCAGTTTTAGGGACTTTCTGAACTACTTCTTGCTTGGGAACCAGTGTCTCGTTTTGTGCCATGAGGACGGCAGTGAATAAGAAAATTGGTAAAAAGATTGTCCAGTATTTTTTCATGATTGTTCCCTTTAATTAATAATTAAATTTACAAGAATAACAACATCCAGAATATCATTAATCTCATCGTTGTTCATATCGCCTGCCCAGGATTCAAATTCTGTAGCAGGTTGTCCATCAGGATTCACAATGATCTGCACGAGTCGAACCACATCTAAAACATTTGAGAATCCATCGCAATTTAAATCTCCCAACAGGGGTGTATCGCAACCACCTGATCCGATAGATTCAAATAAACCGTTCCGCAGTGAATTTCCCTGGAACGTGTTCCAGTATCCGGTGAAGATGCCCGGTGTTTTCACATCCACAGCGATAACTGAATGTGTGGTTCCCACAACAATTTCCACATCTCCATCCTGGTCCAGATCGGTAATCGTGCAAGAGCTCAAAATCTGGAATTCGTTTTGAACCGGAAAATAAAGATATGGGACTCCCTGTAAATCGAAAGCGGTAATGTCACCGGTAGAATTTCCACTGATCACTTCGGTCATTCCATCATTGTCCAAATCTGAAAAAACCGGTGTGGAGTTTATTATACCACCCGTTTCGACGGGCCAACCGGATAATGGTATTCCCTGCGAATTGATGCCGTGTATCTCTCCTGCATCAGTTCCAAAAAATATACCTGCCCCCCATTCCTGATCAATGAATCCCATACCGGAAGTAATACCTGCTCCCACAGGATACATAAATTGAAGTTCTCCCTGTGGATCCAACGCATACAGATTACCTGCGTCGTCTCCAACAAGGATTAGATACGAATCATTTGTGGACAGAATCGCAGGAGCGGTTCTGACTTTACCGGAAGTAGGATATGGAAATCCCGGTGCAACAGTTCCATCGTCAAATATGAGCCAGATATTATATCCTTCTGTTCCAAAAACAATGTCTGTTTTCCCATTTCCATTCAGATCTCCCAAAGCGATTCCCCCGCGGATCTTTTCATTGATCTGCACAGGAAAACCCGGGACATCTGTTCCGTCAGGATTGATCCCAAACAGTTTCCCTGTTGAACTAAATCCACCGAAAAATATTTCAAGATCAGAATCCTCGTCCGCATTACCCAACGCAGGGGCGCTAATAAGAAATTGATTTGCATTGTAGTCAAGCTGGACGGCCTGATCGGTAACGTCAAGGATGTACAGATGCTTATCTTTCGATGCGACAACAATCTCAATCTGATCATCATTATCAATATCCGCAGCTGCAAGGTCACCCCAAATTGAATTTCCGGCATGGAATGGAAACAGATCATTTTCCACGCCATTACCTGACGGATCTGCAAAAAATACCGTGCCGTTATAATCTGCAAAATATATCTCGGATACGCCATCTGAGTTGGTGTCAAGAACCAAGGGAGAACCCTGCACCTGATTGATGGTATCTACTGCCGTAAATATTGGCCAGCCATATTGGAACAGAGAGACATCTGCCGACAACAGGAAAGTTCTGCTATACATTGTTTCATCTGTCCCCTCAGCAACGATGATCAATTCTAACTGATAGGTTCCCAGAGGGGCGGTTGAATCAAAGAAGAACACAAATGGAAAAGATGAATTATCTACAGTTTCTCCAGCACCAAGTATCGGAGTACTAAAATAGTCATCAGTCAGGGTAATTTCTTCATGCTGGGAGGTCAGGAATACCTCAACGCTGGTAGCATCAGGCCAGTCAGGATGGTTCTCAAGAGATACCCATAATTCAGCAGTTTCTCCCGGATTGATCATACCGTCTCCATCACCCTCTGTTTCCTGAATCGAAAATTGAGACATTGTAATATTGGGCACCAGAGGTGGAACATTCAATTCCGGCCGGTACGTGAGATAAGTGTACACCATTTTATCAAGCTGTTCAGAGGATACCACATCCCTGCAGTGTTTTACGGAATACGACATGAGATTGTGAGTGTCAGGGTCATAGGGTTCAAGGTGGCCATCCAAATAGCTGCCAAAATAATTACAATTGCCTGAAACGAGATTGGATAAAGTGGGATCTGCAGGCGTATCACACAGACCATCTCCCCGAGTATCGCATTCTGTACCATCCACAAATTCGGCATTCGCACCATTAATTATACCATCGCCATCATTGTCACTGGATCCCTGGTGTGTATGAAATAAGTCAAAATAATGTCCGACCTCATGAGGAAGAGTCGTGTGGTTGTCCGATGTGGCAAAACACGTGTTTGCCATGACGATCCCCTGTGATTCGTACCATGAGAATGTGGATATCCCGCAGAGGTCATAATTCCCATTATTCAAATTTGCAGTGCTGTAAATATTCAGAGTATTAGGTACATTGTTAATCGTTCGGAGAGAATCAATTTCGTCGTAGGTATCAATGCCAGTATAAAAATTGGAATCATCAATGTAATCGGTTTCACCCAATTGATAATATCGAATATTGGAATCCCCTGCTGCCGCGTTCAGATCGTCAATTCCCGTATCCAGTCGATTCTGAGACAATCCACCAGATCCATTGTCCATGCGAACCACGTGGAAAATTACGGGGACCCAGAGAGGAATCCGGATATTCAGGGGAGTACCGGGATAATCATCAAGATGTTGCAGGTAATCTTCAGGGGTAAGCAGGTCATCTGTTCCACATTCTTTCGAAGTAGCCGGGAATAACAGCCCCAAAGCAAAAAAGATAATAAAAATGTTTTTCATCTGCCACATGGAGCGAAATTTACACTTGTTCAACAAAAGTGAGAAATAGGTGAGGTGAATAAATTCTGAGTAAATAACCACGAATTTCACAGTTTACACAAAGGCTGATCTAAAGCAAGATAGCCCTCCGTTAAAAATTCTATTATTTAAAATCAGAAACCCCTCTGTGTCTCCTCCCAACGTTTCAGTCAGGACAGGAGCTTTCAGGGGAGATTTATGCTTTTTCCCTTGACAGAGATTGGGAGTTCCCGTTGGTACATCATTTTTCTTAAAAACAAAACGCCCCGGATAACCGGGGCGTTTTGAGATTATTTTCGATTAACGAAAACAGATTATTTCAGAAGCAGCACTTTTTGGCTCTGGACTTCATTGCCCATAGTGGAACGAATAAAGTACATTCCGCTTGGGACATTCGTTGCAGTCCAAGTCACGCTGTGATAACCGGCAGTCATATTCCCGTCAACAAGAACATCTACTACCTGTCCAACCACATTGTAAACCTTGACAGAAATAAATCCGTCTTTAGGTAACTCAAGTAACATGGTTGTTTTAGGATTGAACGGATTTGGATATGCCGCACTCAAAGCGAATTCGCTTGGAGTAGACAAACTTGTCTCGATCATACCTTCGATAGTTGCTGCCAAAACTTCGGTGACTTCATAATAACCGGTGGTCGTGAACAGTATGTTTGATTCAGGATTGATGATAATCAGTTTTGTGATGTTTTCACTGGTCACATATTCAGCAATGTATGCATCGGATGTGAGCGTTATGGAGAAATCATCACCATGTGACAAGGTCATTTGAATACCGTCAACATAACCGTCAGCCTGGAGTGTCATAAGACCATTAGACTTGATGAAGTTCGCTGAGCTGGCTTCATCTGCTCTGGCCACACAACCATTTAGGATGCAATTCACAATTAATACGATATCCTGAACATTGACGGCTAAGTCACCGTTGAAGTCAGCATAGAAGAATTGACATTCAGTGATTTCAGTTCCATTCAGAATATAGTTTACCATCAATACAATATCTTGAACATTGACGTATCCATCTTCATTGTAATCACCCAGGAGACCGTTACACGGATTTGCACAATCCGTATTAGATGGTGCGGATTCATTCCAGTTATCAGGATAATTATCGAGAGCAGTCACGTGAAAGCATCCTTCAGCACCAGCCATGTAGTCATAGGACAACATATTTGTGGTTGCGAGTAACATCCAATCAGAATTGGCATCTTCCATGTAAACATTGAACATGGTGATTTCACATGTGCGGCTAACGTTCTCAACTGGGTAATTCCAGTTCAGGTCTGCGATATCTACACCAGCTTTTTGAGCCTCATATGTCATGGCTTCTGATGGGTCAGGTGGTAACGATGCCAATCCTGCGGATTCCCATACGTTGATCTCATAGTTTCCTTCAGCTCCGCTATAACCATCAACCACGATGTAGTACACACCGGCATCAAGATAAGCGCCTTCGATGAAACTTGGTGTATAAGGAGCAGGACTGTCCGGGCATGTACCATACGGACCATCATCATCATACCAACCTGTGGTCGTTCCCACACATTCTGCATCGGCAGTGAAGATTTCCAGTTTGGTGTCGTAATCTGTAGATGCACTGCAGAGATCGGCCCAGATTGTGGTACCAGCTGCTAATGTCAATTGATACGCTACATCGGCACCATTTGATCCTGAAACTGACCAGTCATCACTCATGCCCACATTACTGCCCACATCGCTGAATGGCAAGCTTTGGATATTAAAGTCTGCACATGCAGGCTCTACATAATCCGGGTAGGTCCATTCGAGGTGAACGTAGGTTTCCATTTCATCAGCAGTAGCTGTGAAGTTTTCAGGTGGATCGTATTCGCATAGTGGTGCGCATCCAGAGGGTGCACATGCAGTATCAGACGGATCAGATTCCATGTCAAACTCATTGGTTGCGGTTACCACACCACAAATATTTTCTTCACAGATAAACCCGGTGATCAATATGGACAGGTCAGACGTATCAAATGTATAATCAACACCATCGTATGTGAGATACAACGTAAAGAAGACGTCACGATTTACATTGATAGCCTGGTGAGTACCATTTGCAAGATCAAACACAGTACGTGTTCGTTGAACATATGGTTTTACTTCATTCTGATATGTTATGTTCTGGATCAATTCAATACCAGACATATCAATATCGGTTTGACCTTTTTCACCATTAATCGGTGCTGATAAGATCCATTCAGAACTACTGAGGAGTAATCCACCAATCGTAAATGAATGACTCATACCTGCTCCGAAATCACATCCGATGCCAGGTCCACCACCAATTAATACACCATCAACATCTAATTGATAATAACCATCATCAGAACAGTAGATACCGTCGCCCCAATCATCCCAAACATTGAATGTGTATGTCCCAGGATCAAGTGTCAGTTCCCATGTATATAATGTATAACCATCTAATGTATATGATTCAATCCCATCAACATAGTTTCCTGCAGAATCATAGATATCCCATGAGGTTTCAGAACCATAGCTATCAGTTAGAATTGTAACGGTCACACCCATAGCGCCGCCGCCACAGTCACCGCCATCATTTTCAAATTCAGGGCAATCTAGATAATAGCCAAAAGAACCATCATCACAGTAGGTGTCACCTACATAAGACCATGCGATTGCTTCATCAACACAGAAGAGTTCACAGTCATAGACCAACCCTTCACCACATGGATCACCAATCACAGGTTCACCGCTGTACCAATTCCATGACCATTCAATAGCACTGGCATTTTCTGGTTCATACCAAGTGCCAACAGCCATCACGTCAACAGGTATGGGTGGGACTACTACAGAGACATGCTCGCATTCCGGTTCCGTTGGTGGAGATTCATTGTAACCCAGATACATATCATCTGCGGTTATCATAAAGCACGCATCCACATTGGGTACGAAATCAAAGAATTCATAGTTTGGATAGATGGTCGTAGCAATGAGTATCCAGCTTCGAGAAGCGGGCTGTACATTGTCAGCAGGCGCTTTGTAAGACTGGTTGGGTTCGCCGTCGCAATCGCCATCGTCCCAGTTATATTCTTCGCAGTATAGGTATACGCCATAAGTACCATCATCGCAGAAACCGTCGCCAATCCATGACAGATAGAAGTCATCAACGCAGAATCCTTCACAATCCATGAATTGTCCGGGAGCACATCCGCCTTCTTCTGTTTCAAAATAGACATTGAAATGAGTGAGACCACAATCACGGTCAACATTCAAGTCTGTCATGTCATCATCTTTCACAGGTTGAGGATCGTTCTCTGAAAGTATCGGTAGTCCGGCATAAATCTCAAAGTTATAATTGCCTGAGTTTCCAGAATATCCATCAACGATGATGTATAACGGACCGTAATCCAGAACAGTCAATCCCAGTTGTGATCTGTAATTATCTCCCAATGAATTGGCACATGCATCATCATTACATCCTACGAGGATACCGTTAATATCATAAACGTAGATCTTGGTATCATAATCGGATTCACAGATGTCAAATGTCCAGTCACCGGGTTCAGCATCCCAATAGTACACCACATCAGCAGATGTGCTGCCAGTGTAGGGGCAAACTTCATCATAGTCATTCATGTGACCGACAGTTGAACCGGAGTCATAATATGGAACTGCATCTACGATAAACGGATTCGCCATGGTTTCACCCAATACTAAACTGGGGTCAACGTAATCAGGGTGTGTCCATTCAAGATAGATAGAGGTACCAGTGTCTGTAGCCATAAGGTTTTCAGGTGTCACATATTCACATATTATATGTTGACCAGTAATCGCACATGCAGGAGGATCTGAAGGCATAGATTCCTGGTTCCAATCATTAGTAGCTGTGATCACACCACAAACTTCCTCGCCACCACCAATATCAAAACCGATGATATCAATGAATGAATCGGATGTTGTGAATGCATAGCTGTCGCCATCATAATCAAAGTACAGCGTAAAGAATGTATCACGGTTCACATTCATGGATTGGTTTGTACCATCAGATAAGCTGAATACAGCACGAGTTTGTTGAATATATGGTTTTTCTTCGTTCTGATATGTTATATTCTGGATCAACTCGATACCAGACATATCATAATTGGATTGACCTTTTTCACCATTAATCGGTGCTGATAAGATCCATTCAGAACTGCTGAGGAGTAATCCACCAATCGTAAATGAATGACTCATACCTGCAGCGAAATCACATCCGACTCCGGGTCCACCAGCTACCCAGGCACCATCAACATCTAATTGATAATAACCATCATCAGAACAATAAATACCGTCGCCCCAATCATCCCAAACATTAAATGTATATGTCCCAGGATCAAGTACTAGTTCCCATGTATATAACGTGTAATTATCTAATGTATATGAATCAATGCCATCGACGTAATTACCTGCAGAGTCATAAATATCCCATGAGGTTTCACCACCATAGTTATCTGTTAAGATATTGATAGTCACACCCATAGCACCACCACCACAGTCACCGCCGTCATTTTCAAATTCAGGGCAATCTAGGTAATAACCCCAGGAACCGTCATCACAGAAACTATCGCCGACGTAAGACCATGCGGTTGCTTCATCGACACAGAATAATTCACAGTCATAGACCATTCCATCACCACATGGATCACCAATCACAGGTACGCCGTCAGACCAATCCCATGCCCAGGTAATTCCAGAAGTCACGTCAACATCATCCCACCAGGCTTCTGCGGTCACATTGGTAGGCGCATCAGGGGCAGAACCCAAGAAGATCACACATGCCTGATTTGATTCAAGTGAAACACCTTCGTCATAGATACCACGAACGGTGTAGCAGTAATCAACAAATTCATCAAATGCGAATTCATCTAAATATGAATAGGTGGCAACATCAACATAACCAACCCAAACACCATCACGATATATGTCAAATCCAAGGAGCATGCGCTCGGCAGTATTTAAATAGCTGGGGAAGGATTCCGTGCCATCAGTGTTGACAACAGAACCGTCATGCACTGCGGATGTGTTGGTTTCAACATCTTCGCCCAGAAGCGCAGAGGGTATGTTGTTGTGATAAGAAATGGATTCGAGTCCATAATCACCACCAACCCATGCGGTTAACATGTAGTCACCGCCATAGCCATTAAAATCACCTGTGTACCAAACACCGCCATCAAGTGTATACATGTTATCGGGGAAGTCAACAGCGCCGTCAATACCATATCCCTCAGGATCACCGGCTATTGACCAGTCTTCCAGATGGGATGTAATAACGTAGAAGGAACCGAACATTCCGGTATATCCAGGATAAACCGTTGCCCAACCATCTGTGGCCGTAGCATATTCATCATGGATCATATTCCCGGGAACGCCATCATTGTCGTCAAAAACCATTACTCTGACAGGACCGTGAGTGCTGTTAGGCCATGGCCAATATTGATCGCCTTCAGACAATATCTTCACAGAAACCGCAGTAATATCATATACACCGGCTACATCAAATCGGGTACCATGAGCATAACCAGCATCGTAGGTATCATAATAATAAAATGCATTTTGCAGAATATCGTCATGATATTGAATGATAGGTGGAATGTCAGATGGATCGTTCCAATCTAACTGTGCACCTGTTGCGCCAGCAACTGCAGTCAATCCCCAAGGTGCAGCAGGATATTCGCAGAGACCGCTGTCATAAAGGGCACCGGGATCATAATTGATGGCATCGGGGTCCATACATCCTATGTCTTCAATATTAACCAATTGTAGCTGACCATCATACGGACAACCGCCTGATAGCAGGAAGAGCTCACCATTATAGAGTTCCCAAGACACCTCAGACTGCCAACTACCGCCGCCAACTATGATATCATAAACATCGTTGGCAAGACAAAGGCTGGCTTCACCAGAAGAACCGCTTGCAAGTGTGGCAGATTCAAGAAGGGCACCGCCCATATCGTAAACATCAAAATAATTGCCGTTCCAACCGTCACCAAATGAATCGTACATATAAAGTGTGAGTTCATTGTCTGTACAATCCTGAGCTTGAGAACCAGTGATGTTTAGTGCATAATTACCAAATTGAGAACTCCATCCAAACACTTTTGCATAATACGTACCTGCCGCAGGTGCAGATAATGTGATGGAAGATTGCATACCGCAAAAGTCGTCATTAGCAGCAAAATAATTGGCTGCGCCGCATTCATCCCAGATTTCCAGTTTGGTATCATAATCTGAATTACAGAGGGATATAGTAACATCTGTGAAGCCATCAGCCACATCAAATGTCCACCATTCGGCACCATACGATTCAATTGAACCGTAAACTTCTGGGTCATTCACATCCAGGTATGGGAGTGCAGTATCGCAAGTTGTACCATCTGCACCGCCACCAGCGGTGGTAATAGTCCATGTAAATGGGCCGGGCCCATAGCCGTCATCCCAGAAGATATAATAGGTCATGCCTGCAGTAGCGTTAAAAGAAGCCGTTGATGCTAAACCATTGAATGAGCAGGCTGCATCGTCATTGTAAACAATCGCACCGGTTGAGTAATAACCTGAAAAATCACCGCAATAGGCAAAAACGCCAAATCGGGTATCTCCTGATTGGCCTTCCATACAGGAAGAAATAGTTACCGTTCCTTCGGTGTCAGGAGTGAAAGAGAACCATTGATCTGCCCCGGTTCCATTATTTTCACCAATAGTTGCAACTAGAGGATATTCACAGGTATCTCCGCTAAATGCGCAACTTCCGTCATCATCAGTGGCATCAGGATTGTAGTTAGCTGCAAGGGGATCTGTACAGCCATAAACGGATGCACCAACGCCAACGGTAAATACTTCAGTGGCTACGCAGACAGGATCAGCATCGGACTCACAGCCGTCTGGGGGTCCTGAAGAATTAAAGATCGTAACGCCACCATCATCTACGACGGATAATGTATTGCCATTCCAAGTGTCACCATATGTGTCACCCATATTTATTGTGTAGTCAGCATCGGGGAGACAAAGATCCCAATTGGCACAGCCAGTACCAGAATATTCAGTACCGTCAATACTCCAATTTACCTCGCTACAGAAACTACCGCCACCGGTGGTTAAAGTGAGTTCATTCTCTGTACATCCGGCAGGGGCTGCAGTACATGATACATTGAGTTCAATGCATGACGAATTATCAACACAATTATATTGGTCGATCATCAAGTAAACATAACCTGTATAGGTTGCAGTCCATGTTAGATCAGATTGCATGCCACAACCATCGTCATTGAAAGCAAGTTCGACACCCATATCATCATACAGGGTAAGCTGAGAGTCCCAGGAACCTGCACAAGTATTGAAATCATAGGTGTTGCCCTCATAAACATACGCAGTGTGATACTCTCCACCAAAATTGCAGTATTCTGTAAAAGTTATACTACAATCCTGAGGTAGATCAGATGAACCATAAGGGACATTGTCATTTAGGCACCCTGGGTTTCTTAAATCACCATCTTTATCAGCAGGTAATTGAAATGAAAATGTTGACCCATCGATTTTCGCAATGAGTTCTGAATTACCTTCAGCATGATCAATCATCACCTGTCTTTGTAATTCTGCTTGTTGTTGATAAAAATCCAATTTTACCTGAACCTGCTGCTCAATCATTGAATTATAATAATCATTTTTGATCTGATCATATTCTGATGACCCAGATTCTACACCCTGGAGTAAAAGAATGAGCTCATTTGGAAGGCCCATTTCAGTTTGAAGTTGTAGTTGGTATTCTGTTTTAATTTGATTGTATTCTGGTGAGCCTTCTTTAAGGTTTGAGAGTCGGTTGAGCAGATCTGCTTCGTTTGCAAAGATCATACTACACCACGAAAGACCAAGAATAAGCACCAAATAGTACAAGTTTTTTCTCATTTGTTTCTCCATTGTTTTCTTATTGGTTACAAAACATAGTTAAGGATTGATTCTATATTATAAATGATTCAATTAATTTTTGTAATTGATAAAATGTAGATAAATCCGCACCGTACTTCCACGCGAATATACTTTACTTACCAAATAACGGACAGCAATTTTTTTACAAATTGTTTACAAAATGACACAAATCGAAATAAAATTGATTGAAAAAAGTTGGTTTTTGAAATGAAATAATTGAGTTTTTCAGAAACAAATCACACCAGAATACCCAGAGGTCTTCTTTCTCTAATCCAATTCCTCGCCCAGTTTCAGTCGGAAATGTTTTCTTAATGCGTATGAACACAGATAAAAAATGGGTGTATCCAACAAAGCTACAAGAACCTTGAACAGAAAACCATTTGCCAGCAATAATCCAAATCGTTGCCAGTCAATAACACCGAATAAACACAATAAAAATAGGACAGATGAAGTGTCCACCAGTTGCGATATAATCGTTGAGCCATTATTCCTTAACCAAAGATGTTTGCCATGGGTCAGATTCTTCCAGAAATGGAAAATTCGAATATCGATGAATTGTGCCGCAAGGTATGCCAGCATTGAAGCAAATACTGCAGGGCCGAATAATCCGAAAACCTGGTGAAAAGTATCGTCACCAACGGGTGACCATGTTGTGGCGGTAGCAAAATCTGCCAACATGATAACGACCATGATAAAAATACTAGCGATGAGTCCACTAATCACCAGCTGATTGGCTTTTCTTCTGCCATAGATTTCAGAAACGATATCCGTCACCAGAAACGTGACTGGGTAGGGCAAAATCCCCACTGAAATTTCAAATGTGTAGTTGCCCACAAAAGGCATCCACAAGGTCCAGGCAAAGAATTTTTGAAATATCAGATTGGATGCCACTAAAGACGCAATGAAAATTCCACTCAATATTAAATAAAGCCGATCTGGATGAATGCGGTTACCAATAAACATTTTGCTCCTTTTTGGTGTGATAATGAAGGATAAATATTAACAGTTAAGAGTGGAAGCGGACTACCTGATTTTATAAGTGCCAATTCACATTGCAAATCTTCATAAGAATTTTGAAGGTAGCTGATTTGGAACCCCTCTAAATCTCCCCTTATCATGGGAGACTTTGGATTTTTCCTTCG
>JABMOW010000105.1 GCA_013204025.1 Fidelibacterota bacterium | reverse complement strand
TTTCAATTTTATTGTCATAATAATAGGCTCCGCCGTTGGAATAATCGTCTGTATCTTTAATGATTAAGTGAGTTTTGCTATCCGGTTCAAATTGGTACATGGTGGTAATGGGACCGTACATTTTTTCTGCGATAACTGCTGCTTCCCGTGCACTTCTTTCAGATTCAGTGTGGAAGTGTATCATGAAATGATCCGTCTCAAAATATTGCCAATCTAATTCTGGATGGTTGTACCACCCTTGGGAATAAAGTCCGGCACTAAACATGAAGATGAGAGAACATACAACGGTGGATAAAGACAATTTTATAAACTGATGTAAGCTGTAAAAAATACGCTTTGACACATTAAATAATTTTGAGATGTTCACAATAAATACATGGTAATTAGTGTAGAGGGGTTTCAATTTTTATTTCAAATAGACTACCTGCACTAATGCAGATTTCCCGTTATCAGGTCGAATTTCGGCAAAATATAATCCCGGATTAATATTTTCAGGATGCCAAAGAGTCTCATTATATTCGCCATTGACCAGATCATTGTTAACCAATTTTTTAATCAAAAACCCCGAAGCATCATAAATTTTTATTTCGACAGAATTTGATTCTCCAACAAAATATCTGAACGTAGTGACACCCTCGGTGATGGGATTGGGGTAATTATACGTTCTTTTGATATCGATCGCAAATTGGGGTATCTCTTGTGGATAATGTGTCCCAGATACAATTGCTGAATTATCTGAACGACCATGAGGGAACAGCCAATAACTGTGTTCAAGGTCAACCGGGAACAACCACAACTTATTTCCATCTGCCAATGCCATTTCAGAATCATTCCAATAAGGGATAATCATTAAATCTTGTTCCGGTTGCCGGGATGCCACCGTAAACAATCGTTCACCGGTGGATGAAATAATAATAATATTACTGTTTTCACGACAGATGAGCTCTGGTGAAATATCACCTATCAGGTTGGCGATAAGCATATTCCCTGTGAAATCACCGGAAACGGGGAAACCATTTAACAGAGTCCCATTTGCATTTCTGGCTAAAATGTCACCGCCCTGTATCAATAATAACTCATCTAACCCATCGTTATCAATATCTCCGACTGCATCTGCATCAATAGCCGTCATCAAATCGTTTGAAGTTTCCAAATATCCCTGAGGAATAAGTTGGTCTTCATCGTGAAGATTGCAATTGTCGTCAAACCAATAATAATCGTAATGAATTTGAGATATCAATGTATCTGACGCGCACACTGGATTGTAGAGCACTTTACTCGACCAATCAGGAAAATATTGAGAGTCGTATCCGCCTTCATTTCGGACAAATAACGAATCATTCAACACATAATATAATTGACCGGTCTGGTTTATTGGATCGAATCCACCACCTACAATTTCGATATTTTCATTTGTCAGAACTACTGTTGGGAATGGGTCGTACCGGGTGAGAGTATAGTTCATTGATAAACCACTTGCGCTGATGCGTGATAATTCGATATAACTCATCCCACCTGTTGAAGAACGAGTGTTAGGTGAAGTATCCATACCAAACCTTAACAAAGGTAATGGTTCATCAGGTTCGTCAGGATTAGCGAATGCATATCCAGAATTTCCGGTGTACCACATGTCAAAAATCTTTCCTCGGGTCGGATCATCAGATTCAAATAATGCATAACTTTCAAAACCAATATCCACTGCCCCATCGGCTTCTTCTAAATGGACGGCTCTATGCTCACGATCATTATTGATCCCACTCATGTAACTATCTGACGATGGTTCAGTAATATGCCAGACAAGTAAACCGGAACCCGGCAATCCATAATCATAATGATCAAAACCAATAATAACTCCGGTATCCTCACTAATTATAATTTGATCGCCAGTCATCCATTCTGTCACAGTATCAAACCAGTGCCCCAACCGATAATTAGAAATTTGATTTTCAAATCGCAACCGGTCAATACTTTTGTCACCAATTACCCAATTATTCCGGTTCTCTATGAGAAAATATTCGTTATTTGAAATATCGATTTTATGAATATCATGAAATTGTCCGGTAAGATTTGCAGTTACAATATTTAGAGAGTCATCAATGGAAATGTCCTGCGCAGAGTCCCACCCTTTCATAATCCGAGACCAAGCAGTTGGCGGCGCAGGAAGAACTCCCCTGCCGTTGTTCGAACCGTGATCCATCAATCCAAACACACCGACGCCGGGGTCTCCCGAATCCGTATTATACAAAGGAGGTAATTCCAGAGCGTACCCCATCATAAAGGCAAAGGTACCTGTCAAACCAACTTGATAATCACAGTAATCTGTCTCACCATAAAATATTTCCTCAATGACATCATAAAAAATAAGGTTTTGAGTTTCAGGTAAAAGAAGTCCCTGATTGATCGAATGACCATTGATCTCGGGTAGAGTAATGCCGGCAAGCAATTCTTCATCTATAAAAGCGCTTTTTAAATCATAAGGCGTTGGGTCTAGAAATGGAATTGCAAAGTCTTGGCCAATACCAGCGTGAAAAACCACGATAATACTGTTTGCTGTATAATACTCGCTGATCTTGTTGGCTGCTAGGTTAACGGTCTCTGCGAATAACCGTCCAAGTGATGTGTCTTCGGTGGCATATTCTCTCATCCTTCCCGAAACCTGATATATCGAATCGATCACATCAAATAAGAATGAAACATTACCTTCTGAAACATGCTCAAAATAGTGATCAATTGCGCGAATCTGATCTTCAAAATAGGCTTGGTTATGCGGTGGAGGATCAACGATAAAACCATCACATCTGATAAATCCTGTGGTATCAGATGCATCCAGAAAAGATCCTGAACCACTGGTAAGCAAATCGGGATCATCAGTTGATTCAGCCTGGAATTCAACCATCACTCCGATAATGTGGTTGATATCAGATATGCGATTTACCGAATATCCAGACTTTTTCGGAAGGATAAATTCGCTCGCGTCCCCTGCCAAAACAGGGACAAAAAATAACAGAAGCAAAAATCTTTGCATTGACCTTTACTTACAGCTTCATGTTCAGTGAAAAATACATGGTGTTTGCACGAGGATGCCCCTCTTCACCATAGGTATAACCAAAATCAAATCCGTAGGGACCGAGATGAATACCTGCCCCGAAGGTGGGAACCTGAATTTTTCCTTCATAATCGTAGATGTACCCTGCACGCAGTACAAAATTATCCGTGTACCAGTACTCGGCTCCAAAATTGTAGATCATCTCTTGTAATTCTGTGGAAAATTTCCGTTCTTTACCTGTTCCCTTTTCCTTGATACCATATTCATTGTGACCCCATACGGTGTGCAAGGAATCTTCTGCATCGTATGTAAGTACTTCACACTCAGGACAATTTGGCCCACTTACATATTCATATTGATCTCCTTCACTGGTTGTAAATGAATACTCGTAGACTTTTCCATTTCCATCCAGATCGTCCCACTGATATCCTCCAATAATGTTATCAGAATGCTGGTCAGTATACCAGCCACCTTTATCTAAATCACCACCCAAATACCAGTCATCAAGCCAGGAGGTAACCAACGCTTTAATCCAAGAATCGGAGTGAGGGGATTCCTGTTGTCCCTTTCTGTTGAATTCTTTACCTGGAGATAAATGACCGGAATCATCATATCCTCCAATAATTCCATCATCATCCCAATCCATTGACGGATATGATGCCACCAGCATTTTACTCATATCAAAGAGTACTTCTAATCGATTAAATTCGTTCTTAAATACATTATATTTTATTCCCAATCTCATATTTGTGGGTGCAGGGTCGGCCTGATTATCATCAATAAATGAGATTTTTGGTCCGATATTAGCGATACTAGTTCCAAAATTTAAGTTGTTTCCTTTCCACAGATAACCAAGGTCAAATGCAAAATCTGTAGATTTTCCCGATCCACCTTCAGCACCCGTACCATAACTAATTAGATTCTGATGAAATATTTTTGCGCTCACACCTATTGATGATCGTTCATTCAGCAGAGTTCCAAAACTGGTTGTGAGGGCCCACATATTACTTCTAAACGTGCCCAGCACATTCCCGAATTCATCTGTTCTGGTTTGCTCTCCTAAATCCAGAAATACAACATGTCCGCCAAGCACACCCAGCCCCGAAAATTCCTGACGATAAGCTAAAAACTCATAATAGAGGTCATCCGCTAAGCTGGGTAACCAGTTGACATGCATTAATGCCAGTTCACGTCCTGGCAGAAATGCCAAACCAGCGGGATTATAATATGACGCATATGCATCATCCACTTTAGCAACTTGTGCTTCTCCTGTTGCAGCGGGTCCCGCACCAGGTGCTATCAATAAAAATACTGCGCCCGCTTCACCAACTGCCCACAAATTAGTTAGAAAGATAAATATAAAAACGAATTTAAGAATCCATTTCATTTTGAATTTTACTCCTGTTTAATAATAAAAAAAACCGAGCATATCCTGTAAAATACCCGGTCATCATTGCCTTTCGTATAGGATATACTTCTTCACTGCCATATCTATTATTCCGACAACTGAATTTGCCGAAAAACATCCTATTAACGAAAGGTTATTTAAAAACTCCTATAAAATTTGCTCTAAATATAACCCGATCCTGAATTGTAAAACAACGATCGGAACTGTTTAATGCACCCATATTTTTATTGTTCCATTTGTTCTGAAAGTAAAACAGGAATTCCATCTTTTATTTGATAATTTGTGCTGCAAACAGAACACAATAACTGTTTTTTTTCTGGGATGTATTCCAAATCACCATGACAACGTGGACAACAAATAATGTCCAAATGGTCAGCATCGATTGAGAACTCCTGATTTTTTTCAATCATCTTTTTTTGCTTTTATGTATGCCTTCAAATACTTACTTGGATTTTCTTTAAAATCATCTACAACAAACCTGATTTCATTAACGAGGCTATCCAGATTATTGTAGACAAGATTATCGTTCAGGAGCCGAGGGAGCGTTCCCTGTGTACCGTTTAATCTATCAACCACCAATTGGAGACTTTCTGTGATATCTTTGAACTTTTCTGCAGATTCAACCAAAATTTGAGTGCTTTTGTTCAGATTATCAATTGACTGAGTAAACACATCTGTTTTCCCTTTTACACTAGTAGTTACATCTTTAACGTCAGATGTGATTCCGTGAAAATCTACCAGAATTTGATCAATTTTTTTATTTTTCAATTCCAATTGCATTTTAAGGCTGTCAGATATTTCAGACATATTTTGGGTAAATCTGTGAATATTGGTCTTATCTTCTTCTGATACACTGCCCTTAAATTCAGAAACCAATGAATTTAACTCGTTCGTCAGATTATCGATATTTTTTATAGTTGACTGAATTCTTAATTTCTCTTCTTCACCGAGAGTAGCTTTTATCCGCCGAACAATGGCTCCAATATCTCGAGTTATGGGCACAATACCGGGTGTAATTTCGGATATGTCCTGCTCTCTTGTTCCCTGCAGGGTTTCTCCAGCAAGAATATAATGTTCTGTATCCTCACCTGGAGAAATGGACACATATTTCTCGCCCATAATTCCTTCACTTTTTACTTCAATCTTAGAATCTATTGGAATCCGGAACGCAAAAGAATTATCAATGGATACTTCAACCGCAATTTTTTGACTCATAATCCGAGTTCTGACTACCCTACCGATTCTTTTGCCCAACATGGATACATTGTCTCCTTCGTTCAATCCCTGAACGTTATCTAAAACAATAGTAAAAGCGAAATTTGATTTTGTTAAGGAGATTTCCTGTAAATACAATACCCCAAGAATAAATACAACGGAGGTTATTGAAATGATAAATCCTACCCAAAATATTCTTGATATCTTCATCTCGACTCCTGTAATAATAAAGTACTGTCACCGGTGATGAATTGTTTTACCACCAGATCATCTGATTTTTTTATATCTTCTGGTGTGCCATCAAACTGGATCTTTCCCTCGTGTAAAAGAATAACCCGATCAACTACATCGTAAACTGTCAGCATCTCATGCGTAACAACCACGGTTGTGATTCTCTCA
Organism: Fidelibacterota bacterium; assembly: GCA_013204025.1. Taxonomy (GTDB): domain Bacteria; phylum Fidelibacterota; class Marinisomatia; order SCGC-AAA003-L08; family JACNLC01; genus JABMOW01. The sequence continues at coordinate 24,509 of JABMOW010000105.1, read as the reverse complement.
TCAGTCTTAAATTTTTTGATTAACCGATTGATGGTGTCAGTCATAACAGGATCCAGTCCGGTCGTGGGCTCGTCGTAGAACATATATTCAGGTTTAATAGCAATCGCTCTGGCAATTCCCACTCGTTTTTTCATACCGCCGGATAATTCTGAAGGCATCAATTTTTCAGTACCTTCCAATCCGACGCTAGCGAGACTTTCAGTTACTCTGTCATTAAGCGAACTACCGGATAACTTGGTAAGCTTTTTTAACGCAAGTTCAATATTTTCACTAACCGTCATAGAATCAAACAGCGCACCAAACTGAAAAACCATTCCAATTTTTTCTCTTACTCGCTGGAGTTTTCTAAATGACATGGCACTAATCAATTTATCATCAATCCACACTTCTCCCACATCCGGCTTCAACAGACCTATGAGATGTTTAAGAAGTACGCTTTTCCCTGATCCACTTTTTCCAATAATTCCAAATGTTTCGCCAGTATTTACAGTAAATCCAACGCCTCGTAAAACTTGTTTCCCCTCAAAGGTCTTATGCAAATCATTTACTTTTATCATAAAAATAGTTCTGCTAGGAGGTAATCCAGAAAAACGATACAAACACAGGAAATAACTACAGTAGTTGTGGTTGCTTTACCCACTCCAAGTGCACCACCACGAGTATAATAACCGTGATAACAGGCAATGGAAGTGATTGTGAATCCGAAGGTGGTCGCTTTGATCATACCAAACCAGGCATCCCAAGGGTGAAACCATGTCTTGAATCCTTTAATAAATTCGTAGGTAGTCACATCCATTGATGTGGTTGCGGCTACCCAGCCACCAAACACACCACAAACATCTGCAATGATAATAAGAAAAGGGAACATAATCGTACCAGCAACCACTCTTGGCAGGATCAGAAATGAAACCGGATCAAAAGAAAGTGATTCCAAAGCGTCAATCTGTTCCGTTACCCTCATGGTTCCAATTTCTGCCGCGATGGTGGCTCCCACTCGTCCTGTTAAAACCAATCCTGTGATCATTGGAGCTAATTCTAGCAAAACGGAATTTCCCACAACACTACCAACATACCATGAAGGGACCCAACTACTGAATTGATACGCAGATTGAACTGAAGTTACCATCCCTGAAAATAAAGCTGTTAGTACGACAATGGGGATGGAGCGGGCACCAATATATATCATTTGGTCAATCGTAAACCCAAAATAATGATGCCAATTTAGGAATGATCGAAAGACTGATAACATCAATTGGACGTATTGTCCGATGCTTTCGAAAAATTGGATGAATATCTTAAATGGAAAAATTATTAATCGCCGCACGGGAGATAATAAAACATTTAAAAATAGATTTGCAAGTAGGGATTATTCTTTCAATTCGCTGATTTGCTGTTCAAAATCGGTAAGTTCCTGAAATTCGCGGTAGACTGAGGCATATCGGACAAAAGCGATTTTATCCAACACTTTTAGAGATTCCATGACTTTTTCACCAATTTCATCGGAATGGATCTCTGCGCCAGCATGATTGCTAAATGATTCTTCTATGAAAGTGATAGCTTCCAGGATGGCCTCTTCTGGTACTGGCCGTTTCTTACAGGCAATTCGAAAGGAATTGTACAATTTTTTTCGGTTATATTCTTCGCGGGTTCCGTCTTTTTTAATTACTACAATGGGGTAATTCATCACATATTCATACGTTGTGAATCGCTCATGGCACTCAAGACATTCGCGGCGCCGACGGATACTCGCCCCCTGCATGGTCACCCGAGAATCAATGACTCGGGATTCTTCGGCATTACATAAGACACATTTCATTAGCTGAGTGAATTATATAATGGAAAATTTGAACTTAATTCTAAAACTTCCTGTCGAACTTTTTGAATAATCGCATTATTATCAATGTCTTTCAAAACTTCATCAATCAAAGCAGCAATCATTTGCATCTCATTACCTTTCATACCACGAGTCGTAAGAGCTGGTGTTCCAATTCGTATACCACTGGTAATCATCGGACTTCTCTCATCAAAGGGAACCATATTTTTATTGATTGTGATACCTGCTTCTTCCAGCTTTATTTCAGCCTTTTTACCAGAAACTCCAATTTTGGTCAAATCGATAAGAACGACATGAGTATCGGTTCCTCCTGATACCAAGTCATATCCTTTTGACAACAATGAGTCAGCTAAAACTTTCGCATTTGTAATGATTTGCTGAGCATACTGCCTATATTCTTGAGTCAATGCCTCGCGAAATGCTACCGCTTTACCTGCGATGACATGCATTAAAGGACCACCTTGTATTCCCGGCATAACGGCACTGTCAATTAATTCAGAGACCATTTTTGTTCGCCCGGATTTTGGAGCTACAATCCCCCAATTATTTTCAAAATCTTGCCCCAAGAGAATCAATCCCCCACGAGGACCGCGTAAAGTTTTGTGCGTTGTAGATGTAACTACGTGGCAATGAGGCCAAGGGGATGGATGTAATTTTGCAGCGATCAAACCTGAAGGATGCGCAATATCTGCCATCAGAAACGCACTGACCTCATCCGCGATTTGACGGAATTGGTCGAATTCGATAAACCGTGGATACGCACTCCCGCCACAAACAATCATTTTGGGGTGGCATTCTCTGGCTAAATCTCTCACCTGATCAAAATCCACTCTACCTGTTTCTTTTGACACACCATAAGACACAAACCGGTAGAGTTTTCCTGAAAAATTCACAGGACTGCCATGAGTCAAATGTCCACCATGGGCCAAATTCAAACCCATGATTGTATCTCCTGGATTCAGAAAAGTCTGGTACACTCCCATATTCGCCTGGGATCCCGAATGGGGTTGGACGTTCGCATACTCGCATTGGAATAGCTCTTTTGCCCGGTCACGTGCTAGATTTTCTGCAATATCCACTTGTTCACAACCGCCGTAATACCTTTTGCCCGGATAGCCTTCAGCATACTTATTTGTGAGCACAGAACCCACTGCTTCCATGACGAGTGGACTTGTGAAATTTTCTGACGCTATCATTTCAAGTGTATTTCGCTGTCTTGTAAGTTCAGCTTTAATGGATTGATATATCTCGGGGTCTTTATTCTGCAGAGTATTCATAGTTATAATTGTCAGGTTAGTTTTTCAATTTTATTAATACGGTTAGTGTGTCTGCCACCATCAAAAGGTGTTTCCAACCACACTTTTATAATAGAGATCATTTCTTTAACTGTGTGGAAGCGAGCACCAATGGCAAGTATGTTAGCATCGTTATGTCGGCGGCTAAGTTTTGCGAGTACTATTGAAGAGCATAATGCCGCCCGTATCCCGGGAGTCTTATTCGCGGTAATGGAAACGCCAATACCGGTACCACAGAACAGAATTCCTCTATCGTCTTTGTGGGATGCTACCATATCAGCCACCTTTAGGGCAATATCGGGATAATCTACGGATTCTTCAGAGAAGGCACCCACGTCAGTGACAGAATATCCATTTCCTTCAAGAAAGCAGATAACTTCCTTTTTTGCTGAGTATCCTGCATGATCTGCGCCAATTGCAATTTTCATGGATATCTGACCTGTATCAGGTCAAAATTTATTTTCTTTTAATGGTCCGGTTTATCCAGCTATAACAAGCACCGTCCGGTCTGGCTTCCTTTTCACCGTCCGGACGCATAAACCAGTCTGACGCAGTTGGAATAAAATCATTCAATGATTTTTTTCTGTCCTGTGCAAGAAAATATTTTTTGTCCAATGCAGTTGAGAAATCCTCGTATGCCATCTGATAAACCAATTTATCTGCAAAGGTGAGACCACCGGAACTGCAACTTCTACCAGCGTCCAGATAAACTTCTCCTCTATAATAATAGGATTCACCATTCCCGTCACTAACTTTGATTGCGTTTTCCGCCCACTCAAGTGCTTTTTTATAATTAGTGTTATCTAAAAAGATTTTGGATAATTCGATAGCCGTTTTAAAATCTTTAGTATGCATATATATTTTAGTATATGTAGCAATGGCATCATTTTCGCGATCAAGCTGGAGGTAGGTTATACCCAGCATATTGAGTACTTCTGTGTTCCCGGAATCATAAGAAAGAATATTATTTAACACCGATGTGAGTTCTGAATAAGCAAGGGATTTGTCAAGTTCTCTAGCATATGCTAGACAATTTTGGACATTGGATAAATCACGTTCGCATCTTTCTTTATCAATTTCAATGGGATTTTTCCCGAGAGCGATGTAGATGGATCGTTTATAGCTTAAAGCTTTTCTATTTTCAGGGTCAACTTTTAACCAAATCTGCACGATGTTCAACATATCATGATGATTGTTTTCTTCAGCATAGAGATCGTACATTTTTTCAAGGATTGCAGTGTTCTCCGGGTCTAAAGCCAATATTTTATCAATATAATAAATTTGATCCTGCGTTAATCCCAGTTTCCCGGCAATCCAAGCAGCCAGTTCCAGCATTTCAATGTTGTTATCCTCATATTTTATCCCTTGCCTGATCGCCCAGTAAGCACTATCCATATTAGATAACTCAATGAAACTTCTGGACATCCACGGATAGATATCTTTTGCATTTCTCTGACTACAACCCAGATCAATGACTTCATTAAAATTCCTGACTGATCCATTGAAATCTCTGTTCTGATAATTAGTAATGGCGAAACTCAGGTATAAGTCACATTCCTTGTTTCTTTCTATCAGATTCATTGACTGATCTTTTTCCGGGACCGTAGTTTCTGGTGGGACACACCCAATAGCAAAGATAAATAATCCAATTCCAATAGTTATGGTTTTGAAATTCATTTGTAATTAATTCCTCCTTCTTTTTACAAACCAATGTTCACCAATGGTGAATCCTACTTTTAAACTTATATAACTTTCATCAGAAATGTCATCAAATAGTCCAGATTTTTTCCCTGCACTAAGGGCAAGATTAATAACATTTTTTTGATTTAAGTACTCAATTCCGAGCCCAAAAGTTAGTCCATAATCCGTTATATCTCCGAGGGAGTATTTATGGTGAACAGAATAGACCCCCGTTGATAAATTGATAAAATTCCATCCGCCAATTTTTGGATTTGCAATGCGGCGAAATACTCCAGAATTAAAACTTATCAGTCTATCTTCAGTGATTCCAAACAATTCTGCATCAGTTTGCACCGGTTTCAGATAGTGAATTTCGCCTGCTATTCCCGTTACATCATTAATTTTATATAAGTACCCACTACCAATCCCCGTAAATGATATACCTTTGGAACGATTTATATACTTTTCGCTATTGCCCACTAAAGATTGATAATGGGTGTTAACCCGAAGTGAACTTTGCCAATACGTAGATACAACGATGGCGTGATTGTCTTTTTCGATTCGACCTTCCAGCGAAAAGCTATTTCCACTAAAATTGTGTGTTTTTTTTGAGGCTGCTATATCGTTTAAAGAATAATTGGTTTGCCCGGTTTCACTGTTTGTCGAAACTTGATAGGTTAGGACTGAATCAGTAAGAAATAAATTTCCGAAATTTTTATACCAAGTAAATCCCACTGACAAACCTTCATCAAATAATTTGGAGTAGGATAGAAAAAATCTGGAAATTCCACCTTCACTATGATAAGTGTATGCTGGAGCATAGATATTATCATCGTATGTGATTCTTTCACCATCTTCCTGGTTCGTTTGGATGTAAAAATTGGAACGGGTATGCGGAAATACTCCAAACGACATAGCCTGGTTTTCACCAACAGGAGTCGTAAATGAAATATTATTTAGAGTATTCGAGTTTAACTCAGCATTCGAATTGTTGGTGAAATTTGTAAATGACGTTGAGAACCCCAGCTTAACATCCTTTGTTTTCCACAAAGAAGAAGGCGAATTAAGAGAAAATCCGTTTGACTGAGTAGAGAAATAATGACTCCCTCCAACTCCGGCGGATGAGGCATCATGAATCATCTGGATCTCTCCAAAACCAGAAATGTTAGTGGAGGTCGTTTGTGTCCAAATAGTGGCGAGAAACAGGATAAATATTGTTTTTTTCATTTCGAGTATAAAATTTCCAATTTTGGTTTTAATGAATCACTATCGCTATGATTATAAAGTGTCAATAATGAAAAATTATAAGCGTTGTGGTTTCCTTCAAGGATTAATCCATAATCAGAATAAACTCCGTAGGATAGATTTTGGACGTGGGGTTTTAAGTCAAATAAAATTTCACTGCTATTGCTTATGTTGGACAGGTTCAAGCTTTTAATCGGTTCCATCGGAAGTGTATCAGCAGGGAGTGAAATGAAATCTGTCAATCGATTTAGGGTAATTACCATATTGTTATGGACATCACTATGAGTTGTATCAATCCAAAAATGCACAACCGCTTTGGAAATTATTGCCTCCGGATTTTCAGCGATAAAATCCTGCAAGCCATAAAAATCGAGATATGTCTTTAGATTTAATCCGTAGCTCACTAGGTTTTGTGATTCCAGATCTGCTTCAGGATACAAATCTAAATTGTATAATGAAATATCATCAATTATCTTTTCACTATCAAGCTGCCATAATGAGGTATTGACGTCAGCAAATTCTGTATGACTGAACATAAATGGAACATGCTTTAACCGTAATTGAAAACCGTGCAAAGGCAATGTGGTGTTCATGGATATTGTAACATTTAAAAAGTCAGTTCCCAATATTGGTGAGACAGAGGATACCCATATTGCAGCTTCTTCCCCATTCTCTGTATCTATGCTTAGATCCTCGAACTGCGCTTCCACCTCATCAGGATAATTCAATTCAAAATAATGTGTTGATTGACTAACCTGTAACTGACGACCTCCATAAAAGGGTTCAGATTCATTTTGAATTTGATCTACCCCCCAATCGAACCATTCTTCACCTTCACCAGAATCCCAAATTCCGTTTCCGTTTCCATCAGTCCAATCAAGGGCTCCATTTGCTTCGGTTCCAGTAGAGTCTGATGAATTGAAATTATCGCCGACCGGATCGGGAACAAAATCATCTTCATCAGGATTTTCATCACAGAATTGATCTACACCGCAATCTTCAAACGGTTCGTTTAGATTATGAACTCCATCACCTTCTTTTCCATATGGATTATACCCTTCTTCAGAGAAAGACCATAATGTATCTAGACCTGCATCCATAAATACTTCAAACATATCTTCTACATCGTGTATGGCATTGTCGTTCTGATCGATCCAGTCAAAGATACCGTTTCCTTGTGTACCTGTCGGATTGGTGTCAGAATTCCAGTTATCCACTGAAGGATCAGGGTTCATTGTTTCGTGATAACCCGGTTCATTAATATCTTCCACCCCATCAAGACCATAGTCCCAGAATAATTCAGTTTCATCGAAGTGACCGTTAGATTCGAGACCTTCCCCTATATCCCACAATTCGTTCAACTCTCCCTCATCTGGTTCTGTGTAGCCGTCATCATCTGGGCACAAGTCATCAGCTCCGCAATCTCTCCAGTCATCTTGAGAGGGGTCATCATTAAAGTCATCCCCATTTGGATCGGGATTGGTTATAGGATCATAATCAGGTTCTTCCCAATTAAAAAGACTGTCAACTCCGGTATCCGAAAATAACTCACCATCGTCCCAGATTAAATTGCCTTCTGTCCCATCGGGTTGATATCCCTCTTCATCTTCATCGCATATGCCATCCTCACCGCAATCGAAAAATAACTCATATTCATCGAACTGTAAATTATCTTCTGTACCTGTCGAGTCTAAAATATTAAAATTATCATCACTTGGGTCCAGATCAATATTTGCTAAAATCACATCCGATAGGTAAAAGATGATCTTTCCCGTAGAATCAGAATCATGAAATATTGGTCTAATTTGAAAAGATAATAATTCAAAAGTAGTTTCTGTGTACCCTATCGGTGAGATCAATGTTTCAGGAGGAGGTAGCTCATACCATGCAGGATCGTCTGGATCCATTTCCATGGCAATTATACTCCCCCAATTTTCGTATGTTGTGTCGAGGACAGAAACAAAACCATTTGAACTGAATGCAATAGGAACTACATCCTCGATTTCGTATTTATTGACGGCGGTGGAGTTTGTCAAATATTTCTCATATTTGACTTTGAAATAGGGTTGCCCGGATAGCGTTGAATAATTTGATGAATAAAACTCAATCAAATCATTTGGTGAATTATAGTGAAGTATAATCGCATACTCGTTGTTTGATGTTGAACCACACAAACTATCCATCAAGACAGAATTATTTACAACTTCATCTTCAATAGATTTGAGATATACATTTATTCCGCTGTTTACATAAACGACCTGGAGTTCTGTGGCATTTGATTCATTTTCCAGCTGGGATAAATCCACATTAGTATTACCTAACGTTACAATATCATTGGGCAAATAAGTGAATATGGAAGTCTCGTCCCAATCCAGCTCATATTGGCTCACATCCACCCAAAATGCACGGACCTGATTTAGATCAGGACCATCCGGGAAATTTTCATTCTGATTTGAACTTTCCTGATCTTGTTGGTCATGATCAGAAATATCCGAAAAATGCGAAATGGATTTCAAATGAACGAACGCGGATTTATAATGGATGCTATCTGAAGGTAAACTACAGATGTCCGGGTGTGTACCCAGAATATCTATATTAAATCGAAGAAGGATTGAACTATTGCGTGTCGAATCAAGCGCACCAAGATATAGCCTGGAACTATTCCCGTGGCTGATATGATCATTTATTGTTCGGGATGAATCAGCAAATACGCTAAACGAAGCGACTTGATAACCATTCTCACCTAAATCTACTGATACGGGTTTAGATTCACACCCCGAATTTATAATTAACAAACTGATGAGGAGCACCAGAGCGCGAAAGAAGGATATGTTCATATGCAAATGTTTATAATTCTTGAATTGCAGTTTTTATGGAGTTGGCTACTTGTGACCATTTTCCCGGAAGCGTACTGTCGACTGTAGCGATGATATGATTATTATTATCCAATGTATTTTTCAATATTTTATCTGCTTTTACTTTATTTATGAGTTCATTTTTTTCGTTGTCCACCACCACAACAAGATCTGAATTGTCCATGGCATACTTAAGCATGTCTTGAACCTTGTTTTCAGTGGGAGGTTCCAAATTAAGATGAGTAAAAACATCATTTGAAAAATAGCGTGTTGAATCACTCAAACTATGTAATAAAAATATGGTTTTTATGTTTTTATAAAAATCGTCTTCTTTATATTTTTGATTAAAAAGACCAGGTATCATTGAACACTGCCAGTCATTGCAGAGCATGTAATCAGGCGCCCAATACAAATTCTTTAACGTTTTAAGTGTCACTTCAGCAAAGAAGGAAAATTTTTCATCATTGTCTTTAAATACTCTGCCATTTCTGGCTTTGTAAAGAAGCTCGGGGATTGCTTTATAATAGGGGTTATATTGTAAAAAATAAACCTGTACACGAGATTCAGGAATAAAAGCCGATTTCAGGTTTATGATCCTTTCCTCACCATTATATTCGATTGGTAGGTCTCTTAATCGGATCACTTCTCGTAGTATGTATTTTCGTTCGCTGATAAATCCGTACTTCGGGTGTACGACCCTGACAGTCATATCTGGATCTTCATTGTAAATCGTAGTAATTCGTCTAGAAAAAGTAGATAGGGAATATGCACCACAAAATGGTGCTACTTCAGAAGTTGCATAATAAAGATTTAAAGCCATTTTATCCTCATTTGTTATTATTAATGTATTCTACAGAGGACCTATAATGTTCACTGTTGGGGTATTCTGCGATGTGCTTTTCAAATGCCTCGACTGCATTTTTAGCATCTCCAATATTCAGATAACAAAGGCCGATCTTATACTGAGCGTGATCAGCTTTATTCGTTGAAGGGAACTCAAGTGTTTTAATAAAGGCGGAAAGTGCTTTTCTGAAGTCTTTCCGTGCATATTGTATTTCTCCAATCCAATATTGACAATTATCTGACAATTCATGTGTTTTGTCAATTGAAAGTAGTTCGGAGAATGAATTTAATGAGGCGTCGTAATTACCATTTTGATAACTTGCTAATGCATCGATATAGCGGGTACGGAATTCTTCATCCGTGACGGTGCTTTTTAGTATAAAGGAGGATGATTCGCTGTTCGGTGACGTATTTGTAGCAGCAACTTTCTGAAGGTCACGAACGTCATTTTCGAGTTTTGTAATCTGGGATACCAATTCGAAGTAAACACTATCGATATATTTCGTTCTGTCGTCAATAATTTTTAATTTATTATTCTGACGAGTATTAGTGCTGATCAAATCACCCTTCCATTTTTCCACTTGTGAAAACAATGAATCAGAAACTTCAGTGTGAAACACATGTCCTTCATCTGAATCTGTTTTTTCAGGTGTTGCGCTTGGGGGATTAGAACAGCTAATAGTGAAAGCTGAAAACAATAGCAAAAATAATATTTTTCTGGTCATTGTTATTGAATTGAATTCCTTATATTTTTCAGGAAAAGTAACGAAAGGTAAAATAATACATTAGGTAAATTTAATATTTTTCCCTCGCTCTAAGCAAAATGTAACATCAGAATCAGATATTTTGATTAAGGATGTTATTTGTTAGTCCGATTAACACCATACAAGTTAGGAGAAATGTTCCTCCATAACTGATGAATGGTGCAGGTAATCCGGTTACTGGAAAGATACCGATTGTCATAGCCATATTTATGAAGATATGGACAAATAATAAAGATGTAAATCCAACAATGGACAGACTGGCAAACTTATTCGTAATTTTTTGTGCATACGTTATCATCCAGTAGCACAGCATAGTAAATAGCGATAGAATAATCAATATTCCGATTAAGCCAAACTCTTCGCCAGCAACAGATAATATAAAATCAGTATCCCTAACCGGTAAAAATCGTAGATGAGTTTGAGTTCCGTTTCCAAATCCCTTACCGGTCAAACCGCCAGAACCCACTGCCGTTATGGATTGTAGGATTTGATATCCAGTTCCTTGGGGATCTCTTGCGGGATCTAAAAAAGTCAGTACGCGCTGTTTCTGATGGTCATAAAGATGATTCCAAATAAAGGAAGTCAATGTCCCAAAAGAAATGTTCAAGATGAATATCATTACTCCTTGCCACAACTTCGGATGGCTTAAGAAAATGATAACCAACATTATAAATATCCAACTGTAAAATAAAAGAAGGTTGGAGGCAGCGAGAATACTAACTACCGGAGCAACTATAACAAATAGATGAAACGGCCTGAATCCAACCCAATATAACATGGGAATTGTAATTGCCATATAGATAATTGCTGTTCCCAGATCAGGTTGTTTGAATACTAAAATGGCTGGGATAATAGCCAGCCCCAATGTAATACCAATGATTTTAGTCACCTCGCTCATATCATGCCTATCAGATAAGAATTTAGAGATGGTAAAAATGACGATCAATTTCCCTGCTTCTGATGGCTGAAAACTAATTGGACCTAAAATTATCCACCTTTTTGCACCAGAAATTGAAGGCATAAAAAAAGTAATGATCAAAAATAATAATAAGATAAAATAAAAATAATACCCGTATTCGTAAAAAAATTGAATCCTGATATACTGAAGTGACCAGATAGTTAATATTCCCATAAAAATCCACACTAACTGTCTGTACAAACTTGAATTAAAAAAGGGAGTCTGTTGACTTGTACTTTTTAATAAAACAAGACTGAAAATGCATAAACCAATGACGGGGAGGATTACTCTCCAAAAGATGTTGAATTTTCCTGAACTATGAAATAGTTTCTTAATCATTGACAACTATGGCAGACTGACTATCAGCGTAATAATTAAAAATATCCCGGGCTAAAGACGATGCGATTTCTGATCCTTTTCCCCCGTTTTCAATAATAATATATAAAGTAAATATTTTACCTGTCTCCGTCGTCATATATCCTAAAAATGATGAATGGTGGTCGCCATGTGGATTTTGTGATGTACCCGTTTTCCCCCATATTTTCCCTCCATATTGAATTTTAGCATTCCTACCAGTTCCATCTGGTTCATTGACCACGTCATACAAAGCATCTTGAAGGAACGTCCACGTTTTGGGATTAAGTTCGAGGTTAACAGGGATTTTCTCCGATTTCATATTGAGATGAGGCTGAAAAGTATGCCCCTTTGTTGCTATTAGGTTTATCATTTGCAGTACTTGCAAAGGAGTGCTTAGTACATCTCCCTGTCCAATTACAAAGCTAAGCAGATTTCCTGTACTCCAGCCGCGTCGTGTGTACTTTTCATTTAAATAAGATTCTGTCGGGACTATCCCTTTTGATTCAAATGGAAGATCAATCCCTGTTTTTTTACCATACCCAAATCCATATGCCATATCGGACCATTGGCTGAATATCAAACCCTGAATGACTTTATAAAAGTAAATATTACAAGAGTACTTTATTGCAGATTTTAAATTCATTTGGCCATGACCTGCGAGATTCCAGCAATGGAAATCCCGGTCACCCAATGTATAAACTCCATTACACTGAACTTTATAATAAGGATTTATCAGCTCGGATTCCATAATCAGAGATGCAGCAACTAATTTAAACGTTGAACCGGGCGGATATAAACCGTTGATTCCACGATTAAACAATGGTCTGTTGGTGTCGGTATTTAACGAGCCCCACAGGTCTGATGGTATCGGACCCACGAAAGATTTTAAAGGATAGTCCGGTGCACTGGCAAAAACCAGGACTTCACCTGTTGTCGGATCCATAGCAATGACAGCACCTCTATGCCCCTCAATTTTTGATTCCACAAAAGACTGCAGTTGTGAATCAATGGTTATCGTCAATGACTGTCCGGATTTGGGTGAATAGCGATCTTCATCACTCACAACGCCATGATCTCTGCTATAAATATCAACCCGATGATACTCAAGTCCGTTATTTCCTCTAAGATAAGGCTCATACATTTTTTCCAGTCCTGCTGCACCGTAAACATCATCGATTAAATAATTCATTCCTTTTGGTGCATCCTTAAGTATTTTATCATTGACCGTGCGTAAGTATCCCAGAGCGTGGCTGATATTGGAATCAGATACATAAGTTCGTGCAGGATTTTCACTAAAGATTATTCCCGGGAGTGACATTTTATACTCTTCAAGGATCGACATGATTTCAAAGTTTACGTGCCTCTTAATCAGCTTTGGTCGAAACCGTGCGATGGACTTTTTCCCTTTATTAATTTCTTTTTTTAATTCCTCTGATGGCATTCCGATATTGTTGGAAAGTAGTTGATAATCAAACTTTTCTGTTACATCTATAGGAATGATCATCAAATCATATGTGGGACGATTGTCCACCAATGGGAGCCCATTACGATCAAAAATAATTCCACGGGGAGCATTCAAAATAATTTGCCGGATACTATTTGAGTTTGCACGGTCCTGATATTTACCATAATTAAGGATCTGCAAATCAATGTATCGAATACATAAAAGAGACATTAGTACCACCGATGCACTGATCAAAGTGGTTTTTCGGTTTGATGGAATGGGTTGGTACAATCTCATTTTAGATCAACTTATGATTGAATACAAAACGGTCAATAAACCATAGCAGGAATAAGTTTAGGAGGGAATGGATGCCCACTGAAATCAGGGCATTCATGAATTCACCAGACATTCCGGAAAAGCGAATGTAATAATAAATTGAGTAATGTAGAACGTAACAACCCAGTATAAACAAGTACCTGATCATTCGATTCCAGGTTTTATCGAATCGTGTAAGATAATTAATTGTAAATCCTGAAATAGACTTCATAAAAGAAAACGATCCAAGTAAGTTTTGTTGGGTGGTTAAATCTTGAATTAATCCGATTGAAAATCCGATCAAAATCGCGGAGAATGTGGATATCTGTAATGCAACAATCGTCAAGAAAACTAACAATAGATCAAAAGTTATTGATGAATGAAATACAATAATGTGAGGTAAAAATGTTTGTGCGAAAACCAAAACAATAAATAATGCGAAATATGAAATTAATCTGGTCATATTAGTGGATAATGAAAACATAATTTAAATTGTACACATCACCCAGCAACTCCACAAAGACATCCTGAAATCCATGTTCATCATCACTATGAGCTGATATAACAACAGCAACTGGCACATCTGCCGGGTAAATGTCAGAAATCCCAGAAGTTACTACCAGATCACCCGGATTGATTATTAGACTTTTCTGCATTCCATCCAACTTGCCGAATGTGCCATGAGTGGGAGAAAATATCCCTAATGATCGTTTTTCACCTACCCTTACAGAGACCCGGTAATTCTTATCCGTAATTAACTGTACTAGCGATGCACGATCACCAACGCTGATCACTTTCCCTACAAGACCATTGATGTCCAGGACCGGTAGATTTGGACGGATATCTCCATTTTTCCCGATGTCCAGAATAATAGTTTGCACCGAAGAATTAAAGTCCATATCAACAACTGAGGAGGGTTGCAATGATAATGATGATTCCTCCACAAAATTGAGCATTCCCTTGAGTTGGTCATTTTCATTTTTGTACCGTACAAGCTTGGCATTCATTAACTGCATACTGACCATGGATTCTTTTAAAATCTCATTTTCTCGTTTGATCGACAGAAGATTTTGATAGGCTCTTTTGGGGGATAGAATATAATATGCAACATCTGCAACATCTGAACGAACATTCTTCACAATTGGGGATTCTCTCTTAAAAAATAATAATAGAGAAATCACGGATGTAAGGATCAGTGCTATTGAATTACGGTAGTTATAAATTTTACCGAAGAAGTACATCATTTTGTACGATCAAAAAGAATATCTAAAATATGACTAAAAAATCGGAAACCCATGACGAGAACCAGATATAATTACTAACAAAGTAGGTACACCTAAGCAATTTAAAATTAAAGTCCGTCGGATTCTCCTTCAGAGTGAAAATTCTTTAATTGGTCACATATCAAACTGGATTCAAGAACATCTTATTTAATCGATTTTAATTCCAATCCGATGATGTATCAGATTAAAATCTCCTGATATCGTTTGATATCTTCTAGAATCATTCCGGTCCCTTTTACAACAGACAGTAAGGGCTCCTCGGCTACATGAACGGGCAAACCGGTTTTATTACGGATATGCTGATCAAGACCTTTCAAAAGAGCTCCCCCACCTGTCAAAATGATTCCATACTCAATAATATCTGAAGCTAGTTCGGGCGGAGTATTTTCAAGCGCTTTTTTAATGGCAGTTTGTATTTGGTGAATTGTATCTGCGAGAGCTTGTCTGACTTCATCTGATGAAACGCTTATCGTTTTAGGAATACCCGATACCATGTCCCGTCCTTTGACGGCTATTTTTGATCCGGGGGATCTCATCGCTGAACCCACATTACATTTAATGGATTCTGCAGTTATCTGTCCGATTTCAAGTTTGTGCTCGTTTTTGAACCAACTGATGATGGCATCATCCTGTTCGTCACCTGCAATTCGAATAGCCTCGATGACAACAATACCATTCAAGGAAATTACTGCAATTTCAGTTGTCCCGCCGCCGATATCCACAATCATATTCCCGATAGGCAAACTGATATCGATTCCGATCCCGATAGCCGCTGCCATGGGTTCTTCAATGAGGAATACTTCACTGGCATTTGCACGCTCTGCAGATTCTCTGACTGCACGTCTTTCAACATCAGTGACTCCAGATGGAATGCAAATCACCATCCTTGGTCGTGCGATCCGGCTGAGATTCATTTTCCTGACAAATCCCTGGATCATGCCATCTGTCATTTTGAAATCAGCGATCACTCCGTCTTTTAGCGGCCTGATAGTTTTAATATCTCGATGGGTTTTTCCCACCATTTGATTTGCTTCATGTCCAACAGCAATGACTTTATCATCAATGACGCTCTTTGCGACTACCGATGGTTCATTAACCATCAAACCCTTCCCCTTGACCCAGATCAACGTGTTTGCTGTACCCAAGTCAATAGCGATATCTCCGCTCATAAGGTTGGTTAATTTTGAAAGTTTAGACATAGTACTAACCTAATATTTGAAAATAAAAATTAATGATAAAAATGTCTGACGCCTGTAAACACCATGGCCATGTTTAGGTCATCCGCTTTTTTGATAACTTCATTGTCTTTAATCGAACCTCCTGGTTGAATGACCGCAGTAATCCCCGCTTTAGCTGCAATTTCTAAACTGTCAGCGAAAGGAAAAAATGCATCAGAAGCGATAATCGCACCTGTTAAACTTAACCCTGCTTCCAGAGATTTTCTTATAGCAATTTTTACAGAATCTACACGGGACATTTGCCCTGCACCTACACCCAATACCTGTTGGTCGTTTGATAATACAATTGCATTTGATTTCACATATTTAGAGATTTTCCAGCCCAATTGCAATGCTGTCAATTCTTCATCGGTAGGAACTCTTTGAGTAACAATTTTTAAATTTGATAATTCTTTCTGATCCTGATCACGATCCTGGACCAGATAACCACCTGCGCAAGATTTAATGATTAATGCCTCATTTGTAGATCCGGTATCAAATCGAATTATTCGAAGATTCTTCTTTTTCTTAAATATCTCTAAAGCCTCATCTGTATAGGATGGAGCCGCCACACATTCCAGGAAGGGTCTTATTAGCAGCGAGGCCAGGTCGGGCGTTACCTCACGGTTGAATCCCACAATACCCCCGAAATAACTTACAGGATCAGTCGACACTGCTCGTTCATAAGCCTCTAGACTATCCTTACCTGTCCCAAATCCACATGGATTTGCATGTTTTATAATGACACAAGCGGTGGTAGAAAATTCATTGATGATCTGGATTGCAGATTCGATGTCAGAGTAATTATTATAGGAGAGTTCTTTCCCCTGATGTTGATGCCATTGGTTAAAGCTATCGGAGTTTCGGTAAAAGGCAGCTTTTTGATGGGGATTTTCACCATAACGAATTTCTTGATGTTTTACGGCAGTGATGTCCAGTTTTTCTGGCAATGCTTCTGAATCATTGTGTGAGAAATAACCAAAAATCGCAGATTCATAAGCGGCTGTCATCTTAAAGACATCCTGCGCAAATTTTAGTCTACCATCCAGAGGAACCTCTCCATCATACTGAATAAACTGGTCCATAAATCCCTGATATTGTTTGGGGCTGCACAGCGAAACCACAGAATGATAATTTTTTGCTGCCGCTCTCACCATTGAAGGTCCACCAATATCGATGTACTCAATAGCCCGACGAAATTCCAGATTTCTGTTCACTGCTTCGGCAACGAAGGGGTAAAAATTAACGATTACCAAGTCAATGGTCTTTCCACCCAACTGATCCAGGTCATCAATATGAGTTTGATTCTCCCGATCCGCTAATATCCCACCAAATATTTTTGGATTCAATGTTTTCACCCGACCATCCATGACAGACGTCATACCTGTAATGGACTCAATAGGTGTCACGGGTATCCCTTGGCCTTCCAATATCCGTTGAGACCCGCCAGTAGCAATAATCTCGACTCCGTTGTTGTGTAAAAATTTCCCCAATTCAGGGAGACCATGTTTATCCCAAACGCTGATCAATGCGCTTTTAATCTTCATTTCTTGTTCCTGAAATTTATTTACTAGGGATGATTCTGGGAGCATCGCCTTCCCAAATAATCCGATCTTCACAACATGCTTTCACCACTCTGGGATACAATAGGTGTTCAACTTCCAGTACGCGCCGTGCGAGTAATTCTGCAGTATCATCCGGAAACACTTGGACCTCCTGTTGATCGATGATCTGTCCATGATCATATTTTTCATCGACAAAATGAACGGTTGCCCCTGAAGTGATTTGCTTTGATGCCAGTACGGCTTTGTGAACGTTTGAACCGTACATCCCCTTCCCTCCGAATGAAGGTAGTAGTGCGGGGTGAATATTAATAATTTTATGTTTATATTTCCGAATAACAGACGCTGGTATCAGTTTTAAGTAGCCTGCAAGAATGATTAAATCTGGTAAATAACCTTCCAAAATCTGCATAAATGTGTTTTCGGAAATTTCGTTTTTTTTGTCCAATATGACGCATTTGATACCATGCTCTGTGGCATAATCTACCGCCCCACATTGTTTATTATTACTGATCAGAATTCCGATATTACCATTAATGTTGCTTGCAAGGATTTCCTGATGAATTTTTTTGAAATTCGATCCATTGCCGGAAGCGAAAACAACAATTTGAAATATTTTACTCAATATTCTTTATGATAATCTGTTTTGTATTTCAGTACAAATATCTTCAAATTTTTCTTTGTCTGTAAAGATATTGAAACGATCAGTAGGTATAACGTAAACTGGAATATCATCAATCCGTTTGACCCATTTGTCATATGAAATATTCAATGAATGCAGGTATTCAGGATCAATTGTCTGTTCATAATCACGACTCCGATTTTTTATTCTTGATAATAATGTGTCGGTTGTAGCCTTCAGATAAATGATCAAATCCGGCTTTCGTAGGAATGACGTCATATTTCTGAAAAGGTTATCGTAGGTATCCCAGTCTCGTTGGGACATAAATCTCATTTCATGCAGGTTTCTTGCAAAAATCTCCACATCCTCATAAATGGTGCGGTCCTGAATTGAGCCTGTTGGAATTTTAGACATATGGATATGTGTCTCAAACCGATGATGCAGAAAATAAATCTGCAAATTAAACGACCATCTGTGCATATCATGATAAAAATCACTTAAATAGGGATTATCCACTACGGATTCATAGTAGGCTTCCCACCCAAATCGTTCAGCAATTTTCTCCGTGAAAGTAGTCTTCCCAACACCGATATTACCTGCAATTCCAACAAATGCATTTGGTTTCATTTACTGAATTTCACCCTTCGTATATGAATTACAATTTTGGGTCAATCTTACCGGGATGATTTGGTTTTCCAGGTTTCGTGAACTAAGAACGTTTACCTTGATGAAATTGCGTGTATGACCGATCCACTGTTCATCATGACAGGATTCAAAAAGTACATCATGGATTGTACCTACAAAATTTTCATAAAATGTTTGCTGTTTCAGATCCGAAAGTCCGTGAAGTAATTTGCTTCGATTCATGATAACATTTTGAGGGACCACTCCTGCCATCTGGTAAGCAGCTGTTTTTTCGCGAGGTGAATATGAGAATACATGGAGATAGGATAAATTTATGGATGATATAAATTTTTTGGTCTCTTGAAAATCTTCATGAGTTTCACCGGGAAATCCCACTATCACGTCGGCACCGATATTTGCCTGAGGTAAGAGCGATTTAATTTTAGCAATACGGTTTGCATATAATTCGGTATTGTACCGTCGTTTCATCAATTTCAATATCCGGTCTGTCCCAGATTGCATTGGTATATGAAAATGCGGAACAAGCGTACGAGATGACGCGATAAATTCAATAATTTCATCTGTTAACAGATTGGGTTCAATAGATGATATTCGGAGTCTGTCCAGATTCGGAATATGTTCCAATTCACGCAGTAATTGATAAAAATTATCCCCCTCTGGGGATAGAAACTCTCCCACGTTGACACCCGTTAATACAATTTCTTTTATACCATCTTCAATAATGGAGGATACCTGCCGGAGAATATTTTCCATGGAATCGCTTCGACTTCTACCCCGGGCGAGAGGTATTGTGCAGTAAGAACATGGATAGTCACACCCATCCTGAACTTTTAAAAATGCACGTGTTCGTTCGTTCATTGAAAATGAGGAATGAAATGTCTCCATAGCTTCGTCGTTGGATTTAATAACGACCGGTTTTCCATTAAAATGAGTCTTCTCAATATGGGACGGAATATCAAATTTTTCACCGTTATCCACAATGAGATTGATGCCTTCAATTTCGGAAATTTCGTCTGGTTTTAATTGAGCATAACATCCAGTAACTGCAATAATTGATTCAGGTGATCTATTTTTGATTTGCCGGATGGCTTTTCGGCATTTGCGGTCGGCATTATCAGTAACAGTGCAAGTATTGATCAGATAAACATCAGCAGGTTCATTGAAGTCCACCGTGCGATAGCCTGACTCTATGAAGTTTCTGGCAATCGTTGAAGATTCTGAAAAATTCAATTTGCAACCAAGGGTATGAAATGCAACGGTTTTATAAGGTGTACTCACAAGTTATGATCGTAATAAAATGATAAAAAGAACCAAAGTCAAACTTGAAAGGGTGTTTATATCCATATGGTTGGAGATAAAATTGTCTGTATTACGGCGTTCTTTGGTGACATGCCACAAAGTGTTTATTGCTACCGGATATCAACTCAGGTATTTTTCCTGCACATTCCTCCTGAATTCCTTCATCCATCATTGCCACCTGACACCGCGGATGAAATGCACAACCTGAAGGCGGATTTGCAGGGCTGGGTATATCCCCTTTTAAGACGATTCGATTCGATTTTTTTCCAGGGTCCGGTATAGGTACTGCGGATAATAATGCTTCAGAATAAGGATGAAGTGTGTTTTTATACAATTCTGCAGCGTCGGCGATTTCCATAATTTTACCCAGATACATGACAATAACACGATCAGAGATGTATTCAACCACTGAAAGATCGTGGGCAATAAATAAGTAGGTAAGACCAAATTCCTTCTGGAGTTCTCGCAATAGGTTGATCACCTGTGCCTGAATCGAGACATCCAACGCAGATACCGCTTCGTCACAAATGATTAATTTGGGGCGAACTGAAAGTGCACGAGCAATTCCGATTCGCTGTCGCTGTCCTCCTGAAAATTCATGAGGATACCGAGAAGCATGTGCTCTGGGTAAGCCAACAATATCCATCAACCTGTGGACTTCTTTCTGCACATCAATTTTGGGAACGATTTTATGAACCTTTAATGCCTCGGTTAACATATTCCCAACGGTCATTCTGGGATTCAGAGAGCTGTAGGGGTCCTGAAAGATGACCTGCATTTCCCTTCTAATTTTTCTCATGGCTCTCTTGTCTAGTTGAGAAAGATCTCTACCTTCAAATGTGATGGTTCCTTCCGTGGCATCCAGTAGTCGAAGGATAAGCCGCCCTACCGTTGTCTTACCACATCCCGATTCACCCACCAATCCGAGGGTTTCTCCACGATACAAATCGAAGGATACGTCATTTACCGCTTTCACATGTCCGCTGATTTTGGAAAAAAATCCACGCCGGATTGGAAAGTATTTTTTCAAATTATTAACTTGAACTAAGATGTCATTGTTGTTTTTCAAATGTGTAATTTCAATTATTATTTTAAATTCAGGGATGCAATTTACCAGTTCGCTCTCTCCATATTCAATTATAGATATCGTCAGTCAAACAAAATTTTTACAGTTCTTTTAGCAATATACTGAAGTAATCCATCAACATATTAGTTCACGATACTCAACTATAATGGGTTGTAAAAATTACCATCTCTGGGGATATAATAATCAAGTCAGGAGAGGTAATTTTAATCCAAATATCAAAAAGAATTATGACAAAGAAAATTTTGATTGTGGACCCTTATTATGGAGGTTCGCATCGACACTGGGCGGATGGACTACGTAAATACAGCCGCTTTACCATATCAGTACTCAGTTTGCCTGCCCGCCATTGGAAATGGAGAATGCATGGTGGAGCGGTTACTTTGGCTGAAGAATTTAATAAACTGAAATCCCCACCAGATTTGATCCTTGCGACTGACATGATGGATGTAGCCACGTTCATTGGACTCATACAGCAAACTACGAAAGTACCAATCCCAGTGGTTACCTATTTTCACGAAAACCAACTCGCATATCCAAAATCTGTGCAGGATTCAGATCTTCAGACCTCCCGTGATGATCACTATGGTTTCATCAATTATACCAGCGCCCTTGTGAGCGATCGTGTCATTTTCAACAGTCAATATAATCAATCGACATTTCTCAATTTACTGAAAGACATGTTATCCAGATTGCCGGACTATCAAAACATCGACACAGTGAGTCACATTGAACAAAAATCGGTAATTCTTTACCCGGGAATCGACACAGAATTATTTGATTCCGTAGAAATCACCGAAAAAAAAAAGATTCTCCACTCGTTATTTGGAATCACAGATGGGAATATGATAAGAATCCTGAACCATTTTTTCAGGCGCTTGAATCTATCGATTTAAAACAAATCCCTTTTCAACTGGCAGTATTGGGTGATCATCATAAAAACTACCCTGTTGAATTTAGTACGGCAGAGAAAAACCTTCAGGATCGCATTGTTCACTTCGGGTATCTCCAAAAACAAATCGATTATGCCAGATGGTTGAAAATGGGTGATATCCTTCCGGTGACTTCTAACCAGGATTTTTTCGGGATCAGTATCGTGGAAGCGATTTACTGTGGATGCCTGCCACTACTGCCATATCGATTGGCTTATCCAGAGATTATTCCGCAATCATTTCATAAAAACCTGTTTTATCATTCTGAAGAAGAGTTTGAAACAAAGCTGGAGCAGTTTTTGACGAATCCACCAAAAGTATCCGACCAAGATCTGGCACAGATTGGGATGAAATATTCATGGAGAAACCTGATACATCAATACGATGATCTGTTTCAATCCATGATTGACGGGGATTAATCGAGAGTCTTAAACATCAGATAGTGCTGGATGGAGTCAAATAAGAGGTATGATTTTTCGCGAATGGTATATCCACTTTTCTCATAAAACCGGATAGCGCCTTCCCGTGCTTGTAATGGGGAATTAAAATGCAGACTTCAACTGCGATGTGGACGTTTACAGAGTTGATTGTCATTCTGTGGATCGAGGATTCTCTCTGATTATACAGTTCAGTATAGGGTTGCACCTACAAAGGTTCTCGCTACGCTTTCCATCTTAAATTGAAGTATACTTCAAATTCAACGGTTTCAACAGGAACTGTTAATTTAAACTTTTAGTATTCTATCATTTGAGTTTTTTTATTTATCACAATCAGATTTTTCTATTATATTTTTTATATATTCATCTTCACATCGGTATACTAGATATTTTTTTAATTCATCTATTATTTCATAATTCAGTTTATTATTTTCATTATATAATTTATCTAATTTTAGATAATTATATGCATTTATATAGTCTCCATTAAACAAATAGTATAACCCGAGATAATTTTCTATATTTACTTTTTTATCAATGCTGCTCTCCCGGATTGCTTCCTGGACCCAATCGATTGCACTATCATATTCACCTATTTTATAATAATACCATGATAACCAGTGATAAACAATGTGCCTATATTCTTCATATTTTATTTTATCAGCTACAATTTCTGTAGAGTCCAATATTAGCTCAATAGATTTTTTGCAATTATTATAATATTTACATTCAACGTTTGCTAATCCTTCATTTAAAAGTACACGGCTAGTGTCAGCTGTATAGTCGCGCAATAAATTATAATATTTATATATTTCGTTGTGATATTTTTTTTCAACTGAAGGATTTCTTGCCAGACCAGTAAATCCATAAAGAAAATATGTGTTTCCAGTAGACATGAATGCTACCCTTAAAATATTCAATGTCTTTAAAGTATCTCCTATTTCAAGCATTGAAGTTCCATAAGTCGAATAAAATACTGCTGCAGATTTTTTATCGGAAAGGAATGAAATATCTCCATTTTGTAATGATCTTTCTAAATACTTAACTGCTATTTTATAGCTATTATCCATATAATGATAAGTTCCTAATAAATAACTTATCCGACTACTTTGTGGATAATACAAAAGTGCAGTATTGAGTATTGATATTGGCACTTCCTTGCTAGACTCAATACTCCCGGCTAAAATTGCTTTTTTTTTGTAATATTTTTCTGAATATATTGTATCCTCTTTTTCAATTACCTCAAGTAATTGAAACGCCTTAATTCTTTCGCCATCTTTTACCATCCAATGCACACAAACTTGACCAAGAATAAAATAATCATCATAAAATTTATTTTTATAATATTTATTATTTTTCATTTCTTTCAACTCATATACTATCAATTCATATTTTTTATTTTCAAGATTATTTATTATACTATTTATGACTGATTTATCGATTCTTGTTAATTTATTTAGTTCAGTTATATAAATATCATAGCTATCAGAATACATAAAATTATTGTCAAGCGCCTTATGTGGAGCACAAGATGCTATTAACATGATTAGTAATATAATTTTATAATATGTCAACGCTGCTACCTGCTTATTATTTGTTCTTGTTAATATTTAACCATCTGCTAATTTGGATTTACTAGTCTTGATTCAAGTTACAAGTGCAACATTTGACTCTGACCTGATAACATGTTTTGATACTTATCTTTTATATGCAAATTATTTGATATTGACTAATCGAGAGTCTTAAACATCAGATAGTGCTGGATGGAGCCAAATAAGAGATATGATTTTTCGCGAATGGTATATCCACTTTTCTCATAAAACCGGACAGCGCCTTCC
>JABMOW010000104.1 GCA_013204025.1 Fidelibacterota bacterium | reverse complement strand
TTATTGGAGACTGCATTAAAGTCTGACCTGAAAAATTTTGGTGATAAACACCCAACTGTTGCACCTCGTCAGTCCAACCTGGCAAATGTCTATCAAGCTTTGGGGGACTATGAAAAGGCACGAGATTTATTGGAGACTGCATTAAAATCTGGCCTGAAAAATTTTGGTGATAAACACCCAAATGTTGCTGTTAGTCAGTCCAACCTGGCATCAGTCTATCAAGATTTAGAGAATTATGAAAAAGCACGAGATTTATGGGTGGCAGCGTATGAAATTTTTAAGAACGCTTTTGGTGAAGATCACCCCCATACAAAAACGGTTTTAGAATTTATTGAATACATTCGAACCAAACGATAACAAGCAATAAGAAGCACCTGAAAAGGGTTTTATTTGAAAATAAAAAACACAAAACAAAGAAATAGAATATGAAAGCATCAGATTTATTTATCAAAGCGCTGGAGAACGAAGGTGTGGAATACATTTTCGGAATCCCGGGAGAAGAAAATTTGGATATGTTGGATTCTCTCAGAGGATCAAAAATCAAATTAATACTCACACGGCACGAACAAGGCGCTGGATTTATGGCCGCTACTTATGGAAGACTCACCGGGAAACCAGGTGTCTGCATGGCTACGCTGGGACCTGGAGCAACAAATTTTACAACTCCGGCTGCTTACGCCCAACTTGGGGCAATGCCAATGATGATGATTACCGGTCAAAAACCCATCAAAAAAAGTAAACAGGGACGGTTCCAAATTGTAGATATTGTGGAATTGATGAAGCCTATCACCAAATATACCAAGCAAATTGTCGATGGCAATAATATACCTTCATTGGTGAGAGAGGCTTTTCGGTTATCGATGGAAGAACGCCCCGGAGCAGTTCATCTGGAATTACCTGAAGACATTGCTGCCGACAAGAATTGTGATGATCGAATTTTTGAAGTGGTTGGGCATAGAAGACCTGATGCCGATGAACCGACGATTAAAATCGCTGCGAAAATGATTGAAAATGCAAAAATGCCTCTGCTCCTCATCGGAGCTGGCGCAAATAGAAAGCGATCGAGCAAAGCTTTAACCCAATTTATTGAGAAAACCGGAATTCCATTTTTCAATACCCAACTGGGGAAAGGAGTGGTAGATGAAAGACATCCAAAATTCATGGGAACGGCCGCTTTATCTGCTAACGATTTTCTGCATTGTGCGATCAATCGGGCTGATTTAATTATTAATGTAGGGCATGATGTGGTTGAAAAACCACCATTCATCATGGAAGAAAACGGAGCCAAAGTCATTCATGTCAATTTCTTCCCCGCCGAAGTAGATCAAGTTTATTTTCCCCAACAAAATATCGTGGGAGATATTGCAGTTTCCGTCCAAAAGTTGACGAGACACGTTAAAGATAAAAGCAACTGGGATTTATCTTATTTTGCGAGAGTAAAAGACGAGGTGGAAAGTCATCTTTCAAAATATTCCAAAGACAAAAGATTTCCCATTTTACCACAACGATTGGTGCATATTGTCAGAGAAGAATTACCGGAAGATGGCATTGTAACACTGGATAACGGTGTGTATAAAATATGGTTCGCCCGAAATTATAAATGCTACCAACCCAATACTCTGATACTTGATAACGCTTTGGCAACCATGGGAGCAGGCTTGCCATCTGGAATGTTGGCAAAACTCATAAATCCCGATAAAAAAGTGGTCACCGTTTGTGGCGATGGTGGATTTATGATGAATTCACAAGAATTAGAAACAGCCGTCCGTTTAGGATTAAATATGGTGGTCATCATTTTGAATGATAATGCGTATGGAATGATAAAATGGAAACAGGAAGGACTGGGTTTTGATAATTTTGGATTGGATTATAAAAATCCTGATTTTGTGAAATATGCCGAGAGTTACGGGGCAATTGGCCATAGACCTGAAAGTGATGATGACTTCAAAAATATTCTCAACAAATGCCTGAAAGAAAATGGCGTTCACGTTATTGATCTAGCAGTGGATTATTCATTAAATCACTCAATTTTAAACATATTATTAAAAGAGAAAACATGCATCCTATAAAATCAAATACTATGCTAAAAGTACTATCTCCATTCGACCAGACGCTTATTAAAGAAATTCCGTTAGTGGGGAAAGAAGAAGTAGAAAAAGCGTTAAGTACAGCATACGAGTTATTTCAGAATCAGTCAAATTGGATTCCTGCTCACGAACGAATTTCAATATTGGAGCGGACCGTTGAAATAATGAAAACCCGAGTTGAGGAATTAACGATAACTGCTGCCCGCGAAGGAGGAAAGCCTTATACAGATTCAAAAATTGAAGTGCTCCGGGCGATTCACGGTGTGAAATTAGCCGCAGAACACATTGCACATTTGAATGGGGAGCAAATCCCTATGGGTTTAACGAAAGCTTCAGAAAACAGGTTGGGCTTTACCACCAGAGAACCGATAGGAGTCGTATGTTCAATAAGTGCGTTTAATCATCCGTTGAACTTAACTGTTCATCAAACCGTGACGGCTATTGCAACAGGTTGTCCGGTAATCATAAAACCCGCCAGAACTACACCATTATCATGCCTGGGTTTTGTTGATATTTTACATGAGGCAGGCTTGCCTTCCGGATGGTGTCAGGCAATAATTTGCGGAACTGAAGCCGCTGAGCAATTGATTATTGATGAAAGAGTGAATTACTTTTCATTTATCGGATCGGCAAAGATTGGGTGGTATTTGCGGTCAAAACTATCTCCCGGAACTCGATGTGCTTTAGAACACGGTGGAGCGGCTCCGGTAATTGTTGAAAAAGATGCGGACGTCGATGAAATGCTTCCAGCTCTTTTAAAAGGTGGATTTTACCATGCCGGACAAGTTTGCGTATCCGTCCAAAGGGTTTTTGTTCATGAAAGTATTTGTGATCCAGTAGCGAAACAATTTGCTGAGATGACCAATAAGTTAGTTGTTGGAGATCCTTTAGATGAAAAATCGGACGTAGGTCCGCTAATTTCACCGATTGAAGTAGATCGGGTGGAAAAATGGGTAAACGAGGCAATTGACAAAGGGGCAAAACTATTGTGTGGTGGAAAGCGAATTTCTGACACTTGTTATGAACCGACAGTATTACTAAATCCTCCTCTCAATGTTTGTGTCTCAACACAGGAAATATTTGGCCCTGTCGTCTGTATTTATTCATATTCAGATAGAGATGAAGCCATAATAATTGCCAACTCTCTTGATGTTCATTTTCAAGCATCCGTTTTTACAAAAAACCTGGATATTGCGCTGGATACGGTGAAAAAACTGAACGCAACAGCAGTGATGGTAAATGACCACACGGCTTTTCGTGTGGATTGGATGCCCTTCGGAGGAAGAGATTCATCTGGAATCGGAATGGGAGGAATTCAATACTCCATGCACGAGATGACACGTGAAAAATTAATGGTCATTAAAAGCAGCGTACTATAAACTGAAGCTATGAAACCAAGAGACGTAATTATTGCAGGTAACATTAACGTCCAACCTGGCATTAATCCATAAAGTTTGGGACTGCGATAGGTTGGACTTCCCGCCAACAACATGACCACTATTTTAAATAAATGTATAACAAAAAAGATTAATAATGTCAAATCACGAAAGCCCAAATCGAAGACCAATATGTTGGTTTGAAATACCGGTAAAAGATACTCAAAACGCTATGAAGTTCTATGGTCAATTGTTCGGTTGGACATTTGAAGAATTTATAGAATTTGAACCCGATTACTGGAGTATCAATACTGGTGATAGCTCTCTATTTGGTGGCTTGGTTAAAACAACAGAGGTAATAAACTCTGTAGGTGTAACCCTTTTTGTACATGTGGAAAATATTCAGGAAGTGATTAATAAGGCAATCCAATTAGGCGGCTTTGTGGTTGCACAAGAATCAGTTATTACCGAAAATGCCGGAAGACATGCAAAAATAAAGGATTTAGATGGAAATACCATTGGGTTATGGGCTAAGTAAGTTCGACGAACAAACAGAGGATTGAACGGTCATCGGGCGCCTCACAATGGTAGACAGCAGTAGCAGATCTGAATCAGTATCCCGGAACGAACATGTACCGAACAAAGAACAGTAAATTTACAGATACTGTATTTATTACCTGCCCGGTCAGTCGTGAAATGGACATATCCCATTACAGTTTTATCTCCCTCGAATTGAGAAAAATACTCATCCATTAGATTTAGTTTTATAAACGGTTGTAAATTCAAACCACATTAATGACAGGTGATAGTATCATTTGATGCTATCGATGTATTCAGCAATGAAACCACCATTCGAAATAACACATAAGATATTAGCCGGAATTGCCTCCATTTCAGAGAAAATTGGAGAAGCAAATTCAGCACATTTAAACAAACCTCCCACAGAATTACGAAAAAAAAATAGGATAAAAACAATCCAGTCTTCTCTTGAAATTGAGGGGAATGTATTAACTGTCGAACAGATCACCGCCTTATTGAATAAGAAAAGAGTGTTAGCGCCGGAAAAGGATATTCTTGAAGTCAAAAATGCGATTGACGTCTATGACAGACTGGATGAATTTAATGCGTATGATTTGTCGTCTTTGTGCAAAGCACATGAGATTTTGATGAAGGACTTAATTGACACGCCTGGAACATTGAGGACATTTTCGGTAGGAATAGTCAAAGGAAGTAAAATTGCCCATATTGCGCCACCAGGAAGAATGGTGCAATCTTTATTAAATGACCTGTTTCAATATTTAAAAAATGATGACGATTTACTTCTTATAAAAAGTTGCGTATTCCATTATGAATTTGAATTTATACATCCATTCTTAGATGGAAATGGCAGAATGGGACGTCTTTGGCAAACAATGATTTTAAAAGAATATTCCCCTGTTTTTGAATTTCTACCCATTGAAACCCTCATTAAAGAAAGACAACAAGACTATTATCTGGCATTGGAACAATCGGACAATCAGGGAAATTCGACGATTTTTATTGAATTCATGCTGGTAATTATACAAGATGCTCTAGGAGATTTATTAAAAATACAAAATGTGACATTAACCAATACTGACAGAGTAATGCATTTTAAAGACATCGTTGGTTCTAAGTTTTTCTCAAGGCAAGACTATTTGCGTGCTTTTAAAGAAATATCATCAGCAACAGCAAGCAGAGATTTAAAATTTGCTGTCGATAATGGAATAATTGAAAAACAGGGTGATAAAAGAACCACCAGATACCGGTTTTTAGAAAATTAATCCGCCTCATAATATTCCCAGATTCACCTGAATTAACATTAGCACTGTGATCTTTTATTCTGGTAATATGGGAGGATAAAAATCATGGATTTATATAATTTTTGAGTAACATCCGCAATTACCACGATTTAAAATACCCTCTTTTCAATTTAATAGGCTGCATAAAATATGAACTCTTTCAGAGATAGTGGATTGAACGACCAGATATTGGATGCCGTTTCAGAACTTGGTTTTGAAACTCCCACACCCATACAGGCAAAGACAATCCCGCATTTATTATCATCAGATCAGGATCTGATCGCATTCGCACAAACCGGGACCGGGAAGACTGCCGCATTTGGACTGCCTGCAATCCAATTAACGGACGTTGAAAATAAAAATCCGCAAACACTGATCCTGTGCCCCACTCGGGAACTGTGTATGCAAATCACAAAAGACCTGACCAATTATTCGAAAAACATAAAAGGAATCAGCATCGTCCCCGTTTATGGCGGAGCAAGGATTGATACACAAATCAGAGCATTGAACAGAGAAGCTCAAATTGTGGTAGCAACACCCGGCAGGGCAAAAGATCTGATCATCCGTAAAAAATTATTACTTGAAAATGTGAAGCGCGTCGTGCTGGATGAAGCCGATGAAATGCTCACCATGGGTTTTAAAGATGATCTTGATGCCATTTTAGCGGAGACCCATCATAAAAAGCAGACCATGCTTTTTTCCGCCACCATGTCTAGGGAGATCATGGCCATTACCAAAAAATATATGGACCATCCCATTGAAATCTCTGCCACCCCTATGAATACCGGGGCTGAAAATGTCAAGCATCTATACTACATGGTTCACGCCAGTGACAGGTATGAGGTGCTGAAACGCCTTGCAGATATGAATCCCAATATTTACGGGATTGTATTTTGCCGCACACGTAGAGAAACCAAGGAAATTGCCAATAAACTGATACAAGACGGCTACAACGCTGACGCGATTCACGGTGAATTAACGCAGGCACAACGTGATGATGTGATGGGCAGGTTCAGATCGCATCAGTTGCAATTATTGGTTGCCACCGATGTTGCTGCACGGGGATTGGACGTTACTGACCTTACGCATATTATCAACTACGATCTCCCTGACGATATTGAGGTGTATATCCATCGAAGCGGCAGAACTGGAAGAGCGGGGAAAAGCGGTATCTCTATTGCCATCATCCACATGCGGGAAACGGGTAAGCTCAAAGATATTGAGAGAAAATTTAAGATCACGTTTTCTAAAGAACTGGTTCCCAGCGGTCGAGATATTTGTCAAAAACAGCTGTATTCTCTCATTGATAAAATCGAAAAAGTACAGGTTGATGACTATCAAATAGAGCCATTTTTGCCTGCTATTTATGAAAAACTAGATTGGTTAAGCAGAGAAGATCTGATTAAACATTTTGTTTCTGCAGAGTTTAACCGGTTTCTAGCCTACTATAAAGGTGCCAAAGACATCAATGTCGCCGAGCGCTCAAGATCCGAAGGACGGGGCCAAAGAGAAAAAAGAACCCGCGAAGAAAGAAGAAGAACTCCATTTATTAAATTGTTCATCAATGTGGGATCGAAAAATAATCTGAATCCGGCTCGTTTAATGGGATTGATCAACGAAGGGCTAAATTCCAGAGAGACCACCATCGGGAAAATTGAAATACTGAAGCAATTCTCCTTCTTTGAAGTTGAAGATACCATGGAGCTCCCACTTATCGATGCACTGAAAGGTCAATATTTTGATGGAGTGCCTTTATTGGTTCAGGTATCACAGGAGAAACCTGCATTTGATCCTTTTTCAAGTGAAAGAACGCAAAGTAGAGATTATAAGAAACCCAAAAAAGACACCAGAAGAAGCGGTGGTGATAAGCATAAAAGTGGTGGAGGTGGCAGAAGTCGCAGAAGACCGTGATCAACTGATACTAAAGGAAATGGTTTTTATCCAGACATAATGCCCACCTTTAAATGAGACTAACTAAAGGCGCTATTCATCACATCGAAATAAATGTTTCGAATTTAGAAACATCCACACGTTTTTGGAAATGGTTATTGACTGAAAAACTGCATTATACCATATTTCAAAAATGGGATTCCGGAATTAGTTTCAAACTGGGTGAAACCTACATCGTATTTGTTCAAACAGAAAATAAATACAACAATCCAAAATACCACAGAAAAAATACCGGATTAAATCATCTGGCATTTCATGGTGGATCTAGAGAATCCATCGACGTACTGACCGAAGAGTTGAAAGAGAAAAACATCACCATTCTGTATCAGGATAAACATCCGTTTGCCGGTGGACCAGATCATTATGCCGTATTTTTTGAAGACCCGGATAGAATAAAAGTGGAAATCATCGCAGAGGATGAATAGTACAGATCAGAGAATAAATCATCTGGCGAAATTCAAAAACCACCACAACCGTTTTTCGGCTATTATGTCTCCTGCTAATCAGCAATCGGATTTCAAAAGCAATATTTATTTTGAATCTTGGGTATTCACAGGACTAAGCAAATGAGCGATACAACCAAAAATATTCTTGCAATCAGCATCTCGATCTTACCTATCAATCTGATCATGATTTGGTATCGATTAACACAAACGGAAAATTTCTCCACCACAGATATGACCGTTTATCCCCTGCTTTTCGGAGGAGGGACCATATTACTCATTCTATTCCTGAATAAATTTCTATTGCAGGACACGTTCAAAACCACTTTCAATTCAGGAAAGGGGACGTGGTTTTGGGATATTGTGGTTGGGCTTGGTCTGACAGCCATTTACTTTGCAATGTTCTTTCTGGAAAGAGCAACACTAATGCAGTGGATTCCCAATCATAATCCGCCAAATACAGAATTAATTAATGTAATGATTGACCTGGCGAATAGTCCCGTGTTGATGATTATTTGGTTTGGTCCCGTTCTATGGATTGGCATTGCGCTTTTCGAAGAATTATCCCGAACGTTTTTACTCAAATGTCTGTGGAATACTTCCAAAAATAAAAATTGGCATGTTGTTGCGATCTTTTTCGCCTCTGCGCTTATCGGAACGGTTCACCTGTATCAGGGACTTGCCGGTGTTATATCCATTGGCATTAAAAGCGTCATTATGTGTTTTTATTTTTATAAATACCGCAGACTGACTCCATTGGTAATATCCCATGGATTATACGACGGATTGCAGTTTGCATTTTTTATTGTACAATTCCAACATTAATGATTTTAGGGTATCACGATGAATAAAGAAAATCCTCTACAAATTTTCATAGACGAAAGCCCGGAAGTTCAAAAAGCATATGCAGGACTTATTCAATCCTTAATCGATATGGAAGGGTTGGATAATAAAACAAAGCAATTGATTTATATCGGAATGAAAATGGTTTCAGATGATGAGAGAGCAATAAAAATGCATGTCCCCATGGCGAAAAACGCCGGTGCTACCCGAGAAGAAATTAAATCAACAGTGTTATTGGGATTATCTGTAATCGGCCTAAAAGCTGCTTCAAAATATCTACCCATCGTTTTGGATAGTTTTGATAATAGTTGAGGTTTAATAATTCCTTCACGGGACTGATCACATTCCGTTAATCTAGCAGACACTATTTCTGTTGCGTATTCTCAAAGTTGATAGCCTTTAAATATCTCATTGCGTTAACTTATCAATTATGTTAAGTTAGTCTTTTGAGATATGAAATTATCAAAAACTAATTTCAGAACATAATATTTTCGCCTCTTGCTTCCCCCCATTGCATTTTTCTTCCGCTCTCCCGTAATTTTCTTTCAATGCCATATCAAACAGGAGGACTCATGGCCAAACCTATCATGAATATTGATGATGTGAAATTGCAACCGCGAGCTGCGGCTTTTACTGCACCGGGCGAACTTGCTAAAAAATTTGACGCCAACATGGGATTCATCTCTCCCCTCATCGTCGCCCTGAAAATGGGATATAATCTCACATCCGTACCACCCGGTAAACGCGCGTTCCCACATCATTTCCATCGAGTGAATGAAGAAATGTTCTTCATACTGGAAGGCACCGGTGAACTGCGATACGGTGAGGACACATTTTCCGTGAAGAAAGGTGATATTATCGCCTGTCCACCCGGTGGACCCGAAACTGCACATCAGATCATGAACACTGGAACCACAGACATGAAATATCTGGCCGTCAGCACCAAAATCTCCCCGGAAATTGCCGGATATCCAGACTCCGATAAATTCGCGGTTTCAGCAGATCTGGGTGTGGATGCCGATGGGAAGCCACAAATGTTTCGATTTGTAGGGAGAAAAGATCAAAGCCTGAATTATTGGGACGGAGAATAATTTTATTATAGAAGTACCTTTTGTTGTCAATCGATTTCCCGAATGGTCGACTCTGAAAGATCATCCGTCGTACATAATTCACATAGAGTTCAATAGATGAGAAATCAGATAATTGAATCCTGGGTAAATCAATTTACTCAGGATTTATACGTTCGAGCTGTTAGTAAAGTATCGGACCCGGAATTGGCAATGGACCTGGTGCAGGACACTTTCTTGGCTGCGGTAGAAAAATTTTCAACGTTTAAAGGAAACAGCTCACCGAAAACATGGTTGTTGTCCATCCTAAACCATAAGATAATCGATCATTATCGGGGAAAAATCAAACAACCAATCTATCCGGGTGATCAGATCGTCTCTGATTTTTTTGATGAGAATGGTGACTGGCTTCCGGAACATCAACCAATGGGCTGGCATGAAAATAATGAAAATTTACTGGATAATGAAGCGTTTTTATCTGTGCTCACAAAATGTATGGATGCGTTGCCTGACCTGTGGAAAAATTGCATCAATTTAAAGTACATGCTGGACAAAAAAAGCGAAGAAGTTTGTCAGGAATTGGGAATTACAACGTCTAATTATTGGCAGATCAGCCATCGGGCAAAATTACAGTTACGGGCTTGTATCGAAAAAAATTGCCTGACATGAGGTTACAATTATGAAAAAATTAAAACATCTTTTATTCTTATCCTGTTTTAAAACTACCGGATTGATCGAGAAAAAAATTCAGTTTGGGTTATCGTGGAATGAACGGTTACGGCTGCAAATTCACAAATCGATGTGTGATGCTTGTACCAATTTTGAAAAACAGAGCCGCCTTATTGAAAATGGCTTATCCAGCCTCATCAACGACAAAAACAACAAGACTGATCTGGATCAGTTAAAACAATCCATAATCAAAAAACTTGATCAATGAATCTGGTCATTCCTCAGATCGATATCAAGGATTACGGCACCCTCTCTATCGATCAATTTAAGGAACTGGATTATCAGTCCGTTGAAAAATATAAAATCCCGGTTGAGTTACTCATGGAAAATGCCGGTCTATCACTCGCCCGTCTTACTGCAACCTACGTAAATCAAACTTCAACCATTCTCATCGGTGTCGGTCCCGGACATAATGGTGGTGGTGGATTAGTTGCCGCCAGAAGACTGGCCGGTTGGGGATATTCCGTTCATCTACACCTGTACAAAACCGAGGTGAAACCGCTCACAGCCATTCAACTAGACAGAGCAACTGCTGTGGGGGCAATCATCTTGGATGGTGAAACTCCAGACGTGTTCATCGATGCCTATTTGGGCTTCTCACAACGATTACCCCTTCCAACATCCCTTCAGAATATTATTCATGAGAAAAATAAGTTGAATTGTCCCAAAATTTCACTGGATATACCCACCGGATTTAATCCACAATCCGGAGAATTGCTATTTACGCCCGACACGATTCTGACGCTTGCAGCCATGAAAACCGAACTACTCAAAATCTTTAAGAAAACCGAATTGTATATCGCCGATTTAGGACTGCCTCACCAGGTTTATACTGATTTTGGATTAAATCCATTCGAAGATTTTCATATGTGTGGTTTGGTGAAAAGCGTATGATTTAATCCTTCCATGTTGAGCAGTCTTTCGCTAACACAGTTAAACCAGCATCAGATCGGAAAAACATTTTTTTACTTCTAGGCTGAAAAAAATAAAATTATTTTGTCAGGATTCATTATCTCGTACGACTAATAGATCAGAAAAGAGGAAATTCCTCAATATCAGATTAATAACGAAAGGAAAACGATGAACAATAAAATATTTCGGATATTTAAAATTGGGATTATTACCACTTTGATCATGACGTTGGTCATGTTCGCTTCCGCACAATGCGCTGGAAATAAGAATTCCGATACGGACACTTCAGAAATTCAATTTTATAACGGATCCTGGAACAAAGCATTGGCTTTAGCAAAACAGGAAAACAAACCTGTATTTCTTGATATTTCAGCAAGCTGGTGTGGATATTGCAAAAAAATGAAAGCAAATGTATTTGTTGATCCAGAAATTGCTAAATTCTATGATTTAACATTTATCAACATTGCAGTTGATGGCGAAAAAGGTGAGGGAATTGAGTTGGCCAAAAAATATGGTGTGAGAGGCTATCCAACCTTCGTTTTTTTAAATCCGGATGGAAGTTTATCCAACCAGACATCCGGTTATCATAATCCAAAACAATTTTTGGAGTTAGGAAAAAAAGTCATTGCAAACAAATTATAAGTCTGTGAAGGAAGCCAATGGATTACAAGTTGGCGATAGTGTAGAAAACTTCACTGCATTGGATCTTCACGATCAAACCTTTATATTGAGCAACGCATTGAAAAAGGGTCCGGTTGTGATCATTTTCTATCGGGGACAATGGTGTCCATTTTGCAATAAACATTTAAGGCATTTACAAAACAAACTGCAGTTGATTTATGATAAAGGAGCAAGCGTAATTGCAGTTTCACCTGAAAAATCCGAATTTATAAAACGCACTGCAGAGAAATCTCATGCATCATTTTCCCTACTTTATGATGAAGGATATAAAATATCCGACCTTTTTGACGTAACCTTCAAGCCTGATCGAATCTTAACAACCATGTATAATACAATTCTAAGAGCAAATTTAAAGAAAGCGCATTCTGATGATAGTCAGCGATTACCCATTCCCGCAACTTTTATAATTGGTGGAGATGGCAAGATTATTTGGCGGCATTTTGATTCTGACTATAAAAAACGGTCAACCGTTTCGGACATAATTGCCAACATCCCATAAAAACATATCATGAGTAAAATCAAAGTAATATCATACGAAGAAGCTACTGGAAGGCTCAAAGACATTTATGATGAATTAATTACAAAGCGGGGTAAGCTGGCGGACGTACACATGATACAAAGTCTGCGCCCGGAAAGTATTGTAAAACATATCGACCTTTACATGGAAATTATGTTTTCAAAATCAGAACTTTCACGGGCCGAAAGAGAGATGATGGCTGTGGTTGTTTCGGCATCAAACGGTTGTGAGTATTGCCAAATACATCATTCCGCTGCATTAAACCATTATTGGAAAGATGAAAACAAAGTAAATTTGTTAAGAAATGATATTATCCCTGCTGACTTAAATGATAGGGAAAGGGCACTGTGTGAATTCGCAACTAAACTTACATCTCATCCTGAAAATTCGTCAAAGGAAGATTTGACAATAAATTTACGAAATGTGGGTTTGTTGGATTCTGCCATTCTGGATGCAACACTGGTAATCGCTTATTTTAATTTCGTCAACCGTATTGTATTGGCTTTGGTTGTCGGTTTAGAAAATGATCCAGGTGAAGGATATCATTATTAAAGCATAACATTTTTGCCCATGCACGTTTCATGGATTATGAATATTTGAATAAGGAGACAGAAGTATGATTAAACTTTGTAAATTAGAAAAACTGGGTGAAAAAATACCTATTCATGAGCAGGTCAATGGCTTGGATCTGGTTGTTATTAGATACGGGGAAAAGGTTTCCGTACTATACGGCCGGTGTTTACATCGGGGGGCTTTATTGGCAGACGGACACATAGAAGGTAATAATCTGTTTTGTGGATTGCATAAATGGGATTACCGGTACGATACGGGCGTGAGTGAATATAATAATAATGAAGTGTTGTATAAATTCAAATCAACCATTCAAGATGGTTATGTTTGGGTAGATGAAGATGAGATTAACACGTACTTACAAGACCATCCACAACCTTTTAATAGAGAGCAGTACCTTGGAGAATATGCAGATACCCATCCAGAAAACACCGAACCTTACACGACGTACATCAAAGAACTTGCACAAAATGGACTGAAAAATTTCGGACATCACGGTCCTTCAGCAGCGATGGGAGTCGATCGCAACACGCTACCCAAATGGGAAGATATCCAGTTTCTTCCTGCTCAGCTGGCAACCCGGCCCTTATTCGATGAAGATGAAGTTCTGACTAAAGTGATAATAGGACCACGAGCGAAAAAACCACTGACATTGGAGACCCCTATTTTTGTATCCGATATGAGTTTTGGAGCGCTATCTAAAGAAGCTAAAATTGCTCTGTCAAAAGGGGCAGAGATGGCAGGAACTGGGATTTGTAGCGGTGAAGGCGGAATGCTACCGGAAGAGCAGGAGAATAATTCCAGATATTTCTATGAGTTGGCCTCAGGTCAATTCGGATTTTCGTGGGAAAAAGTGAGTAAAGCACAAGCCTTCCATTTCAAAGCCGGACAGGGCGCTAAAACAGGTACAGGTGGACATCTACCTGGACAAAAAGTGACCAAAGAGATCGCAGCGGTGCGTGGATTAAAGGAAGGTGAGGCCGCTATTTCTCCATCAACTTTCAAAGACTTGGTTACTATTGAAGATTTTCGACGCATGGCCGATGAAGTGCGTAAATACACTGGAGGCATACCCATAGGTTTTAAGTTGGCTGCAAGTCACATTGAAGCCGATATCAATTTTGCGCTCGAAGCAGGAGCAGATTATATCATATTAGACGGACGCGGCGGTGGAACTGGTTCTGCACCAACTATCATTCGGGACAACATCAATGTTCCCACAATACCGGCTTTGGCACGAGCAAGAAGGCACCTTAATAAAGTGGGAGCAAAAGATGTGACCCTTATCATAACCGGTGGTTTACGTATTGCCGATGATTTTGCAAAAGCGCTTATGTTAGGTGCGGATGCAGTGGCTGTCTCCAATGCTGCATTACAGGCGATTGGCTGTCTCGGAATGCGAGCATGTCAAACCAATAGCTGTCCTGTTGGAATTGCCACACAAAAGGATAGCCTTAGAAAAAGGTTGATTATTGATACTTCAGCCCGGCAACTTTTTAACTTCTTTACCGCTAGCAACGAATTGATAAAAGTCATTGCTCGTACTTGTGCTCATAAGGATATCCGGAATTTTAATTTCAACGACTTATCGACTTTAAATTATGAAATTCACCGGTTATCAGGAATAAGATATGCAGGGATATTGGCTGATTAGGATATAATCCCACTTGCCTTAAAAATAGAACTCTTTGAAACTGACGGTAAAACCGAATTATGTATCGTCGATCTGGAATTGTCACGGTCTGTCTATCCTGATTTTGGATTAAAACAGTCACCTGAATTCAAAAAAAGCGGAGTAGTGATGTGCAGATGATCCGTGTGTCAACTTTTGAACAACGCATTATTTTTAAAATTGACACGGGGTCAGTGTTCTCTCTTTGATTTCAATAATAATTTTCGCCATATCCATCCCAATTCAAAATAATATGAAAATAATCTTGTCAGGGTTTTCCATTTCCAACGACTAATCAAACAGAAAGAGGACGTTCCTCAAACTAAAATAATTGATTAAATAATTTAAAAAGGACTGGAAATGAATAACAAAATTCTACAAGCAATAAAAGGTGGTATCATTGCCACATTAGTCATGACCATGGTCATGTTCGTAGCTCCCTACATAGGGTTACCTAAAATGAATCCGGCAGCGATGCTATCCATGATGATGGGCGTTCCCCTATTTGTTGGGTGGATACTGCATTTCATGATCGGAACCATTTTTGCATTCTCATATGTGATTCTGGTGAACCCTGCACTCAAAAAAGTAACTAATAAATTAGCCAAAGGCGTCATTTTCGGAGTGTTTGCATTTATCATGGCACAGATCGCCATGCCGATCATGGGTGCCATGTTCGGAGGCATGTCTGCTCCTGCAGGTAATATGACACTGATGATGATTGGCAGTATCATCGGACATATTGTTTTTGGAATTGTTGTAGTATTTACCGTTAAATTGCACGATTGAAAACATCTATCCTCATTTTTCTCATTGTGATTCAAGGCATTTTTTGCGGAGACTTTCTGCGAGAAGATTTCAATAATCTTCAAAATTGGACTGAATTGACTTTCCCAAAAATTGAAGATCACTCACAGTATTCCATTGAAAGCCGAGATGCAGAATCATATCTCAAAACTTTTACTTCCAATTCTGCATCCGGCTTGATTTACAAAGAGCAGTTCGATGTTTATAAATATCCAGAGTTGGAGTGGCGGTGGAAAGTCTCAAATACTTTTTCTAAGGGTAATGCGCTTGAAAAATCCGGTGATGATTACCCTCTTCGGATTTATGTCATCTTTGAATATGACCCTGATGAATCCGGTTTTTTTGAATCCGTTGTGTATGAATCTGCTCGTCTGATCTATGGTGAATATCCACCCCACAGCAGTCTGAATTACATCTGGGCGAATAAGGCACAATCAAAACGAATCATCCCCAATAGTTATACGGACAAAGCACAGATGATCGTACTTCAGGAGGGCGAAGATAACCTCGGCATCTGGGTGACTGAATCTATGAATATGTTGGATGATTACCGTGAGGCGTTTGGCGAAGACCCACCCTCAACCACAACAATTGCTATAATGGCAGATTCGGATAACACCGGCGAAAGTGCCACCGCTTATGTGGATTATTTTCTAGTCCGAACTGTGACGAAAGATGAAGGAGTTTACAAATGAAACGAACCCGATCAGAGAAGATATTTGTCGGTCTGTTCATTCCAACCGTAGTGATTTTCTATCTGTTATATAAATATCCACTTTGGTTTGTAGATGATATTTCCACCTTGATGCCTTTCGGAAAGAATCTGTCCTTTTGGTATGCTCTGGTATACACCTTCACCGTGGACTACTTCGCTCTGAAAATACTGATCAAAAAGACAAACGTGTACAGTGTGAACCGAAAAAAGCCCGGGCTGTTAAATTCCTACCAAACTTGGAAATTTTCATCCATCGTTCTGGTTCAGACGCTGGTGTATTTTCTCATTCCATTCGTTATTTCACCGATCCTGTCGGGAGTGGATTTTTGGAACGATACGCCAAGACTGGCGGCGAAGACTGCTCATGTTTATGTTTATCCCGCCTTTACGAGTTGGGGGATTGCAGCTTATGTTTTCATTGTCATTCCCATCGTAGTCTGGTTTTTTGGAAAACGGTACTGTACGTGGTTTTGCTCTTGCGGAAATCTGGCAGAGGTCATCGGTACAACCCCATGGGGTAAAAAGTGGGTACAAAATGGAACGCCCCGTGGATTAAAAGCCAAAATGATTGAGCAGTTGAGCACTATTATTCTGGTCTTTGCGGTGCTGTTTGGATTGATACTCTTTTTGGATGGAATAAAAATTATCACTTCACCCGGTCTCGTAGAAGGTATACAAAATACACAGGATCTCCTCATTGATTTCTTGTTCGGTTCAGCCATTGGAATAGGTGCCTATCCCTTTCTGGGGACCCGAGTCTGGTGCCGTTATGGTTGTCCCTTGGCAAAAGGTATGCAACTGTTCGGGAAAATTTCACACTCACGGTTTAAAGTGTCGGCTGATGAGAATTGTAAAGGTTATGGGTTATGTACCCGAGCATGCCCCATGGGTATCGATGTAGCCGCTTATGCTC
Organism: Fidelibacterota bacterium; assembly: GCA_013204025.1. GTDB lineage: Bacteria > Fidelibacterota > Marinisomatia > SCGC-AAA003-L08 > JACNLC01 > JABMOW01. Next base: position 101,698 of record JABMOW010000104.1, on the reverse strand, counting down.
ACAAGGATCGTAAACCCATTTTTGGATCATTTGGTCTCGAAGAACCCTGTATTGGTTGCGGTGGATGTATCAGTATATGTCCCGTGGACGCACTGAAATTTGGAGACATCCAAAAACTACCAGAATAATCCGTTTAGCTACTCTCTAGGTCATTTTTCATTTTCCCGCAACAATTTGCCGTCAAGTTTTATCACAAAACAGTGACGGGCAGAAAACGCTTAAAAAAATAAAAATAATTTTTGTCAGGATTTCCCATTTCAACGACTAGTCTGTTAGAAATGTTGTTTACCAGACCTTTCTCTCCCAGGTTACATTCAGGGTTGGAAACTCTGGGTTAATCACAATCTATTGGTCTAAAGAATTTTTTTTTGAGATTTGTGAAACTGCCATCGAGACCGATGGGTTTCAAGAGATCAATTATGAAAACGTATAGAAATAGAGTACCGGGTCAGGTAATTGATTCTGGTTTTGGAAATAGATAAGGAGTTAAAAATATGAGGTTCAAAAACTTACTTCAGATATCACTTACTTTGATGATTATGCAACCCATGTTCGGGAAAAATCTCACACTGGCGAATCGCATTGACCCTTCGAATCATGAATTGCTTGATGTGGAAATTGCTGGAAACATCATGATGATCCCAGGTGGTCTGGGTGGAACCGCTATTTTTAACGTGAGTGATCCACTTTCCCCGGTTCAGATCTCCAGCATATCCATTCCGGAATTTGAATACAACCGGGCATATAACTGGGAGATTAAGGGTTTGGTTGCATACGGGTCAGGCCGGGCAGACGGCATGGTGATTGTCAGTCTATCCGACGCATCTAATCCATATATAATAACATACATCGGTACATCCGATCCCTTTTCATACGAGCATATACGGGCAAACAGCACAACTCTATTGGTATCAGCACACACAAGTGGAGTACTATTTTATGATATTACAAATCATCAGGAGCCTGAATTCCTGTCGCAGGTAACCACCGAAAATGCATGGGCGACTGCTCTCAATGGAGAGCTGGCGTACGTCGCAGATGGAGAAGCAGGTGTTTCTGTAATTGATTTTCAGGATCCGGAAAACCCCATACTTTTAACTACTGTTGGAACTTCAGGAGCAGCCAAAGATGTGAGGATGCAAAATGGGAGACTTTTTGTGGCGGTTGGTAATGCCGGAGTTGATTTATTCGATATCAGTGAGCCTGTTGCACCCCAGTTAATTGCAAATTACAATACTACAGGGTTTGCTTCCCGTATTGGTTTGATGGGAAATGACCGAGTCGCTGTCTCTGATTGGGATGATCTGGAAGTTTTGGAGTGGAATGGAACCGCCTTGGAAAAGGTCGGATTTAAGAATACCGGGGGAAGAGTGATGGCTGCCGAAGCGAACGGTGATGTTATCTTACTCAGCAGAATGGCGATATCTGCAGGTATTTGATTTTGGACCGGTTGATGGACCTGATATTGATCTGAGTATTCGAGAAATCAATTTTCCATTTATGGAAGAGGGAGAAAGCGATACAATTACTATTGAACTTGCCAATAACGGAAGCAATATACTTGAATTCGACTGGACGTATATTACTCACGAAGATTTTTCTGCAGAGACCCAACTGGAACCCTTGGTTCCATATCATAATTATTCGCTAGATGTGGTATACACCGGGAATAGTCCAAATGCATCTGGCGTTTATAATTTTCAAACTAACGATCCTGATGAAGGGATCGTGGGTATTCAATTGACTGGTAATTACACCGGGATCAATGTTGGAGAATCTCCACCGGATTTCTCACTTCCCATAGTCGCCAACGGTTCAGGTATATTCAATTTGAGCAATCAGTTGGGGAAAGTAGTGGTAATTGCATTTTTTGCACCTTGGTGACCTGTGTGTGCTCCGGAGTTATCGGACATTCAAGCTACAATCTGGCAACCATTTTCTACAGAGGACCTTATCGTTGTGGGCATTGCAAATCAACCTGTGGACGCTATTCAACAGTTTGGCATTGACAATGGTCTCACGTACCCTTTGTTACAGGACACTTGGTCGGTTTATAATCAGTTTTATATCCCTGGTGGGATATCACCGTTTCCAAGAGACTTCATCATCGATCAGCAGGGAATTGTGCAATATGCAAATAACGAATACGATGGAGATGCAATGAGTCTGCTGGTACAAGAATTACTCATTTCCGCACAAAACTGCATACCCGGTGAAATTACTGACGACGGTCTGATTGATGTGCTGGATATTGTAACTATTGTACAGATCATTCTCTCGGGAGTAGATCCTGATTATGCTACCTTATGCGCTGGTGACCTAGATGACAGCGGAGTCATTGATATCCTGGACATCATTCAATTAGTCGAGTTAATACTGGGTTAATCACTTCTTCTCCTTCACTGGGATAAAGTGTAACGAGTCATCTGCTTCCAGCCGGTGGCTCGTTTTGTTATGCACCCGGTGGGTAGTCTTTGCTTAGGAGTGCTCCCTGACAAAGCTCGTCGAAATCAAGTCCCCTACACACCCAACAGGTGGAATCGTTAGCTGAACGGCAACTGTAATATCGTTAAGTCTTGTTGCAAACGGGGCTGCCACATCCCGGATCAGTGACGGGCAGAAAATACTCCAATAAAAGATTGTAAATAATTTTGTCAGGATTTTCCATTTCCTACGACTAATCAGTTAGAAATGAGGCAGTGCCTCTTTATAATAATTGACTAAATAAATAAAGGAATAATAAAATGGAAAAAAGTTATAAACTTTTTATCACCTCACTCTTGACGTTGCCGCTGTTGCTGGCAGCACAAGTGCAAATTACAAACACAGATACCTACTACACCGCTGACCAGATGCTCCTCGCCAATGAAATTAATGAGAGCGGAGAACCATTTGCTGAAGCGCTTGGGTACGATTTGGATAACCTGGATCCTTTCGTTGGAGACTTCCCGGACTCCATTTCTTACACACTGGGTATAGAAAACTATGAATACTCCCGGTATCAGTTGGGAACTATCATTTCCCGTTCTGGGATGGGACTACACATGATGTGGGCGCCTGTTATCAGCCAGATGGCTGCTATGGAAACGGACCCCAATTTTGACGGGATGTACACCATGGGCATGTCAAACGGATTCAACGAAGACGATGAGTTGATGAAAAATATCATGCACTTTTCAATGCTCACCAATCATGCAGCTCCGGGTAATCCCTGGCCGCAGTTCGCCGAATTCATCTCTGGTAACCCCCATCTACCCCAATCCATCGATGCAGATAATTTTGCTTGGGCGGACTTTTCTACCCTACGTTGGGACAGATCTCTCATGGATAAAACGCTAAATCCCGCAGCCCTGGGACAAACTTTGATGAAACAATATCTCTGGGCTCAGGACATGCTCAGCGCTTTCCATGATGCGGATGATAACGGTATTGACCCCGATGGTTTTGCTTCACCAGACTTCGACGGTGGATTTGAGTTTGACCCGGATAATAATGTTTACTTCGGTGGAGATGGCTTAGACGGATTTATTGGAATGGTCCTCACGGCAGAGGCAATTAACAAAGTTAAGTTTATCATTACTCAATTGGCTTATGACGGTTCGACATTGGGAATGATAGACCCTATGACTTACGATCCCATGACAGGTATAAAATTTATTCCTCATAAAATTGCCGTTACTGAAACCAGTGTTCATCCAATGCTCCCACCTCAACCTGATACTTTCACAGTTACTGATGCAAGTAGCCAGTTATTTGATCAGGTATCCTTACTGTGGGGAACCGTCAATTTCAAAAATATGATGGACCCCGACAACTCCAGTGATGGAGCCCATTTAGCTTATCATTCTGTTTTTGATAATGATCCGTTTCCTGCAGACATGACGCAAACGGGTGCGCCGGGTCCTTTTGACCTCATGAAAGGCGTCAGTAAAGTGCTTGTGCAGAATCTTTTCGCTTTGCATTATAATGGTGAAACCGGGACATTTGTGGATGAATCTGGTCTTGCAGGTGGAATGCCTGCTCCCGGGGATGTGATTAGCACCGTGAACGCAGGATATCTGCTGGCTATCTTCAAGCAGGTAATTGAAGAATTTTCTGGTACGCCATTAGAAGGCATGGCTTTTGATGCCCTTACGTCTCAGGCTGATTTTCTTGTGAATAATCTCCAGGATACCAATGGCGGATATTATAACGCCTTTACACTTGGAATTGGTGCAGATACTTCTGCCAAATTAGTTGAATCCCAGGCCGCTGCTATCAGAGGATTATATGCTGCATTTGAAGCAACTGGCAATGAGAACTATCTCGCTGCTGCAGACGTCGCTTACAGCTATTTGATAGACAATTTCTACGTTCCTGCTGCCCTTTCTTTTAGAACGGTAGAGGGAAACGGGATAGGAACCTACACACCATATAATTTTGCCATCGTTGCCGGCGCTTTAAGAGAAGCGGCCATTGTAGGTGGTCATGGTGAAGCACCAGCTATTTATACCCGGTATTTCAGTACTATCGCCGATGCAATGCAGTTGTCTGAAGGTGAGGCGACAGGCGAAGCAGGTGGAGATTCAGATAACGACGGTATTCCCTTCATCCCAGAACAATCTGGTAATCTTCCACCGGTTTTTGCAACTGAAGCACAGTTGGATCTCGCAGCCGCTTCAGGGCTCCCCGGCGATGTGAATATGGATGCAGAAGTCAATGTCATTGACGTTCTATTTATGGTAAATTTCATCCTTCATCCAGAGACTCCGCCTACAGATGATCAGCTTGCTTTCGGGGACCTCAACAATGACGGTATCTTCAATATCTTTGATGTGGTCTCGCTGATCAATATAATTCTGAATAGTCCTGTGGGCAGGGCAACAGATGGAGTTGCTACTGTGAACATAGGAACTTCCAGGATCACAATTACTGGTGAAAATCTAGCCGGTATTGAACTCCACACAAGCGGAGTTGGCACCATGACTGAACTGGAATTTCCAGATGATTGGCAGGTCAAAACTGTATCTGGTATAATGGTCGGCTTCACGACCGGAGAACCTCTGAATGGCACGATTACCCTGAATTACACGGGCGAATTGAACATTGAAACGCTGCTCCTCTCAAATGGCAATGGAGAAGCGATCTCATTCGGTGATTCAGTAATTCCCACTGATTTCGCTCTGCATTCAGCGTTCCCAAACCCATTCAATCCTTCAACCACACTACAGTTCGAAGTACCGGTTGACAGCAGAATCTCACTTCGGATCTATGACGTATCAGGGCGTCTGGTGGATGAACTGGTGAACGAGGTTTACTCAGCGGGTACTCATGCGGTAATCTGGAATGCTGGAGACATCGCAACGGGTATGTATCTGGTTCAGTTCGAATCAGAGAATTATCGTCAGATACAAAAAATCATGTTAATGAAATAGAGCGCCATCTCTCTTTAGTCAATATCCTGAAGAATGATTCGGGACATTATTGACAAGTGGAAGTCTAAAGGGAAGTTCGTCATCAGGCGGACTTCCCTTTTTTTTAAAATGCGGGGTTATAGTAATTTTGATTCCAAGTATCAGCGCATGTCCCGTGGTTGACCTGTGACTTGGAGAAATATAAATACTGTCAAAATAAAACCGTTAAATTTTGAAACCCGGGAATTACTTGAATTTCTGAATTCCTTTTGTCACAAGACATGCAGACGTATAAATTTGGTCAAGTTTAGAGGAGAAAAATATGTCAGACCTAATCTTTAACCAGAAAGACCAACCCCCTGAGGAATCATCGCTGAAAAATACACTTGGGAAAAGCTATCCCGCTCTGAAAAACGTAATCTTACACATCACAGAACAGTTCGGAGTAATCACCGAAGAATGGAAATTCTACGGCAAGAACTATGGATGGCAATTGAAGCTACTGCTAAAGAAACGGAATCTATGCTTTATTATCCCAGAAAAAGACTGCTTCAAAATAGTGTTTATTTTCGGTGATAAAGCGGTGTCTGAAGTCGAAAAAAGTGATATTCCGGATGTCTTGAAAAATGAATTACTGTCTGCAAAAAAATATCTTGAAGGCAGAGGTTTATCATTCATGGTGTCAGAACGATCCCATATACAGGATATCCAAACCCTGATTCGTATAAAGGTCAATAATTGAATTATCATAGACACCGATCGAAATTCTAACACATTTCTAATAGAAAAAGATTAACTTTCCCCAATGAATAAGTCAATTTCAACCGACAGACATATTTTGGTCGTGGATGACGAAGAAGATATCCTTGAGCTGATTCGATATAATGTGGAGAAAAAAGGATTCCGAGTTACCTGTGTGGATAGCGGCGAAAAAGCATTAAAACATATTCGTACCGAGGCACCAGATCTATTGGTGCTTGATTTGATGCTGCCCGAGATCGATGGGTTGGATGTTTGCCGGATTCTCAAAAATGATACTACAACTTCTCAAATCCCTATTTTGATGCTGACGGCAAAAGGGGATGAATCGGATATTGTACATGGTTTGGAATTGGGAGCAGATGACTATGTGACCAAACCATTCAGTATGTCCGTCCTGATTGCACGCATCCAGGCTCTTTTACGGCGTCAATCTGAAGCTCCCGGTACTGATGATGAGACGATCGTTCGGGAATCCTTGGCTATTGACCCCAAGCGAAGGGAAGTGAGGGTTGAGGATAACCCTCTTGATCTGACGTTTTCAGAATTTCAAATCCTTCATCTGCTTATGAGTCATCCAGGGCTTGTTTTTACGCGAAATCAGATTATTGATGCCGTTCGAGGCGATAATTATTTTGTGACCGAACGTTCGGTAGATTTTCAATTTGTGGGCTTGCGCAAAAAACTGGGGTCCGCTGGAAAATATATTGAAACCATTCGTGGCGTTGGATATCGGTTCAGCGAGAAAACATACTGACAGATCATTGCCTAAAAAACTGATATATCAACTCTTCCCCACCTATCTGGTCATCACCGTTGTGGCGGTTTTTGTCTTAGCTTGGTTGGCGATTCATACGATTGATGATTTTTACTATCAGGAAAAAACGAAAGAACTCCGCTCCCGTGCGCTACTGGTAAGTGAAGTCGTTTCCGAATCACTATTAACCAATATGGATGAGCTAACCGAGTTATGTATCAAACTCGGTCAATTGACCGATACTCGCATCACCCTTATTGCTCAAAACGGTAACGTGCTGGGGGATTCTGAAGAGAGTCCGGCGACCATGGATAATCACGGTACACGCCCCGAAGTGCATGCCGCATTACGTGAGGGCATTGGGACCGCAAAACGATACAGTTTTACGCTGGGACAAGACATGTTATACCTGGCAATCCCTGTGACTATTGGCAGCACTCCCATCATTGTTCGCAGTTCATTCCCAATCACATTTCTTCAACTGACGATAGACGAAATCCGAAGGAAGGTTCTTTTTGGAGGGGTGATCATCATTTTAATCGTTTCCGCCATCAGTTTAGTGGTTTCGCGACGAATCGCCTTTCCTTTGAAACAAATGCAGGAAGGCGCAGAACGGTTCGCAAGTGGAGATTTTTCCAATCGATTGACCATTTACGAAACGGAGGAAATCGGTGGACTTGCCGACTCATTGAACCGCATGGCTTCTCAGTTGGATGGACGAATAAAAACTATCCTAAATGAGAGAAATGAACGGGATGCCGTTCTCTCCAGCATGGTTGAGGGTGTTCTAGCCGTCGACACCCAAGAATGCATTTTGAGCCTAAACAACGCAGCGGCAGAATTATTCCAAATAACCGAAACGAAGGTGATCGGTAAAGCCGTCCACGAAGTAATAAGAAATACAGGGTTTATCCAATTTATCAGACAGGTTTTATCTGATAATGCCTATGTGGAAAAAGAACTTATTTTTTCCGATTCTACCGAAAAATATCTCAAAACACAGGGAACAGTCCTCAATAATTCGGAAGGGAAGCGCATCGGTGCATTGATCGTCTTTGATGATATCACTCAACTGAAACGTCTGGAAAATATGCGCAGAGACTTCGTTGCAAATGTTTCCCATGAGCTGAAAACACCTATTACGTCAATTAAAGGTTCCGCCGATACCCTGATGGAAGCTGACCTGCTCAATTCACCAGACGCGAAAAAATTTCTTGAGATCGTTGTTCGGCAGTCAGATCGATTAAATGCGATTGTTAATGATTTATTGGAATTATCTCAGATCGAACAACAGGAAGAAAATGAAGACATTGCGTTGGATGCAACACCTTTGAAACCAATCATTGATCTTGCTATCCAAGACAGTCATATGCAGGCAGAGCAGAAAAATATTCGGTTATCCGTGATGGCGGATGAATGTATATCGGCTCGCATCAATACCAGTTTGATCCAGCAGGCGGTTGTGAATCTTATCGATAATGCTCTCAAATATAGCGAAGAAGGAACTGACATTACCGTTTCACTTAAGACCAAAGATGGTGAAGTCCTTCTATCTGTCCGCGATCAGGGATGCGGTATTGATGACGTGCATCTCCCCCGTTTATTCGAACGTTTCTATCGAGTGGATAAAGGCCGCAGTCGCAAGCAGGGTGGCACCGGACTTGGATTATCCATTGTCAAACATATCGCTCACGTTCACCTGGGGACAGTCTCCGTTGAAAGTCGTTTTGGTGAAGGTAGTACGTTCACAATCCATCTGCCACAAAATTAAACTTCTCCCTCTTATCATTTTCTAGCCGAATCCTAATACTATCCTAACAATCGCTGGGTAAACTTGTGCGCACGGCGAACCTGATTTAATAAAAAATTTATCATAAATGGTTCACCGGCTACCAGACAAACAAGACATTAGGAGCCAGTGAAAATGAAAAAAACGATACTTATCATCATCCTCGTAATCGGATTCTCATTTGCCCAGACCATGGGACGAATAAATGGTCTGGTGACGGATGCTGAAACCAATTCTCCTGTTATCGGAGCCAATGTCTGGATCTACGGTACCAATATTGGCATTGCCACGGATTCAGATGGAAAATTTATTATAGATTCAATCAATCCGGGTATTTATGAAATCCGGGTTACCTATATCGGGTATACCGATAAAATTCTATCGGAGATTAATGTACGTTCTGGTGAGATTACCCCACTCGTCATCATGCTCGATTCAGCCCCCATCCAGGGTAATGAGGTCAAAGTACAAGCTACTGCCAAACGGGACGGTGAGATCAACCGGATACTTGAACAGCGGCAGACGGAGTCCATCATGAGCAGTTTCAGCGCTGCGGAGATCCGAAAATCCGGAGATTCCAATGCCGGACAAGTCCTTAAGCGCATTACCGGAGTCACCGTGGTAGATGATAAACAGGTGATTATCCGTGGGTTGGGTGAACGATATTCCAGTACGCTATTGAACCAAGTGAGCGTTCCCAGTCCCGATCCTGACCGGAAGTCGATTCCATTGAACTTGTTCAGTTCGGCATTAATCGAAAAGATCAATGTATTTAAGTCTTTTACCCCCGATCTGCCGGGTGCATTCGCGGGTGGAATTGTGGACATCCGAACCAAATCTTATCCTGATGGATATACCTTTAACACCAAGGCATCACTTGGGAATAACAGCACTTTAAATGTAGCTCGGTATCTTCGTAACGATTTATCCGGAAGTTCTGAATTTTTCGGATTTGATAATGGTGTTCGTGCATTGCCCGGTAGGATACCCACAGATCAGCCATTACCGAGACAAAGTAATTTTTATTTTTATCAAATACCAGATGATTTTCATCCTGAACTGGATATTCTGGCATATCCAGACCGACCGGATAATGATCCCTTAAACCTCTTTATTACTACATCGGAACAGGTAAGGCGAATCAAAATGTACCGAAGTTATCTGGGTGATATGGCCAGATCATTCAAAACGAATTATCAATTTCACAAAGCTGATCCTGGCATCCCCTTGAGCATAGGTGTAAGCGGGGGAAATAACTGGACAATTAATGACGATCTGGAATACGGATTTTATACGCTGGGTTCCTTCTCTAATAACTACGAATATACCTCAAATCATCGAAATATGTTAACTCGGGTCAGTGAAGACAGTATGGCTGTAGATGAAACATTGGACATTAGCAGTTCTTCATATAACACTAACCTGGGTTTGAGTGCCAGTGCCGGGATCAAATGGCGTGAAAAGATCAAAGTGGATTTTAATTCGATCTACACCCACAGCAGCAAGGACGAAATCAAGTATGTGATCGGAACGGTCTATGATCTGGATAACCCGGCCGGTTTACTCATGTCCCACCCATATCAGGAAAAGAGTATCAGAAGCACCTCATTGCGTACTAGGGTCAATGATCCAATCCGTATCTCATGGTTTCAGCACAGCTCAATTGAAGTCCTTTATAGTGATAGTCGATCACAATTGGATGAACCGGATCGAAAAGACCACTATTATGATCTGGATTTTCAAAACGATGGTACAATTGGTGACCCGATTATCGGATATAACCTGATGCATACCAGTTATCTGGCTCCGGGTTATCGGTATTTTTCCGGTGGTTGGGAAACGGCTAACACTACATCAATGGATTATGTATTGGAAGGACAGGTAAAGCTCAAATTTGGATTTCGCTCCGATTTACGTGAACGAACCTTTTCAAAACGGATATTCACCTACGATTACTATAATGAGAGTACTCCCTGGTCAACAGCTATTCCTGCTGACTGGCGCGAGATTACCAGCGAAGATTCCATGATGTGGTTTTTAAACGAGGATCATTTTTATTCTTATAATGCAGAACAGGACACATCATCTCACAACGGTATCATCCTTCTTGAAAACCAGGATGACATCAATCAAAATGCCTATCACGCATCAGAAAAGATCTATGCCGGGTACGCCATGGCTACTGTTCCATTGATAAAGAAATCAGTTGGGGATGTGATCTTTGGTGTCCGCAATGAGAAATATGACCTGAAGTTACTGCCTTTCAACCCTGTGACCGGAGAGTCGGCTATGATCACATCGGTTGTTCCGGTGGATACCACTTTGATGATCAATAATGCTGATATTGACACCACATTGATGCTGTCAAGAAAAGTACCACTTTCATCGCGGTTACATACCAATGACATGCTGCCATCATTATCAGTCATGATCAATACTTCAGGGAAATCACAGCTTCGTTTGTCCATTTCCAAGACGGTGGTACGTCCGGAATTCAGGGAAATAGCCCCTTATCCCTACGTTGAATTCCATGGAGGTCAACGCTCCATCGGCAATATTTATCTAAAGACCACCAGCATCCGGAATTATGACATGCGATGGGAATGGTATCCCACGGCATCACAAATGGTTTCAGTGGGCGTATTTGCCAAATCCTTTACAAATCCCATTGAAGTCTCGCTGATTAAACAAACAGACGATAAATACTATCAGACCTGGCAGAATGCACTATCCGGTTGGTCACGGGGGATTGAATTTGAATCAGTAATAAAATTACCCATACTGCCAATTACAAAAGGATTGAGCACATTCAATTTCAATGCTATTTATACAAAGTCCCAGGCAATTTCAGACAGTAACGTGGTGATCTATAATAATGGTCGGGTAGAAACCCGGAATGCTTCAGCCAGCCTGAAACGACCATTACAGGGACAGTCCGACATCGTTTTAAATGCCAGTCTATATTTTCAATATCATACTGGTTGGGATTTCAACATCGCTTTTAATACGTTCTCAAAACGGCTTGCCTATCTGGGAGCCGGACAATTGGAGGATGAATATGAATATCCATTTCACGCTTTGGATCTCGTACTCGGGAAAAGAGTCGGGAAAAACTTCAGACTTGCTCTGAAAGGTAAGAATCTGCTGGATTCGGTCCACAAATTTGGAATGACAGACCCCGGGGGAAATAACCGGTTGCTTGTCACCCGAAATTGGAAACCAGGGACAACGTTCAGTTTTGATATTTCATATGATCTGATAAAATAGGACACATGATAAAATTATCCAGCAGGTTTTCAAAACAAAAACAACACAGCATCAAAAAAATAAAGGATTTAAATGATGTCATTAGTTAAACGCCTGATCACACTTGCTTCGTTAGGCCTGCTTGGAATTATGAGTTCTCTTACAGCTCAGGTCAATATCAGCGGCGATATTACAGCCGATGTAACCTGGACTTCAAACACAGAATATTATCTGGTAGGTCAGACATTTGTACAACCCGGTGTAACCCTGACGATAGAAGCGGGTACGACTATCAAAGCCATGCCGGATGACGGCAATGGACTGGCACCTGCACTGGTTGTTCTTCGTGGCGGTCAGATCATCGCAGATGGAACAGCTGATCTGCCTATCACCTTCACTTCAGCCTTACCGGAAGAACAGCTTCCACAGCGTGGTACCTGGGGTGGTCTTATCATTCTTGGTAATGCACCCATCAGTGCTGAAGGAGGAGAAGATTTCATTGAAGGTCTGTTTGGTATTCCGTTTGGTGGTAATGACCCGGATGACTCTTCGGGCATCCTGCGGTATGTGAGAGTATGGTACGGAGGCAGTGCCATTGGCGAAGGTAACGAAATTAACGGTATCTCCTTTGGCGGTGTGGGTCGGGGAACAATCGTAGATCATTGCGAAGTAGCCTGGAATCTCGATGACGGTTTTGAATTCTTTGGCGGTACAGTTGATGTAAGTCACTTGTCTGTTTTATTCGTTGGTGATGATATGTTTGACACGGATGAAGGCTATCAGGGGCGGGGACAATTCCTGTTTGGGATGATTGGTGAGCAGGACGGCAACCGAGGATTTGAGATGGACAATAAAACAAATGGTAATATGAACAGTCAACCCCGTTCATATCCTCAGTTTTATAATGTAACGCTTGTAGGTTCCGGCAGTGGTGCATCGGCAGATAATGATCAGATGATCCGTCTGCGTGAAGGGACAGGTGGTGATTTTCGTAATCTGGTTATTGCAGAAGGTAAAAGTCTGGGAATCCGTATCACCGATGAAGCCACTTTAAACCTGATCCCTGATTCATTATATGTGAGTCCTAATACTGTTATATGGGATTGCCCTGATGGTCAGTTTGGCGGGGACTACGGTTTTACTGCACTGGAAGAAGATCCCCTGTTCAGATCAATGGACGGTCGCGAAACCGGCGGTATCATCGACCCAAGACCCGCAAATACGTCTAGTCCGTTATTTAATAATATTGACGTCATTGAACCAGATGATTTTTTTGTCAGCGCTGACTTTAAAGGCGCCTTTGGTACCGATCTATGGTTGAGCGGTTACAGTTGGTTGGATGAGATGAATAGACTGGGTGCCGGGCCGATCGCTGACGGAGATGCGAACCAGGATGGCAGTCTGGATGTTTTGGATGTGGTTGCCGCTATAGGTCATATACTGGGTACGAACACCATTTCTGGAGATGCCTACATTGCCGCTGATGTGAATTCTGACGGCGCTTTAGACATTTTGGACATTGTCATAATGGTCGACTGGATCTTGAATTATGCGACCAGAGGAGAATTGGCGACAGATGTCCAGATTCAAAAGAATTCCACGGGACTAGCCATGAATACTAACGGCAGGGTGGGTGCCGTGCAAATCGAACTTGTCCATCCTACCGGGTTTTCGCTGGAATTGCAGAATGCATTCCTCGCCGACTACAAGACCATCGGTGAACATACAATGATCATCATGGTGCTGCCTGAAGCCGGACAGCTCTTTACTACTCAGGACCAATTTGAGGTTGTAAATATTTTGGCAGCCGGGAGCAGTAATTATATCCCGGTAAACACCGATGTGCCTCAAACATTTACGTTAAACCCTGCGTACCCGAATCCATTTAATCCCTCAACCAGCATTGGGTATTCAGTTCCGGTATCTGGGAATGTAAATATTTCCGTGTTTGACCTTCAGGGGAGATTGGTCGAAACTTTGGTAAATGGCAGTATTTCTGCCGGCCAATATGATGTAACCTGGAATGCGACCCGGTATGCAAGCGGTGCATATCTTGTACGGTTAATATCCGGTCAGAAAACACTCACCCAGAAAATTATGTTGGTAAAATAATAATTCGTTCCATGTGTCTTGTCTGGCGCAAAAGGGCGGGACTTCGGTTCCGCCCTTTCTTTTTTAAAAATTGTTTCAACGAAAGGGACTGATTATTAATATGCAGCACTATCGGGCAATCTGGATTTCAGATGTACATCTGGGGACAAAAGGCTGCAAAGCCGCTCATCTGAATGCGTTTTTAAAGGAACACACCTGCGAATATTTGTATCTTGTTGGAGACATTATTGACGGATGGAGAATGAGACAAGGTTTGTTCTGGCCTTCGTTACACAATCGGATAATCAGGCGGTTCATACGAAAAGCAGAGAAAGAAAATACAAAAGTTATTTACATTCCAGGGAATCATGATGAATTTCTTCGTGAATATATTCACGAACATAAACTGGAAATGGGAAATATCCGCATTGTAAATGAAGCTTATCACGAGACCGAAAACGGTGACTTGTTATGGATTGTCCATGGTGATGCTTATGATGGTGTTGCACAGTACCACCGATGGCTGACATTTGCCGGTGACGCTGGATATAATTTTTTAATATGGATAAATATCTATTTAAACCGTATCCGAAAATTATTTGGACTTCCCTATTGGTCGCTGTCAAACGCAGTAAAAAATAAGGTGAAAAGAGCTGTTAGTTATATGTTTGAATTTGAACATACTATTGCAAGAGAGGCGCTTCGGAGAAAAACTGACGGAGTAATTTGTGGTCATATCCATCAACCCGCTAAGAAACTGATTGGAAAGGTCCAATACTATAATTGCGGAGACTGGGTAGAAAATTGTACAGCGCTTGTGGAAGATGATCTTGGGTTGATACAATTACTTTACTGGGCTGAAATTGGACACGAGGATTCTGATAATGAGGTTGTGCCGGAACTTAATTTTCTGGGTGGATCCATATGAAAGTGTTAATTGTAACCGATTCCTGGCATCCGTTAATTAACGGAGTTGTCAGGACGCTGGAACATACCGGAAAGGAGTTGGAAAAGAAGGGACATGAGGTGATATTTTTAAGTCCCCAATGGCCGGGACTGAAAACGTTCCCACTTATTACATACTCAGAGATACGATTACCCTGGAATAATTGGGAAGTAGGCAGGATCATAAAGAAACTCAAACCTGATGCAATTCATGTGGCAACTGAAGGTACACTCGGGGTAGCTACAAAGATTTTCTGTCATTTTAATAAGATGCACTACTCTTCATCATATCATACCAAAACCCCTGAGTATATTAAATCCAGATACCCATGGTTCAATGTCGCTTGGGGATATTGGTATATGAAATGGTTACATAAAACGAGTAAGGCAGTTTTAGTAACAACACCATCCATGAAGGAGGAACTTTTCAAACGAATCCGTCATAAAAATTTGGTGGTCTGGGGAAGAGGAGTCGATCTGGAACTATTTCACCCCTCAAAACGAACGATTGATTATCATAGTCAAAGTCTTCCTCTCCTGTTATATGTTGGGAGAATCAGCATCGAAAAAAATTTGGAAGCGTTTCTTTCCCTTCCCAATACATTGTATAGAAAAATAGTCGTTGGTGATGGTCCGGCTCGCCTTCATTTAGAAAAAAAATACAACCATCCCAATACTTTATTTCTGGGTTACAAAACCGGAGAGGAGTTAGCAAGGGTCTATGCAAATTCTGATGTTTTTGTTTTTCCATCAATGACCGACACATTTGGAATTGTTATGATTGAAGCAAATGCCAGTGGTATCCCAGTTGCGGCATTTCCTGTGACGGGACCGAAAGATTTTGTGAAAGATGGTGTGAATGGATACCTAGATGACAAATTATATATTGCTGTTGAAAAGGCTATACAATTGAATCGAAAATCAGTGAGAGATTTTGTGGAAAAGAATTATTCTTGGGAAAAAGCTGCAACCATTTTTGAGAGCATTTTGTAAGCCAATTATTTTGTGTACTTCAATTCAACAGTTATTTTCAGAAATTCCTCACACAATTCTAATATTTGTTGTGTAATATCTTGTCTTGAGAATCCATGGATTTTCATTTACCGAATAATAAATGACACGAATGGAACAGTTTATTTTTATACTTAAAACCGGGCAGGATCACTGCCTCCAAACGGGGGAGTTGTTCTATGTTTCGAAAAAAACTATTTCCAACCGCAGCTAACAAAATTGAATCTGGTAACAGGTCCGGTATTAAATTCGAGTTTAATAATTGAATAAATTTAATCAGGAGATAAAATGAAACATAAAGCGACCATCATCCTTGCGTTTGTCACAGGATTACTCATCGTTAACTGTGGTAAATCAGATTCCACAGAGCATTCGACGACAGCCCTGACAGGTACCGTTAGTATTGACGGATCCAGTACCGTTTTCCCCATTACAGAAGCAGTAGCGGAAGAATTTGGAAAAGTCCAACCTCGCGTTCGGGTGACTGTGGGAATTTCCGGTACCGGTGGTGGATTTAAAAAATATGCTATCGGTGAAACGGATATCAGCGATGCCTCCCGATCCATCAAGCAGAGTGAAATAGACAAAGCAACCGAAAACAACATTGAATTCATCGAACTGCCCATCGCATTTGACGGCCTATCTGTGGTAGTCAGCAAAGAAAATGATTGGGTGGATTATCTGACTGTCGAAGAACTCCATAGGATATGGATGCCAGAAAGCATAGTGAAAACATGGAAAGATATTCGATCCGACTGGCCAGCGAAAACCATCAAACTGTATGGACCGGGTACCGATTCCGGTACATTTGATTATTTCACTGAAGCCATCAATGGTAAGTCACAATACTGCCGATCAGATTTTTCCAAGAGCGAAGACGACAATGTTTTGGTCCAAGGTGTGGCAGGTGATAAATATTCACTCGGGTTTTTCGGATATGCCTATTACAAAGAAAATACAGACAAACTGAAAATTGTCCCCATCGACAATGGCAACGGTGCAGTTGAACCCAACGAGGTCACTATTAATAACGGAACCTACCAGCCATTATCACGACCCATATTTATTTATGTCAATCCTGATTCCGCCAAAAAACCGCATGTAGACGCATTTGTCCGGTTCTATCTGGAAAAAGCGCCCGAGTTGGTGAGCGAAGTGGGCTATGTCCCGTTACCCGATCAGGTATATCAACTGGATTTAAAACGATACACTACTTCAGTGACTGGTTCTGTATTTAGTGGTAGAAATACCATCGGACTGAAAATAGAGGACCTGCTGTCTGAATAACAGCTATTGGCATGAAAATGACTGAAAGATCTGTCGTCACCGACAACAAACAAGCACACATAAAAGAGAAAGTGATTTCAGGATTGCTTTCTCTAAGTGCTTTGATCTCCGTAGTAACTACTGTGGGAATCATCATTTTGTTGCTTTCAGAATCCGTTAGTTTTTTCAAAGAAGTGTCCATTATAAAATTCCTGTTTGGTACTCGGTGGGAGCCCCTTTTGGAGCCGAAATCTTTTGGGGTTTTGCCATTGCTATCCGGGACCATGCTTATCGTCGTGGGTTCTGCGATCATTGCCATTCCCATGGGTCTGTTAACGGCTATTTATTTAAGTCAGTATGCTTCTGATCGCGTTCGAACATTCCTAAAACCGATACTGGAAATTCTCGCGGGGATCCCTACAATTGTGTACGGATATTTTGCACTCACCTTTATATCTCCAATCTTGAAACAAGTTTTTCCGTCCACCCATATATTTAATGCGTTAAGCGCATCAATCGTTGTGGGGATTATGATTCTGCCCATGGTGGCTTCTCTTTGTGATGATGCGATCCGTGCCGTGCCCAATACATTGAAACAAGGTGGATACGCGTTGGGAGCAACCCCGTTTGAAGTCATCACCCAGGTGATCATCCCCGGTGCATTTTCCGGGATTATGGCATCCTTCATTCTGGCGGTTTCCAGAGCGTTTGGCGAAACTATGGCAGTGACGCTTGCTGCAGGCGCCACACCAAATCTTACCGTTAATCCTTTGGAAAGTATCCAAACCATGACGGCATATATCGTACAGGTGAGCTTGGGAGATACGCCTGCCGGTGGAATTGAGTACCAAACCATTTTCGCTGTGGGCGCATTGCTCTTCTTTGTCACACTAACGATGAACGTCATTGCCAACCGAGTGATGCATCATTTTCGAGAAGTGTACGAATGAGCAGCCAAAATTCATTATTTCAAACAAACTTGAAACGACGTCGAAAAATTGAGAACATATTTCGCCTCATTAGCATGACCATTACCTGGGCTTCGGTGCTAATATTATTTGTCCTACTCACTCATGTTACGTTGGAAGGTTTTCATCGGTTGAATCTGGGATTTTTACAGAATTTTCCTTCCCGGTTTCCCGATAAGGCCGGACTAAAATCCGCACTGTACGGAAGCGTTTGGCTGATCAGTATGATTTTTATCATTTCGGTCCCTTTGGGTACTGCATCTGCCATTTACCTTGAAGAGTATGAGAAAAAAGGACCGTTGGGTAAATTTATCGAGATCAATATTTCAAACCTGGCAGGGGTTCCTTCCATCGTGTATGGTATTCTTGGACTGGTCATATTTGTTCGGTTTATGGGATTGGGGCGCAGTGTTCTTGCCGGCAGTCTGACCATGTCATTACTAATCTTACCTGTGATCATCATCGCCGCCAGAGAAGCACTCAGGGCGGTTCCGCAGAGTATCCGTCATGGAGCATATGCGTTAGGTGCAACAAAGTGGCAAACCATCGTTCATCATGTGCTCCCCGCATCCACTCCTGGAATTTTGACGGGTGTCATTTTAGCTATGTCCAGAGCGATTGGAGAAACGGCTCCGTTGATCATGATCGGTGCACTCACGTATGTGGCATTCATTCCCGAAGGACCCATGGATTCCTTTACGGCGTTACCCATTCAGATTTTTAACTGGGCATCCCGCCCACAAGCAGAATTTCAGTCGGTTGCTGCCGCAGGGATTATCGTCCTTTTAGGCGTTTTACTCCTGATGAACGCAGCGGCAGTGATTATCCGAAATTATTTCCAAAGGAAGTACAAATGGTAGAATTATCCAGAAAGGATCACGCTGTCACCCATCATAAGTCGGTGGAAATATCTGATCCGGCAATGGAAACCCTAAATGTCACCATTAAATACGGTGAGTCAATTGCAGTTAATAGTTGTTCTTTGAAATTTCAGAAAAACCGTGTCACAGCCATTATTGGGCCGTCGGGGTGTGGGAAAAGTACATTGATCCGCAGTCTGAACCGCATGAACGATTTTATTGATGACTTTTCATTAACCGGGCAAGTCATGTTTGCAGGAGAGGATATTTACAATCGTAAAGCAGATCCAGTTGAAATTCGACGACGGATCGGCATGGTCTTTCAGAAACCAAATCCTTTTCCGAAGTCCATTTATAAAAATATCATCTGGGGTCCACAGATCAACGGATTCAAGGGTAACCCAGATGAATTGGTAGAAGAAAGCCTCATCAATGCGGGACTTTGGGACGAGGTGAAAGATCGGTTGAACGGATCCGCGATGGCATTATCCGGAGGACAGCAACAGCGGCTTTGCATTGCCCGTGCGATTGCCATGAAACCCGAAATCATTTTGATGGATGAACCAGCATCGGCATTAGATCCCAAATCCACTGCCCGGATAGAGGATCTTATTGAAGAGCTCCGACAGAATTACACCATCGTGATCGTCACACACAATATGCAACAGGCAGCGCGGATTTCCGATTACACTGCGTTCCTTTACAACGGAGATTTGGTGGAGTTTGGTGTGACCAAGCATATATTTACAAATCCGGATCGAAAAGAAACGGAAGATTACATTACTGGAAGATTCGGTTAAAGAAGGAGTTTAAAATGGTTCGTCACCTGCAAAAAGAAATAGATAAATTAAAGAAGTCAATCCTATCGGTAGGTATTTTGGTGGAAGAGAGTCTTCGGGATAGCGTAAAAGCGTTATCAGACCGAAACATCGATCTGGCAATAAAAGTGATCGAGGGCGATAATCTGATCGACCAGCTTGAGATCGAAGTGGAGGAAGAATGTTTGAAGATTCTTGCGCTTCACCAGCCGGTGGCAATTGATTTACGATTTCTCATTTCTGTGTTGAAGATCAACAATGACCTAGAGCGGATCGGTGATCTGGCATCGAATATTGCCGAGCGTGCTATTGCACTGGCAAAAAAGCAGCCCATATCCATACCAAAAGCGATTCCCCGTATGGCGAAAATTGTACAGACTATGTTGAAAAATAGTTTAGATGCTCTGGTGGCGATGGATACCCAACTGGCAAATACAGTGTGTGAAATTGATGATGAAGTAGATCAACTCCACTGTAGCATGTATGAAAAAGTACAGAAATTGATCATGTCCGATCTGGAGAATATCGACCTATACTTTCAACTCATCAGTGTGTCCCGATATCTGGAAAGGGCTGCCGATCACATGACCAACATTGCCGAAGATGTCATTTATATGGTGGAAGGTGAAATCCAACGCCACCCCGGTTTAAATATGGAGTAAGCCCGAACCGAAATTCCTTTGCTGGATGATATGAACTTGATTCGTTTTGGCAATTTCTTCCTGACTATGCTTCCTTTAAACGCAATGTATAAATCCCGTTTTTGCTCCAGTGTGAGTTGATTGTAGTATCTAATTTATGATCTTCTGTCGTAGGTAGAAGTAGAGATACAACCCCAGCTCGGCTTTTTCTACAAACTCTCTTTGAACTGCACTTTGGATTTGAATTTAGAATATAATAGAATTTAATTTGTGTAAATTTTATAGCACCCCATTCTTTCATATTGCTTAATACAAATTAAATTCAATAAATTATCTTATTATTCTATCTATTTGATATAAATCAGATTTCGAAATAGAATAATGTTCATATGGAATTATTCGATTTGAAAATATGTTTGGTAGAAACATTTGTGAATGTAAAAACAGGAAGTTAGTAATTTGTTAATATCTTGGGTTGCTACAAATCAAGCAACAGGTATTTATATCGTTACGCTGATTCCTAGTGATAATGTCACAATAAAAAAGTTGCGTTTGTAAAATTGTACATTTTTATTTAAACATCATCATATTTTGAGACTTGAATACAACTCTAATTGTCAATTAAAGAAGTAAATGAGGATGTTGAGTTATGAAAATAAATTCAAAATGGTATCTGGTGATTTTCACTATTACAGCATTATTCAGCAGCGATCAAAGGATCAATGCATTGGGAGGTAATCCAGCTTTTTGGCCTGATGATGATACTAATATTCGCCTCTTTCCAAATAGAATCAATGACTGGAATTTCGTTCAACTTTCCGGAGTCGGTCAAACTTATATTTTGAATTCAAGGGTAGGCGACTTTCCAATTGAAGAATACAATGTTGATTTCAATAACCAGGGGACAGAAGGCAGTATTGTTTTTGGTGATGAAAAAAAATATGGTTTTTGGTTATCAAATGAAGCATTTGATGCAATTTCTGCGGGATATGGAAGTGGAAATATTGGTTGGCTTGTAAGTTTAAAATCGTTAAAGATTAGTGCTGATTTCGGATTCGAAGATAGATCTGAAACAGATTATTTTGGCATTGATATTGGTTATGGTATCGAGACAGCAACAGGTGAAGTTAGTGTTTTCACTAAAGCAGATATATACACCGCCAGTGGCTCCTTGTACGCCCCGGGTATACATGGAAATTCTAGCCTTTATAATATATCATATAATATTAAACGATCAATAAATATTAAATATTTATCAAATATTTATTGTCATTTGGGTTATTCGTGGTCTTCTGGAAACGGTTCGTTAGTGTATGATGACTCATATAATTTTGGAATATCGACTTTTGGTCATTTTTACCAAATCAAAAATACTGATGCTATGTTCTCAATTGGCTTAGAATATAATAATCAGAAGTATCAAGGAGATACATGGCAAACAATATTATTCCCATCAATTACTTTAGCTGTTGAAAATAAGATAACTGATTGGGCAACAATAAGAAGTGGAATCAATAAATATTACAAATTATATACTGGAACTAAAGATTTATCATCAAGATATTCTTTGCCAGCAATAGCAAGTTTTGGTCTAGGATTTAATTATGGCGGGTTGATTTTAGACATTGATGTGACCTCACAATTCTTCTCTTCTCCATTTGAATATATTTTGGGAAATGAAGGACCATTAGCGACTTCAGCAACACTTTCTTATGTTTGGTAAGATGTGGATTGGAAGCAGATGGGATTAATAAGAGATCAACGAGAATCTGTGAATTAATCAAAAATGATCAAGCTATAAATGCCCTTAAGTTAATCATGGGAAATTATTGCCTTTGATTTTTTCGTATTATAATTTAAAAGATCCCATATCTTTCCGGCTACAATAACGCTACCTAGGGATTTGATTTTCATATATCGAATATTGATGAGTGTTCAGCGGATCACATGACCAACATTGCCGAAGATGTCATTTATATGGTGGAAGGTGAAATCCACCGCCACCCCGGTTTACAAATGGAGTAAGCCCGGACCGAAATTCCTTTGCTGGATGATATGAACCCGAATAAATTTAATCTGGTTTTTTGAATCGCCCAGACAGACCTGAGCATATCATGAAAATTTGACCATCCGTTGAACCTTGCTTTGGGCTATTAAATATTTGCCATCACCAAAACAGGGAGCTGAAAGTCATGGAAAATCAACCTCGAACCCACAATAACCGGATGCCACAGGATGCCCGGATTTCTCAACACAAAATCGGTGGTGTGTATGACTCCATTGCGCCTCTATATGATATCTGGGGAAAACTTACAGAATCCCGGGCAAGAGACCGGGCGCTGGAATTGGCTGATATCCGCGATGGTCAGAATATCCTTGAAGTGGCAGTGGGGACGGGTATCGCTTTCCTTGAAATTGTCAAACAAAACCCCAGTGGAACCAATACCGGAATTGATCTGTCGCCTGGTATGTTAAAAAAAGCCACACACCGACTACAACCCCTTTCACATCATAATTACACAATCAGCATTGGCACAGCATTTCAACTGGAACAAACTGACAATAGTGTCGATACTCTGGTGAATAATTACATGTTCGACCTCATTCCATTTGTTGACATGGATAAAGTGATTATTGAGTTTAAACGGGTGTTGAAGCCCGGTGGAAAACTGGTCCTTGTGAATATGACACAAGGTGAAAAATTCGGCAGCCACATTTATGAACGAATCTACCGGATATCTCCCCGCACTATGGGTGGATGCAGAGGCGTGGAATTATCAAATAAATTATTCACACATGGATTTACCATTCACTCTCGGGAATACTATCAGCAGATGCTTTTCCCATCAGAAGTGATTCTGGCTGAAAAGTAAACGACTCTCACTTCTCAGGGAATAACATTTATACTCAGTGGTAAATTTCAACGGATTTCTTTGAATTTATTGAAATCAAAGAGCCTATTATTTTTAATAGAAAACTGGACAAAATATGATCAATATTCAACCCGGAATTTTATCGGCGGTCCCCGCACACGCTCGATACCTGACATTTTCACTTATACCCGGTGGGGATCCGGTAACGGCACTCCTTGAATTACGCAGGATCACATCTGGGAAAGAAGCAGTGATCGGCTTGGGGGCTTCTCTCATCGAAGTATTAGATAAAACGATACCCGGATTACATGACTTTCCTTCTTATTCCCATGCAGGGATTGATATTCCCGCAACACCGTTTGCCCTGTGGTGTTGGTTACGTGGATCGGATCGAGGTGAGCTCGTCCATCGTACCCATCAAATTCAACAGGCATTAGCAACTGGATTTCGATTAAATGATGTGACGGATGCCTTCAAATACCAATCCGGGTTGGACCTTACCGGATACGAAGATGGCACCGAAAACCCCGAAGGAGTTAAAGCTATTCAGGCTGGCATCGTTCAGGGAGTAAGTGAAAAATTGGATGGCTCCAGTTTTGTAGCGGTTCAGAAATGGATTCATGATCTGAATAGTTTCGAGTCCTACCCGTTGGAGGAACAAGACAATATGATTGGCAGGCGAAAGTTGGATAACGAAGAGTTGGAAGACGCTCCAAAATCCGCTCACGTCAAAAGAACAGCACAGGAGGATTTCGATCCAGAAGCCTTTGTTCTTCGCCGATCGATGCCTTGGGCGAGCAGTACCCAAGAGGGGTTGGTTTTTGTGGCTTTCGGAAAATCCACTGACGCGTTTGAGGTATTACTGAATCGAATGTCCGGTGCAGAAGATGGGATTCACGATGCGCTATTTCGATTTACCCGGCCCGTCACCGGTAGTTACTTTTGGTGCCCGCCGGTTCACAATAACCGATTGGATCTGACCGCTCTGGGGATAGACTAAACACAATGGTTACCATGATCCGGATAAAAAAATAGGAATGAGATATGAAATTTAAAATGAGTCCAAATATTGCCATTCCATCCACCGATGTGTTCAAAGCAGCTGAATTTTATACCCAGGTTTTGGGATTCTCAAAAAAATCTATGGAACCCGGGATGGTTGAAATAAACGCTGATCCCATTACATTATTTGTCACTGATGACTCACAGCTTCACGGACCTGTCATGGAATTATTTGTGGATGACCTTGAAGCTGCCCGCGACCATTTGGTGGCACATGGTTGCGAAGTGATCAGATGGAGGGGAAAAGGGAATGATTGTTATATCAAAGATCCGTTTGGAGTCACGTTTAATTTATGGGAAGTAAAATAGTGGAAAATATTCTGATAATCATGGTTCCCCGTAATCATGCGATACCTATCCTCTGCGACCTGAAACGCTCCTGTTTCAGCGTGAAAACATTAAAACTGGAGAGAAAATGCATTTGACCTTATTACAAATCATCACTGTATGTCTGCTCATTTGCGGTATTGTTGTCATGGTGTTGGCTTCATCAATAACCATGCGTTTACTCCAGCTGCTGAAAGAAGGAAAGTATGCCGGTGCCTGGAAATTTATGTATATCCTGATTATGATGTTTCAGTTCGGATATGTTTTCACGATTATCCTGACCGTATTTTTCCCTGCAAGTCTGATCAACCTGATCGCCGGTATCGTATTTCTGCTGGGCTCGCTTTTTGTTTTTGTGGTGATGAGGGTAAGCGAAAAGACCATCCGTCAACTGTTTGCCACCACTGTATCCAAAGATTTCATCGAAAATATTGTTCAGTCTATGGCGGATACACTGATCGTTGTAAATCTGTCTCCTGATGGAACAATCACCGAGGTAAACGAGGCCACATTACGTATGCTGGGTTATAACCGGGAAGAACTGATCGGTGAAAGCATTAACATCATATTAGACACGGAGCATTTAGATCCTAACGAAGAAATTAGTAATAATCAACATGTGACATATCGTACTAAAACGGGGGATGAAATTCCCGTTCTTTATTCCAGATCGAAAATGTCAGGTATTGATAACTCACATTCCGGATATATTTATGTGGGTCAGGATATCTCAAAGATCGTCCGAGCAGAACGGGCGATAAAAAAATCTGAACATCGGTACCGATTTTTGGCAGAGCAGTTGGAAGAATCCAATACATTGAAGGAGCTTTTGCTGGATATCATTACCCATGATCTTAAAAATCCTGTTGGTGTGATCCAGGGCATGTCTGATTTGTTGGTGCAGGAATCCCCTGACAACGAATTGATAACGGGTATCCGGGATAGCAGTGAAAATATTTTAAAGGTCATCAATAATGCAACTGTACTTTCTAAATTAGCCATCGGAGAAAAGTTGGAGATGGAACCCATCGACGTGTCAAACTTAATGAAGGAGGCCGTGGACAACTTTAAACTGGCGCTTGAATCAAATGACATGACGGTTGAAGATACTCTCTCATCCCCAGTGATTATTGAGGGACATCCGGTTCTTGTTGAGGTATTCAAAAATTACGTGTCCAACGCGGTGAAATATGCCAAGGTAGGAAAGAAGATTATCATTGGTACCGAAAAATCCGATCGCTACTTGAGATGTTTTGTGAAGGATATCGGCAAAACCATTCCCAGACAACTCAGCGATAAAATATTCGATCGAAAAGTACAGTTAGAAAATGGCTTGGGCAAAGGTACCGGTTTGGGATTAGCCATCGTAAAGCGAATTGCCGACGAACATGATGCCGTTGTGGGAACGGTCCCAAATGAACCGACGGGCAATATTTTTTATATCGATTTCCCATTGGGAAAATTGATAAAACCCTGATCCCTTTGAGTTGACTGACCCATCGGACGATCAAACGATATTGAAGTATGAATTACTATTCTGATAATCTATCTGCAGAGCGATTGGAAAAATGCTACGAGATTGCCCCACCGCGCATCCGGCAGTATCTGAAAGCCGAGATCGATTATATTCGAAGTGTTATTCCACCTACTTCTCGTGTGCTGGAACTGGGTTGTGGATATGGACGAATTTTCAAAGACCTCGCTCATCATTGTGAATTGCTGGCAGGTATTGATATCTCTATCGAGAATCTGAAATTGGCTAAATCCCGGCTGAGTCGTTACCAAAATATTTTCTTTTGTGAAATGAATGCAGTTGAATTGGGTTTTAAGGACAATTCTTTTGATGTGGTTCTTTGTATCCAAAACGGACTCTCGGCATTTCATGAAAATCCATTGACTTTAATGCAGGAGGCGATCCGCGTCACCAGACCTGGGGGGTTCGCTTTATTTTCAGGATACTCTGATAAATTTTGGGATGCTCGTTTGGAATGGTTCATCCGGCAGTCTGAACACGGATTGCTGGGTGAGATCGATCACAACGCAACCGGGAATGGTGAAATTGTATGTAAAGATGGCTTTCGAGCAACCACCTTCCGGCCGGATGATTTCACACGTCTTGCGGTACAACTTGGAGTAACGCCAACGATTACCGAAGTGGATGATTCCTGTCTGTTCTGTCGGATCGATGTCCCGAATAATTTTGAATGAATGCTTTCCTCAAATCCCCACAGATCAGTGTTATGACAACTGTTTTGTCGAGTTAAATGTTATATCCAATCTAAAAATAAGTTGAAGGATCATACATGAGAAAACAATCTCTCTCACAAATATTAAATCCCCGGCGGTGGACAACAAATAGTCTTTTCAGCGCTACGGCAATACTCATTTATTTGTCTGCTGTCAAATTTCTGATCCCTTTCCTTACTCACTCTGATTTTGAATTTCACCGCGATGAGTTTCTATACATGGCAATGGCTGACTATCTGTCGTGGGGATTTATGGAAGTCCCACCATCCATTGCAGTTTTTGCTAAATTTACCTTTTGGTTATTTGGGAATAGTCTCATTGCAGTCCGATTTTTCCCAGCGCTCACCGGGGCTTTTACGGTATTTCTTGTCGGTCTCATTACCCGTGAAATGGGTGGAAAACGATTCGCCCAATTTTTAGCGGCCACCGCATATCTGGTGTCGTTAATTTATTTACGGATCAACTTGTTTTTTATGCCCGTTACTTTTGAGACTTTTTATTTTGTGCTCGGTGTCTATGCATTCGTCCGGATTTTGAAAACGGATGCGCCAAAATGGTGGATTATATTAGGCGTTGTTACCGGATTAAGTATGCTCAATAAGTACTCCATGCTGCTCTTTGGGTTTGGAGTGGCGGTTGGTCTGTTATTCACTCCGCATCGTGAAAAATTCAAAAACAAATGGTTGTGGATTTCTGCAATCATCGTTTTGTTAATATGGTTGCCCAATCTTGCCTGGCAGCATTCGCTGGGATGGCCCTTCTTTGAACATATGCGCGTACTGAGTGCTACTCAGTTATCTAACATAAATCCTATCACGTTTCTTCTGGTGCAGATGCTAATCAACTTGTATGCAGATCCAATCTGGCTATTGGGATTATTCTTTCTATTCAGATCACCTGAAGGTTCCCTTTACCGACCACTTGGCTGGATGTACGTTTCCATTTTGACGGTACTGTTACTTCTCAGCGGAAAAATCTATTACCTTGCGCCGGCATATCCCATGCTGTTTGCTGCAGGCTCCGTATTCATTGAAGGATTTGCACATCGGAAGTCTAAAAATTGGGTGAAACCAGCTATATCCGGATTTCTGATTCTGGGAAGTATGACCATGCTGCCTATTGCTTTCCCGTTGGCTTCGGTTGATGGTCTTATCAAATATTTCGAGTTTGGTTCAAAATACATGGGTATTAAGGAAGCTTTAAGATGGGAAGACGGTCAATTCTATGAACTCCCCCAGGACTATGCCGATATGCAGGGGTGGGAGGGAATGGCCGCAACGATCGCCTCCACTTATTACAGTCTGCCGGACTCGGATCGGGTGAAATGCACAATATTCGCTAGCAATTACGGAGAAGCCGGTGCCTTGAATTATTATGCTGAAAAATATAAAATTCCAAAAGCCATTAGCCAAAACGGAAGCTTCTGGTTGTGGAAATACGGTGAAGCTACAGGTGAAGTAATTATTACCGTAGGATTTGACGAAGGGATAAAAGACTTTTTTACAGAAGTTTATCCCGGTGAACAATTTAAATACGAACACGCCAGAGAAGATGGAATTCCAATATTTATCGGATATCAGTTGACCATGTCTATGAATGAATTATGGGATTATTTAAAAAAATACCGGTATTAAGAATTCCAATCTGGTAGGAAAATCGAGAAAGAAAAGTTCGCGTATTTAAAACCAGTTTTATGCCGATGTAACTGTGGGACGACCAGTAGAAATTCAGGAATATTATGCCTGTTTTATTACCAATAATCTGATTAAAATTGAAAGTAAATAGGAAAGGAAGGATTGTATGAAATCACTATTCAAATTCATTGGATTGGTTCTATTCTTGGCTGTTATTGTGTTATTGGTTGGCGGATTGCTGGTGTCGAATGATTACCAGTATGAGCAGTCCATTACCATTAATCAACCAAAAGAAATCGTCTGGTTGAACGTGTCCACATTCAAAGCGATGGACAGGTGGAGTCCTTGGATGCAAATGGACCCTCAAATGATCTCAACCTTAACGGGTATTGACGGAACCGTGGGTGCAAAACAATCCTGGGAAGGGAATAAAGATATGGGATCAGGTAGTCAGGAGATTACGAATATCGATCCGCCCAATCGGCTGGATACCAAATTGATGTTTCATGAGCCCTACGAGAGCGAAACCAACGCCTATATCAAGTTATTACCCATAGGGACAACAACCATGGCCACTTGGGGATTCGAGGCAGAAATTCCTTACCCTTTTAATTTTATCATGCTTTTTATGAATAACGAAGATGCCATGGGTAAGGCATTCGGAGAAGGATTAGCCTCTCTCAAAGCCATTTGTGAATCATGATATTAAAACTTTGCGAGGCTCCTAATCCACCGGGAGTTTCAGCAAAATCCGCACACCCGAGGTGTAGTATTTAAAGTCAGATTTGGTTTGATCAACTTGTCCATTTCTCTGTCAATTATCAAATGATAATTTTTCCCAAATTCCCCAACTCGCTACCTTGTTAAACTTCTTCCACTCCCAGATCAGCATTTGACCGTTAGTCGTGGATGGGAATATTTTATGAAGAATTTTAAACGAGCCAGACTGCCATTACCGCTGCCACTCATTTCCTTCCCCAACCTGTCTACCTATTAACTCGCTAACTTGTTAAACTCTTTCTTTATTTCGTGTCAATTCGTGGTTTTATCCTCCCCAGGATTTTCCATCTGATAAAAGGATACATCCACCCCGTAGTAGTGGGCTGGTTTTCGGTAGGTGAGTCCGATTTTTTCCAGAACCCGTTGGGAAGCGATATTTTCCGGGAGGGTGACACCCACAATGGTGGGAAGTTCCAATTCCTGAAATCCGTAATTCCGAACGACGTAGCCAATTTCGGTGGCATACCCTTTCCCCCAGAATTCAGGGAGAAACCGATACCCAATCTCAACATCGGCGGTATTATCCAGATGTTTCAGGATGATCCATCCCATATACGCGCCATCCTTTAATAATACAGACCATAGTCCAAATTGCGGATTTCTCTCGTGATAGTCCATGACCCGTTTGTAGGTGGCAAGCGTTTCTTCCATGGTTTCTTCCGGTTTGTGGATATACTTCATCACGTTCGAGTTCCGGTGGAGCGTGTGCATGGCGTCGATATCCGATTTTTTCAACGGACGTGCAAAAAGTCGCTCTGTTTGAAATTCGGGAAGCATTATCGGCGGGGTCATTCGGATGATTCCAATAGATCGGTCTGATTACCGGAAGATAATTCTTCGATTTTCTGTAGTGGTTTTTCCAACTGCCGTGAACGGGTAGTGGTGAGGGACTGATAATCTTTTGTGGCGGTCTCCAGGCTTCTGCCCATTTTATCCAGCATGTCTGCAAAGAGTTTCCACTGCTTCCTGAACTCGTTCACCAGGTTCATCACTTCGGTGGCTTTGTCTTCCATAGCAAAATTTTTCGTGGCTTGATGGATCAGCGATAACACTGCATATAGGGTGAGTGGCGAACACAGCAGCACTTTATTTTCCAGCGCATAGGTGATAAGTCCCGGGTCTTCCATATTCACGAAACCGTAAATGGACTCATTGGGGATGAACAGCATTACATAGTCCAATGTACCTTCACCGGGATTGACATATGCCCGTCCCGCCACCGCTTTGATGTGATTTTTCACGTCCTTCAAAAAATGATCTTTTTCCGTTTTCCGATGATGGTCGTCCGTGGCGCCAACATATTCTTCATAATGTGCCAGCGGGAACTTCACGTCCATATTGAGGACCTTCTCTTTGGGGAGCAGGAACGTATAGTCGGGTTTCTCACCAGACTCCACGCTAGACTGTTTCAGGTAATTAATACCTTTTACCAATCCGATGAACTGGAGGATATCCTCCACCATCCGCTCGCCCCACTGCCCACGCTTTTGCGAGGATGACAGTACTTCCCGGAGACCGCTAGCCGTTTGGCGGAGTTTCTCTGTTTCCAAACGATTCTCCTGCAATCGAGTATTCAGTTCGGTGGATTGATCGCTCAATCCTTTCAACGTTGTTTTCATTTCTCCCAGATTCTGGTCGATAAGCTCCTTTTTTTTCGTGAGTTTCTCTTCGTTGGTATCCACTACCGATTTGAATTTTTCATTTGCAAGCTTGATGAACTCCTCGGAATTGCTCTGTATGGCCTCACCCGCCAGAGCTTTAAAGGCATTTTCCATCTCCTTTCGGATTTCCAACAGTCTTGCTTTTTCTTCCACTAACTGTTTGGATATCTCATCTACACGGGTCCTCGCTGTGGCCTCTGCCCGTTCGGATTCTTTCAAGATGTTGCGCAGTTGGTCCATTTCGGTTAACCGCTTTTCCGCTTCTTCCAGCCGGGTAGTGAGAGCAATACCGGAATTTTTCGAAACGTCCAATTGTTCCTTTAGGGATTCCACCTCCGACGGAGAAATATCTTTGCCTGTCTTCTTTTTCAAAAGCCATCCGGTAATAATTCCGATGAATAGTACACCGATTGTGATGATTGTATCGGTCATGAGGTTTTTCCTCCATTGTTATTGTTGAGGGAATCTACCGATTCGGTGGCTGTCCATTTTCCGGTCCAGTATCCGATGATAGCAAATCCCAGTCCCCACAAGATGTATCCCAAATAGGATTCAATGAGCCACGCCGGTTCGATGCGATCCAGAAATCCACGAGTTTCACCATAGTATGCCGCAACCGTTCCCACAAACCCGAAAACCGACGACAGGAACACCCCTCGACGGCTGGCATGTTTCATGAACACGGCTGCTACCGGGAACGCCACCGCGGTTGTGAGGATACCGGAAGACAGATAAAAAATATCCCACAATGAATTGATGGACATCGAAAACAGCATGGCAACCACAACCGTAAGGGCTGTAACTGCTTTTGAAAATCCGGTTTTTTGTGAAATAGGTTTGTCATGGGAAAAGTCATAAGCAATGCTCAACCCCATTACATTCAGGCAGGTATCGATGGTGCTCATGGCGGCGGCCACCAGTCCCAGAGTAAGGATGAGCTTCAGCCAGGCCGGGGCGTAGTCAGCGGCGAGGGTAGCGAAAATGGCATCTCCCTCAAAGCCAATATGAGCGGGGAAAGCACCGGCAGTCATAGGATATAATTTCAGTGCAGCGATACCAATGAACATGGGGATGATCCCTACAAAGAGAAATCCGTTTACGGCACCGATGATGACCCCTTTTCGAGCGGCTTGAGGACTTTCAGCTGCCTGTACCCGCAACCACAGGTCTGCTTCGAATATCCAGCCGGGTAAGTACGCCACCAGCGTCAACAGAATGATCATGATGCCCGGTGAGAACAACGCCACCCAACTCACCCCGGACTTAGCACCGGTGGTCGCAATATCCGGTAAAAAAGTACCTCCGGATTGGGATAGGCCTGTCCATGCCAGACCGGCGATGAACAAGATGTACAATGCCACTAAAACGAATTGCAGTTTATCCGTGGTGACAACAGCTCGGAATCCCCCAAAGGTCATGTAAATACCCACCACCACACTGATGATAACAATCACCCAATTGAGGGAAATCCCCAATTCCGGTGACAGCAGATTCGCAGCCACGTAAATTTCAGCACCGCCCCACACCAGAAACACAAACGCCAATGCCAAGGCAACAGATTTCCGGGCAGATGAACCGAACCGACCACCCACCATTTCTGGCTGACTGAAGGCGGTCAACTGATGGTATTTCCCGGAGAGTTTATAGATCATCCACAGGGCGATGAGCCAGGGAAAGGTGATGATCCAGAAGGCACCGATGCCGTACCAATAGAACAACTGCACCGCATACACGCAGGACCACGACACGGACATGAATCCGGCGGAAAGCGACAATCCCACCGAAAGCGGACTCAACTTTCGACCGGCGGTCCAGTGGTCGGCTTCTGTCTGCTGTTTGGTGTACGAGTACCAGCCGATGGCGAGAGTAATCGCCACATAGATCAGCAGAGCAATCCAGGCAATGAGCATAATGTATCCTTGTTGAAGATTAACGGTTAAAATCGATCAGTCGTCACTGCCGAGATGAAATCATTCCATTCGGGAGACGACCTTCAAATAAATTTAAGAAAAAGGATATGTACGGGAGATGGGGTTTTTGGAGGCGAGGGGCGAGTGAATAATCTTATTTATCAGTCCTGTCAATGTTATGGTATGATTTAGTAGTACCATTTTTCTAATGTATCTATAATTACTTGGATTCTAGTAATAAATACAACATTTGATAACTCTTCGAAAAATACTTGGTTTGACGATTTGAAACCAAATTAGGTTTATTTGTTTCATTTTTAAATACTTGTAAATTGTCCCGATGACACCAATTCAAAATTCATCTATTGACCTCGTCGTCGTTCTGGGTCCCACTGCTACGGGCAAGACGCAGTTGGCAGTTCAGATCGCTGATGCCATTGATTCGGAGATCATCTCCGCGGACTCCAGACAAGTATACCGCAAAATGGACATCGGCACCGGTAAAGATCTATCTGAGTACAAACTACCTCATCGGTTCATCCCTTTTCACCTCATCGATATTTTAGACCCCCAGCAGGACCACAGTGTCTTCGATTTTCAGCGAAATTTTTATCCCAAGTATCAATCCATGCTCAATGAGGGGAAATGCCCGGTGTTGTGTGGCGGAACTGGTCTGTACATCGAATCTGTTTTGCTGGGGTTTAAGCTTTGCCCAGTTCCCCCGGATGAATCACTCCGGGCAGAACTGTCAACCTGCACCATTGAAGATCTCCGCGAAAAGCTACTGACTCTGAAACCGGAACATCACAACACCAGTGATCTAATCCACCGTAAACGGTTGATCCGTGCCATCGAGATTGCTGTCCATTCGGGGGTGGAGCTGGAACCACCCGTTACAATCCAAAACCCAGTAGTGCTGGGGGTCACATATCCCCGAGACGAAGTAAAAAAACGGATTACCTCTCGTCTGAAGCACCGACTGGAACTCGGAATGATCGAAGAGGTAAGGTCGCTTTTGGATTCCGGTATCACCTTCGAACGGTTGAACTATTTCGGGCTGGAGTACCGGTTCATCGGGCAGCATCTGGCAGGAAAATTATCATGGAATGACATGTTTCAGAAACTGAATACAGCGATTCACCAGTTCTCCAAACGGCAGATGACCTTTTTCCGCCACATGGAAAAACGGGGGATCGTCATCCACTGGATACCCTATGGAAACTTCGAAACCGCCATAGAGCTGATTAACGCAAGAGGCAAACCTTGATTGATTCGTTCAGCGCTTATTTGCGGAAGAAAACTATTCCCGGTGCTTGGACGATTAAGCCTAAATTTACAAAATCGTACCCCCGAATCATTGTGATCCCCGCTTATGCTGAGTTCAATTCTCTGCCCGATACTCTGGAATCGTTACAGCATCAATCTCCGAACTTGCTGAAAAATACAGCCGTCATCGTTATCGTAAACAATGGTGAATCGGCTGATGAAACGGTGCAGAAAAACAATGAATCAACGCTCATTTATTTAAGAAATTCCAGGTTCTCGTTCGATCTGGGGGTGGTTGATGCGTTCTCTCCCGGATTGGCTTTCCCGGATAAAATTGCCGGTGTGGGTGTTGCCCGTAAAATCGGGCTCGACCTTGCATTATCCTATTCCGAACCGGATACACTGCTACTCTCCACTGACGCGGATTGTACCTTTGAAAAAAATTATCTTCAGCACATATGGGATGATCGCCGTGAAAATAAATGGCAGGCGGCGGTAGTGGGATTTTTTCATCGGCGTAGCAGTGAACAGATGATGGATGAGGCCATTACCCATTATGAGAATTTCCTTGTCAAAACCGCAGACAAGATGAAAAATGCGGGATCCATTTACGGATATCCAGCGGTGGGATCAACGATGGTAACAACGGCGGCAGCGTACGTTTCGGTGGGTGGCATGCCTCGTAAAAAAGCCACAGAAGATTTTTATTTTTTACAGGAATTAGCAAAATTCTGCGATGTGCGATGGATCCGGGAAGTATTGATCCACCCCTCTGCTCGCCCGGAAAATCGGGTGTATTTGGGTACCGGTTTCCGAATGGTACAGGCGCGATCCGGCGTTGACATGTCTTTGCTACATTATTCTGATAATGCGTTTAAAATATTGAAGGAATGGTTGTCGTTGGGACAGTCAGCGAAGGACAGGATGCTTGATTCTGTTTTATCGGAAAGCGAACTGATTCACCTTCATTTATCTTCACTCCTGAAAAAGGAAAAAATTGAATCCGTATGGAACAGTTTACAGAGGTCGTCTCCCACAGACGTACATTTCACGATGCAGTTCAATCGGTGGTTCGATGGCTTGAAAACGATTCGTTTATTGAAGTATTTTTCAGAATTGAAGAAGGAAAATTCGGCTTAAAAACCAGAAGGGACTCTCGGGCGAGAATCCCTTCTGGTTTTAACCACAACAAAGGAGAAGGAAGGTTTATTATTTAGTCATTTTAATCAAACTTCACGGTCGCTAACGCAATTTTATTGCCGTTGTTCCCGGTGTGTCTGAATTAATACGATTTATGATAAACAAGATTACGATCATGGAGCACTGTGAAATGAAGTTTGGACAAAGTGTATAGTCAATTAACTATCAAAGTGAGCAATCTTTTGTAAAATTCAACATTGACGAGCCATCTAATTTGGTTTGGTCTTGTTGAAAATGCCACCCAATATTATTTTGAAGATTACACGACTCAAAAGGAGTTGACCAATTTTTAAAAAATTACGTAACCTTTACAGGATGTAAGGATAAATTATGAATCAAATGGCAACGAAAATTAATTACCTCGATGGACCGCGATTGCACAGAGCCTTGGTTGCAGGCATTCACAAAGTCGTTTCCAGACAGGATTACCTCAATAAGATCAATGTTTTTCCTGTTCCGGACGGAGATACCGGGACCAATATGGCCTTTACTCTCAACGCTATCCTGGAAGGAACACAATCTCAGGTTTACCCGGATGTTGACAAAATGCTTATGACGGTAGCCGACTCTGCATTAGATGGTGCCCGTGGAAATTCAGGAGTCATTTTAGCCCAGTTTTTCCAAGGACTGTGCGACGGTGCAGCAGATATTCACAAAATGGATACCGCCGCATTTTCCGCTGCTATTGAATGTGGCGCAAAATATGCTCGCGAAGCCCTGGCAGAACCTAAAGAGGGAACCATCCTTTCTGTATTGACCGATTTTTCCACTCACCTTATCAATCTGATTGAAAGCGGAAACACAGATTTTGTCTCCCTCATGGAAAACGGACTAGAGAAAGCGGAAGAATCCCTCGCTAATACAATGTACCAATTGGAAGTATTGAGAAAAGCGGGTGTGGTAGATGCCGGCGCTCAAGGATTCGTTGATATGTTGAATGGAATCCATGACTTTATTAGCACCGGGTCCATCAAAGATTATATTGTACAAAACTACAGCAAATACCCCAGTTTGAAAATTCAGAGTGCTGGAGAAACGATTGACCTCACTTATCAGTATTGTACCGAATGCATGATCAAGGGTGAGGATATCCAGCATAAGCCCATTCGCAAAGAATTAATGGATATGGGGAACAGTCTGGTATTTGCCGGATCGAAAACAAAGGTCAAGATTCACATCCATTCCAACGAACCCGAAAAAGTTTTTCAAATCTGCGATAAATATGGAACCGTCTATGGCCAGAAGGTTGATGACATGCAGAAACAGCAGGAAATTTCTCATACAAAAAGAGCAGATGTTGCCATTATAACGGATTCTGGTTCCGACTTCCCGGATTATGATGAATTGGATGTTCACATGGTGCCGGTTAGGTATAGTTTTGGCGACAAAGGATACATTGATAAAGTATCCATGACCCCACAGGAATTTTATCAGAAACTTGCAACATCAGCCCATCATCCACAAACATCTCAACCCTCACCCGGAGATTTTCGGCGGCAATACCAGTATATTTCGTCACATTACAAATCCATCATTTCGATCCATTTACCCCATAAGCTCAGCGGTACATGGCAGTCTGCGGTCAGTGCATCCAAACGGATTTCTGATTCGCATATTTCGGTGGTGGATTCCTGTACGGTATCCATCGCACAAGGACTCATTGTTTTGGCAGCTTCAGAAGCCGCACAGGCTGGAAAGTCACACGACGAAATTTTGAAGATTATCGATGAAGCAAAATCTAAAACGAAGTTGTTTGCCATCATACCTGATCTCAGTCATGCCGTGAGAGGAGGGCGTGTTAATTCGTCCAAAAAAAGGATTACCGACCTGTTTAATATTTCCCCAATTCTGACTATAAACACAAAAGGTAATATCCAAACTGCGGGTATCCGGTTTGGTAAGAAAAATCTGAATGCTAAAATGGCCAGTTTTGTTCTTAATAAAATCCAACCAGGGAAATCATACAGGGTATTGGTTGCCCACGGCAATGACCTGCCCAGTGGTGAAAAACTAATGAAAGAACTAACTGATAAAGTTCCCGCTATGAAATCAGTTAATCTGGTGGATGTGGGCGCATTGTTTGGAATCCATGTGGGACCCGGAGCACTGGCGGTCGCGATCCAGGAGGTTCTACCTGAATAATTGGGTAGCTCTATAACCAATCCATAATTGAAATGAAAGAGAAGTGATGGGATATATCATAAAAATTATCTTGAGTTATCTGCTTGGTTCGATCAGTGGTAGTCTCATTGCCGGTAAGATCAAAGGCGTGGATATCCGAAAAATGGGGAGTGGCAATGCAGGGGGCACCAATGCATTTCGAACACAAGGTGCCGGTTTTGCACTTGGTGTTATTCTCATCGATATTGCAAAAGGACTCATCGCGACGGTGTATGTGGCTCTGATAACCATCCCGTTTATTTCCGATTCGGGTACTGCGAATACGGATATCCTGATGATCCTCTGCGGGATTGCCGCTGTCGTTGGCCATGTGTATCCTATCTATTTTGGATTTAAGGGCGGGAAAGGTGGGGGCGCAGCAATTGGTGTTCTGTTGGCGATTGCTCCAAAAATTCTACTTATCGCCATAATCATTTGGATCATTAATCTGATTCTCACGGGATATGTGGGGTTGGGGACTATGATCGCTGCGGTTTCTATCCCCGCAATGAATTTGTTTTTACCTGTGAGTAATTCGTACTTTGCGTACTTCGCATTTCCCCTGGCTGCCTTTATTATCTACACACATCGGAGTAATATTAAACGAATGCTCGACGGGAGCGAAAATCGGTTTGAGAAAGCAATGATCTTGAAAAGGATCAAAAAAACTTAATTAGAATCTGATAAATGCATATGGGTATCTGATTCAAACGGATTGTATCCAAAATCAACCGTAATTGATCCAAGCCCCGAAGCGTAAAATATCAATCCAGCGCCATATCCGTAAATGCAATGGTCGAGTCGAAAATCCGCCAGTGACTCGGAACCTGCCCCCCAATCCAGAAAAACATGCCAATCTATACCCAGCTCCATGCCATTAAAATCATTTCGGGGGAAGAGTGTCTGTTGGTACGAGAGGTTTTGATAAATAATATTCTGGCTTTCCATCCAATATTCTACGTCTGTGGGATTATCCTTGGGGACCGGGGAGTATCCTCGAACGAAATCCTCTCCTCCTAAATACATTCGCCTGAAAATAGGGAGTTGATCGGAAAATTGAAAGAATGCTTTTGTTTTAAAAGACAGAACGGGTTCCGCCGAGCGGTTATTGAGCAATATCCATTTGTTTATCCAGATTGCGACACTGTTAAAATCGATTGACTTACTAATTCCCACATTCTGGCTGACCTCAAAACCAATCCTGTTACCCTTTCGAGGATCAATATAAATATCCCGAGTGTCAAAATCGTACATAAAACCAAAAAACAGATGATCAAAACTTTTATCAGATTGGAGGGTTTCCAATTTATCTAGGTTCGATTCCCATTTGACGGTTCTGTGATCATATCCTGTGTATGCGACAAACTTATGTACCTCTCGGATATAAAAGCCGGTATTCACGGATACATCCTGCTGCGTTAATCTAAAGGGTCGTACCGCGTGGGCATTCGTTTGATCAAATGTGGTGAACCCAAATGAAATGTGGTTACCGGCAATCCATGGATCGTGTAGATTTAGAAAATAATTATTTACATCGCCGAAAGAGAATCCCAAATTGATGGTTTCATTGATTCCACGGAAATTAAGCAACCTCATTCCCAAGCCGTACGACCATCCATCTTTCCCTTTGGCCTCATCATAATCGATAATGGGGAAAGGAATCCACCGTAGTCCCTCAATTACATAAATCACATAGCTGGAGTCTTTCTGCGAGATATCAACGGAAGAGAAAATCCCTAGGTTGTAGATTCGGTTTCGGTCTTCTTCGGCGAGTGATGGATTATATTGACTGGGGATGGGATGATGAATTTCTCGTAAAATGATAGAATCTTGAGTCTTGTCGTTTCCATGGATGCTGATTTGATTCACCGTGGCAGCCTGTGCCATAGCGAAACAGGTCATGTAAATAAAAAATAGAGTACTTCGATGCATATTACTAAATTTTTTTACTATTTTGGTGTTTAAAAAAAATGCCCCCAAAAGATGGGGGCATTCAATCAAATTTCAAATACCAGCTTACTTTTTTCGTCCTCTGGCCATTTGAGATCGTGCAACATCGCCATCTTTATCAACAAAATAAAGGAAGCCAGATTCGCGAGTCACATTGGCATCTGCCACTTTTGAAGCATTACCACCGGCTTGTTTTCCGGTTGCCATTTGAGATCGCCATACATTACCATCTTTACCAAGATAGTATAGGTAACCTTTCTCCTTGCTGACGCCGACGCGAGCAACTTTTTCAGCCATAGTTTTTTCTCCTTGTAGTTAAATATTGAAAGTTCTGTTAATACTGTGTGCCTAATTCTATTTCTTTACCCCCGATAAAGTCAAGGATTTTATCAGAGAAATCTTCAATACATGTATAAATATTTTGTTTGGTCACCAAAATACCACACGCTATTCCCTCCTGTTTTTCTCGAAATTGTCCATTACAGAGGAAAATTCCCTCAAATTTGGGCAATTAAAGAAGGTTGACGTCTGGATATTTTCCCCAATTGTCATCGTTTTTTTAATCCCGTAGTGGTGTCCAGGATGAATTATTGTATCTTCGGGTAGGCGATTTATGATGTTATACACACTGTGATAAAGTTGTGTTAGATCGCTCTTTTCACCAATCACCCTTCCGGTTCTTCCAACAAAAACGGTGTCTCCGGTGAACAAATGTTTTTCCTGTTCATTCCATAAGCAAATACTATCTGGATAGTGTCCGGGTGTATGTAAAACCGTGAGTTTTATTTTTCCTAACTCAATGATAGATTTATGGCGAACACCCGAAAACGTTCCATCGTGCACGGGACTTTCAAGATGTTCAAACCCATAGATGATTGCTGATGGGAACCGGTGAATGATCCGATCACAGTAAACTGTATGATCTCCGTGGGAATGAGTCAGAATGATTTTTTGAAGCGATAATCCTTCATTATTGATAATATGATAAATCGGATCGGGCTCAACAGATGGATCGATGATACCGGCAACTTTCGTGGATTGACACCAAACCAGATAGCATAGGTTTTTATCAAACCCACCTTCAAATGTTAGAATGTTCATTGTGATTTAAAAAGTGAGAAAAAAATCGGACCAGCCCGTATGCCTCTTTTAGGAGAAACCAAATATTGCCCATCCGTTCAATTGTTTTATGGCCGTACAAGTGGGATATGTGCAGCATATTTCGGGGAAGGGTTTCCGATAGTCGAACCGATTCCGTGAAAGGTACCATAGAGTCATTGGCGCCATGAAGGATAAATACTTTCTGCTGCAATTGATTGCACCACAACCGTGGCGAAAGATCCTCTAATTCCTTTCGGCAGGTCTCGCGGATCAGTTGAATCGTTTTGAGTACATCCGAATTATAGTTCGCTGTCATCAAACTTTCCACGAATGATTGGTCGAATGTGGATAACGTTTTGAAATGTTCGTCAACTTTATCCATTTCATCGGCTACTCGGAAAGATAAATTTTCTCTGATTTTTTCTGTATCAAATCCTGGGTTCACATGGCGGAGATAATTATGCATGATGACAATCCCGCCCCAGTCATTGGGTTTGATAAGGACTTCGTTATTGTTATATCGGAATTTTCCCGTGATCAGAAAATTCATCGAGGAATCGAAATCAAAAAAAGTACTGTAAATCATTATACTGGCAGGGCGAGGTGATTGCATTCGTGAATCCATACAGGCTTTGAGAAGCAATGCACCGCCAAAACTCATCCCAACAACAGTGATCTGGGTCTTGAGCGTTGGCTCCTGTGTCAACAC
Organism: Fidelibacterota bacterium; assembly: GCA_013204025.1. Classification (GTDB taxonomy): domain Bacteria; phylum Fidelibacterota; class Marinisomatia; order SCGC-AAA003-L08; family JACNLC01; genus JABMOW01. The sequence continues at coordinate 60,274 of JABMOW010000104.1, read as the reverse complement.
CCACTGATAGAAATGAGCCATCCATTCTACATTTTCCGGTGAGATGATTAATTGCATCAGCAGTGGAATGCGGGGCATGTACACTTTGAATCCCAGACCGGACATGACGTGTGCCAGACTGGTGGCTTCTTCGTGATCTTCGCCAAATGGCGTTGCTCCGGGATAGAGAATGACTATCTTTCGGATCTTTCCTTTTGGATAGATGATCTTTAAAGGAACATATTCTCCATTCAACCCGGGATATTCAGCTCGAACTACATGATTGGGTTGAGTATCCACCTTCGATAGCGAAAAGGCATTCCGAACAAACCGAATGGCGTCGATTGAAATAGGGAAAATCATTGAACTGTTGAAATGATGGCAGTTCCCGCACCGAATTCTTGAACCAACTGACTTCCCCAAAAAGCAGTGATAATCACCCCGGCAAAAAGTGCCAAGATAATTATCCAGCGTAAAGTGGGCATCGTTTTGTTTTTCAGCTGCACCAATAGCAGAATAAAACCGGATATCAGACCGATCCAGACCATCAAATTCCCAGCAAACTCATGGTTATTGAGAGTTGAGGTTATACCAGCAATGCGTTCTGCTTCACGAGAAGCCAGGTCTCCAGATAAACCGGATATCAACCCCATCACAGCACCACCACAAATCAGCGCGACTGAAAAATAATTGGGGATATCCTTTTTAAACAACCTGGTGATCTCAATAACCAGTGCGGCTGAATACAGCGCCACTGGAAAGTGGACAAAAAACGGATGAAGATCGGCGATCATATCTTGTTTTTTATGGCTGGAAACAAGTGTAGCGCTTTCGCAGTGAGACGGTCTACCCATTTTTCAGGCAGAAGTCCCGGGAGCGTAAAATGAATCAGACGGTTAGGGGTGATCACATATCTTGTTTTCGGGCGTTTTGCTTCCAGAGCTTTCAGTATTAACTTGGCCACATCAATTGGTGGAAAACCGGCTTTCCCTTTCTGAATGATCAGTTTATTGAATCGTCTTAGCGAATGCTCATAATCCGATCCGATGAAAATGTTCTTCTGCGGATCGGGCGCTTTATCCCAAATCGGTGTGTTAATGGGACCGGGCTCAATAATGACGACGCCGATATCATACAGCATTAGTTCTTTACGGAGAGCGTCTGAGATGGCTTCAAGGGCATGTTTGGATGCGCTGTAGGGCCCCATGAACGGATACGTTCGTTTGCCACTGACAGAGCTGATATTGATGATGCGTGTCCGGTGTCCGGCTTTCCTGCTTCGCTGCAACCATGGCATAAATGCTTTGGTCACCGATAGTACTCCCATTACATTTATTTCAAACTGTTTTCTAAAAGTGGAAACATCCAAATGAAGGATGGGACCACCCAACGCTATTCCTGCATTGTTCACGACGCCAACCAATGGTGTAGAAATACGATTCATCAGTTCGTCGGCACATGAGAAAACATCCTTTTCGTTTGCCACATCAAATACGACAGGTGTAAATGAGTCAGCAAATTGAGCCTGAAGTGCGGATGCATCTTCAATTTTCCGAACACTTCCGATAACATGATATCCCTTCTGGCAAAGTAACTCGGCGGTACTCCTGCCAATCCCTGTAGATACGCCGGTGATCAACACGGATTGTTGTAATGATTTCAAATTTATTTTCCTTTCATCATCCAATCAGGAATGTGGGCCACATCTATTCCAAATACCCAATTCCCGAATGAAAATATTAGTAATGTGATTAATACCACACCAATTAGATTGATCCAGATCCCTGTCTTTGCCATGTCCATAATAGTCACACGATTCGTACCAAAAATAATAGCATTCGGTGGGGTTGCCACCGGTAACATAAAGGCGAATGAGCAGGAAAGCGTTGCTGGAATCATGAGAAACAGAGGATTCACTTTAATGGCTATTGCCAATCCACCCAATATGGGTAACAGCATTTCTGCAGTGGCGGTATTCGATGTGAGTTCCGTTAGGAACGTTACAAATATACAGATCACCGCCACGATAAGTACCGGGTGCAGGTTGCCGACCCCACCTAGCTGACTACCAAGTAAATTCGATAATCCGGTTTCTTTGAAGCCACTGGCGAGAGCAAATCCACCTCCAAATAACAATACGATATTCCACGGTAATTTTGATGCCGTATCCCAATCCATGATTCTGTTACCTTTTTGACTTCGGCTGGGAAGAATGAATAGAATCAATGCTATTGTGATCGCCACGGTGCCATCATTTAAATAAGATGCATAGGGAAACATTCTTGACCATCCGGGGATGACAAAATCTCCTAAAGGGATGTCGCTCCTAAATAGCCATAGAAAAATTAAGCAAAGAAATCCGGTTAACACGATTTTCTCTTCAGAAGACATGGGACCCAATTCACGGTATTGATTTTTAAAAATTTTGGGATCTATTTTGAATACGATTTTTTTAGAAATAAATATTTGTGAAAGAATAAACCACACTATAATTAAAAAACATACTGACAGGGGGAAAGCAAAGAAAAACCAGTTCGCAAATGTGATCTCCGGACTGCCAGGGAAGAGAATGTTAAATATCCGAACAAATGACAGATTGGGTGGAGTACCCACAATGGTAGCAATTCCACCAATGGATGCACTGTACGCCAATCCCAGAAAAATACCGATCGAGTATTTTTTTACGGAAGCTTTTCCTAAAAGACCTTCTAATTGAAGGATAATTGCTAACGCAATGGGTACCATCATCATCGTTGTGGCAGTGTTGGAAATCCACATTGAAAGAAAGGCTGTGGTGATCATGAATCCCAGTAAAATGTTTGCGGGTTTCAGCTTAAAACGCAATAGAATAAACAAAGCGATTCGTTTGTGCAGGTCCCATTTTTCCATGGCAAGAGCCATGATGAACCCACCGATAAAAAGAAAAATGATGTGATTAAAATAAATAGGCGCTACAGTTTTGCCATTCATAATTCCCAATAGTGGAAATAATGCCACCGGGAGTAACGCTGTTGCTGCCAATGGGAGAGCTTCGGTGACCCACCACATAGCCATTAACAAGGCCACGGCAGCCATTCGAGTAACCTCAGGACGCCCCGGTTCCAAATCCATAAACAATATCATCATGATACTGATCACTGGCCCGAAAATGAGCATCCATTTCTGAATTGTATTCTGATTCATAGCTTTTCCAATAATGATAAATAAAATATCAACCAAAGTAATCTAACACATAAGTTTTTATCAAACATGGGATTAATATTCCTTCGAATATTTTAAGAAAGCAGTTTAAAATAATGATAACTGATTATTCGTTGTATCCGGAACAAGTGCATCATTTTTGCATAGAACAGGCAGTTAAAAATAAATTAAGGATAGAAATTACATGAGCAAAAAGTTACTCGTTTTACTTTCCATCGGATTCATCTGGGCAGCCCCATCCAGAAAAGAGTTCAGCGAAGCATTTATTGACGTGGCGGACAAAACCAACGACGCCATCGTATCCATTGTGTCTGAAAAAGAAGTTTCGTCACCGCACAAGTTTTTGTTCGATCAAGGCTTTAAATATAAAATGCCTGATATGCCAAAGAGCAAAGGGTTGGGATCCGGTGTTATTTTCAACGCAGGTAAAGGAATTATCGTCACAAATTACCATGTTGTGGAAGATGCTGAGGATATCAAAGTTATCATGATGGATAAACGAGAGTTTCAAGCGGAAGTGATCGGAAAAGACCCTCTGTCAGATATTGCAGTTCTAAAAATTAATCATACTCCGGCATCAGAAGTTGTATTGGGAGACTCTGATAAACTTCGTATTGGCGAATGGGTCGTCGCCATAGGGAGCCCCTTCGGACTGGAATTAAACCATACAGTCACTGCAGGAATTGTGAGCGGTATCGGAAGAAGTGATGTAATTTCTAGAACAAACTACGAAGATTTCATCCAGCACGATGCGGCCATCAATCCCGGGAATTCCGGTGGTGCCTTATTTAATCTAGACGGGGAGCTGGTTGGGATAAACACTGCCATCGCCACAGACGGGTTTTCAAAAATGAATGCCGGTGTTGGGTTCGCGATTCCCATCAATCAGGTAAAACGGGTTGTTGATGATCTTCTTGAAGACGGCATCGTTTCGCGTGGGTGGCTGGGGGTATCGATCCAGGATATCGATGAAAATATGGCTCGTGCATTAAATATGGATACTCGAAATGGCGCTATCATTTCTCAGGTTATGGAAGACAGTCCTGCTGAGAAATATGGAATTAGCGAGCAGGATATTATCCTAAAAGTCAATGATATTGAAGTCAAAGATGCCAGTCATTTAAAGAATCTGGTTGGCCGTGCACATCCCAATGAAAGCGTCACACTCATTCTGCTTCGGGATGAAAAAGAACAACAGATCCGGCTCAAACTTGGTAAACGACCGGATGAAGATAAACTATTATCTGGAGTGTACAGCGATAACAGCTACGATAAAATTGGTTTACAGGTTGAGAATGTAGAATCCGACACTTTCTGGAATCTCGATGAGACGGATGGGGTCGTAGTAAAAGATATTCTGAATTCCTCGAATGCATATACAGCCGGTATTCGAGAAGGGGATTTAATTGTAAAAGTTGATAAGAATAAAATCGGAAATGTAAAAGATTACCGTGAAGCCCTCCAATCATATGAAACAGGTGATTCGATGTTACTGCTCGTCAAACGTGAGGGTGGTTCAAGATTCGTGGCGTTTGAAATAGATTAGCACAATCATTCTCCTCTTGGTCGGGATGCAGAGTCTAACGCCGATTCTGTCTCCCGGCCAGTTTAGTAATCCCCTTTCGAAACCGTTCTATTTAGCTATCCATTTTCACCAATTAATGCGACCTGTTTTTAAAGTAGAATTATGAAATCCATTTTCCCTAAATTTGATTAAATATCCCTTTACGTATTTCCGGTTATCTGTAATAATACTTTTACATATTTGCATAATTTCTGAATCGGTCTGATATGATTGAAATTTGCTTCCGGTACAATTCGTTAAATTGGGGTTATGACACATTGGAGAGACTTTGATATATTCTAAATCTGCCGAGTATGCAATTCAGGCGATGATTTATTTGGCCGAACACCGGTCAGAGGAAAACACTATGGTTAGTACCATAGCTGAAGATTACAATATTCCTCGCCATTTTCTGGCGAAATTGGTGCAATCCCTGGCAAAACACTATCTGATTAAATCGGTGAGGGGTCGAAACGGCGGTATCAAACTGAGTAAACCTGCCCGGGATATCCGGGTGATCGATATCATTTATGCCATTGACGGTCCTCCGGCTGAAAAAGAAATGTGCGTGATCGGTTTGGATGAATGCTCCGATTCAGTTCCATGCCCCATGCACGATCAATGGAAACTTATTAAGGAAAATATACGTGTACAATTAGGACATGAAAATCTTGAAGTACTTGCTGATAGGTTAAAGGAAAAACGGAAATTACTTGGATAAACTCATATTATTTTATTCACATAACACTCATTTTCATTAGGAGAATAGCATGAAAACGATGGTTGCCACTTTTATCATCACTATGTGTTCATCTTGGACACTTTTCTCACAAGATTTCCATCCCGGACCCTATGGAACTACCTTTTTCGATATCGCAGGTCCTTTCACAGTACAAGATTTGAATGCAGCGGTGGATGGAGATGTGAACTTCGATGAAATAGTGAATGTTCAGGATATCATCATTATCATCAACGCCATCATGGGAAATATTGAACTTACTGCTGACCAGGCAGAGTCAGCAGATGTGAACGGTGATGAAGTTTTGAATATTTTGGATGTGGTTGGGATCGTCAACTTGATCCTGTATCCTCAGGCCGCCGGGTGGGATTTTGAATCTCATTGGAACGGCGAAGAAAGCTACATCTTCATTCATCTTTCACCTACCGTAGGCTCTTCGTCTGCTTTATGGAACTCCAATACCAAATTGCAACTCATTGAAAATTCTCCTTCAAATGTCCACTACTTTTTTATCTCAAATCAAAACACCGCCCCCGGTGATGTTCAGGCGATGGCGAACACCTTCGACACTATTTTAGCAGGAATGTCACCTGAATTACAAAATCACTGGAATTCTCACTTGCACTTCATCCCTCAGCGATCCATGAATCTTGATAATTGGTTGGCTGAATCCCTTCAAGGGAATTATGCATTAGGGATTGATCGTTTCCAGCGGATCATGCAGATCGGGTATCTGGGAAATCCGAATGGATTCACTGGGACACATATGAGTTATTTGGCACACGAGGCCGTCCATTACAATTATGTCTGGAACACTTTCTTTGAGACTGAACAAAATTATCAGGAAGTAGTGGTGTTTGATAGCGTGCTATACAATGGAGGATGGGGATCCACGGTTACCGGTATGGTGGATTTACCTTCTGCTACCGATCTGGAGCAGTTTTCACGGATGGAAGTGGAAGCCTGGCTGCCGTGTAGTGGATATGATGATGATAACTGTGACGATTATGACCGGATCGCTGGATTACTGGTTTGCGAAGATGATGGCACCGGCTGTACAGAAATCGCTCGCTGGATCACTCCTTTCGACCGACAACCTCATTGGTTGACGGATATTTCTCCCTTTATTTCAGCTTTGTATCCTGGTGATTCGCGGTTTTTCAAGTTCTACATTTCAGGATGGCCAAACAGTCTTGTGACTATCAAACTTCGTTTGTTTAATGAGGACGAAACAGTGGTTCCAAGATCCCAACAGTATTTATGGAGTGGCGGACAGTTCAACTCCAGCTACAACTCTCTTCACGATCCGGTGATCTTTGAAGTACCTGCCGAAGCGGTGCGTGTGGAATTTGTTTCTTATATCACAGGTCATGGTGGCGGATGTGATTCAGGAAATTGCGCTGAATTCTGTAATTCCCGGCATAATTTCGAAGTGAATGGTGGAATGGGAGAGTTCTCAATTGCACATCCCGAAGCCGGAACCACAACAAATTGCATGCAACTTGAGCGAATCGCCGAAGGTGTCATTCCAAATCAATGGGGAACTTGGGGATACGGCCGCGCTGGTTGGTGTCCGGGTTTAGATGTGTCACCCTATATCCAGGATGTGACAGATATGGTGATTATAGGAGATGAAAATATTATCACATATGATGCCTGCTGGGTTCCATATGGTACACAATGTACTGGTAATTGGCCAGCGCCCATTGACTGCGGTGGTGGATATCAAGCTGAAATTATCATGTCATCTTACATTGTGTTTTGGTATTAACAGTAGAAATCGTTTGAGGGAATGTAAACCAACATCTCCGCACTAAATGAGATGGTTCATCTTTTTCGATCACTGAAAATTTTTATATCGGGAATTTCTTTTCCTGAATACCGCTTTCGAACAGCCGCATTTCTTCTGTTTCTCGGTATATTGGGTGGAATATTTTATTTTATCCTATCCGGGTCTGAACACTTAGTGGGATATGACAGCTATTTTCATATCCGATACAGCCAGCTATTGGGAGAGCGTGGGTATATTGGCAGCCTTCCTTGGCTTCAATTTACCATTCATCGAGACTTCTTTGTTGACCACCATCTACTCTGGCATTATTTGCTGATACCATTCACTTTCGGTGATTTAATTGTCGGTGGACAAGTAGCAACGTTATGTTTCTTCCTCGTTGCAGGAGCCTCGTTATATCTGGTGTTACAAAAAGCGGGAGTGCGATTACCGATTTTATGGAGTTTGGCAGGCTTATTTTCATCCTACCATTTTTTGTATCGTATGTCTCTATTGCGGGTCCAAAGCATCGCCCTGGCATTATTACTGATCATGTTCCTGCTGAGTTCGAAGAAAAAATACATGTGGGTGTATATTGTTTCAGTGGGTTTCGTCTGGCTCTATGATGGATTCCCTCTGTTGATTGCGGTGACCCTGTTTTTTTGTATATCGCGCTGGTTGGTGGAGGGGAAAGCTGACTGGAAATTATTGGGAATCTCAATCCTCGGGATACTCACTGCAATGGTGGTGAATCCCTACTTCCCTCATAATTTCACATCACTGATTTATAATGCATCTCGTAGTCTGTTTTTGGATGCGCCGAATATTACTCTCGGTTCGGAATGGAAACCATATGACACTTGGAGTTTGTTGACAATCTCTGCCCCGGTATTTTTCCTTTTCTTCATCACGATCATTTATCAGAGATTTGCACAAAAACAAAAAACGGATGAGTTGGTAGCACTGCTGTTGAATATCCTGTGTTTAATACTGGTCTTTAAATCCAGAAGGTTTATCGAATACTGGCCGATTTTTGCCACACTGAATGCTGCATTATTGTTGGGCAGACGAATACCACGCATAGCCATTCTGGGTGGGTTTCTACTGATTTCGCCGATGTTGCTAAATAATATCAAAGATACTAACGATGATCTGAAATCTGCAAAGGATCCCTCCAAATATGAAGGGGCTGCGCTGTGGCTGGCGGAAAATACGACGCCCGGTGAAAACGTGTTTAACACGGACTGGGATGATTTTCCGTTTCTATTTTTTTATAATCAGTCCAATTACTACATCGTGGGACTGGACCCCATGTACCTCTATTCCTATGATACAGGAAAATCAAAATTATATCGATCAATTACAAGGGGGAATTTCAAAGATCCGTCTAGTACGATCCGTGAAGTTTTTAATTCTCGGTATGTGTTTATGGACACTAGCCATGATTCATTCAAGGAAAATCTGGAAGCAGATTCTCTTGCGACATTGGTTTTTCAAGACAGGGGTGGAATTGTGTTCCAAATTGCAAAAGAACTCAATTCTGTTGAATCAACTATCCAATAATTATAGACACCAAAATGACTATATCCAAAACATCAATCGAATAATCTTGATTTACATCTGCTAGGTAAAATGAAAAATCTGTTGGATTCAGCTCTTCACTGACAATGTAGTTGATGATTGTCACAATGTCCAGAACATTGATTTCGCCATCCCAATTTGCATCACCTGTCAATAAGCCGGGATCCTGAGTGTTATAAACCCAGTCAAGTGAACCCAGTAAAGTACCATCATCATTTTCGCTAAGTATGATCACTCGATTCAGATCTTGTCCACACCATGGATCACTTTCGCAGAATGGATCCCCTTCAAAATAGATTTGAGAATTCATTATAATCCCTGAAGGCAATGAAATTCGGATATGAATATGCCTCGGTCTCCCTTCGTAAAATCCAGGTAGTACAGTTTCGAAATTGTAACTTCCTGAGTTATCTGTAAAGAACTTCCCACGCAGATTAGATGGATCGAAATCGGGGTTGCCATTAGAACAATCCTGATTTACACTATAACAACCGGCATCATCCGCCTGCCATACTTCGATCATAGTGCCCGGAATACTATCAGCGCATCCGTTTGTTAGTACATCTCCTGAAATAATTAATCGTTGCCCCTGTTCATTTGGTCCTGCCAATACATTTCGGATGGGTGCGTCTTGGATGTAATAAGGTCCGAGGATATCCGATGTAGATAAATCACACCGGGATGTACTCTGATTCTCAGTCCCGCAATTCATTATTGTATTTTGGATATTATCCTGTTGCGAGAACTCAATTTGTGATATAGGTTGTGAACCCCCTATCCCTACCGATACACAGATCAGTCCGGGAAAAATTAGCTTTCCATTCATTGATGATTCCTGTCACTTTAAGATTTTTTATTGGGTGATGATGAAAAATTATCACTGCTCACAACCGAGTTCATAGTTTCGGAATGTAATTTTCTGTATGGTGAATATGACCAGAGATCAGGGGATGGTAGGCTTTACTTTCCCGGTAAATACGAGTTGGGGGTTGTTCAGTTCAGGCAGCTTGGAAGAATATCTTTCAATTTTTGCAGATCGGCTTCTGAATTATAGGGCTGCACAGACACCCTCAGAATCACCCTGTCTTTCCAGGAGAACACTGGGATTTCGATATTATGATTGTCCATCAGCTGGCTTTGAATTTTCATCGGATCGGGTGAACCGGGTAGTAAAATACTGCACATCTGCCCCTGCCACATATGGGGATTGGCGCAGATGACCGGTGTATTTAGCATCTGGCAAATTTCGTTTTGAAAATCAACAACCATTTGATGACTTTTTTTTGTCAGAGTCTGCCAGTTAAGCTCCTTCAAATATTGAATCGCGAAAGGGACGGTAAGAAATGCCGACATATCCCGTGTGCCCTGCCACTGATGATAATCCAGAAAGCGGGATTTTCCAGGTTCGTCACTTTCCCATCCCCAACTCACTACCAGAGGATCGATCAGATTCTGCACGGATTTTCTTGCATATAAGAACGATACCCCCTTTGGCGTACACATCCATTTATGGCAGGCTCCGGTGTAGATATCCGGATCAAATGACGAAATGTCCAGCAGAATATGTCCCGGAGCATGAGCACCGTCAACAATGGTGAAGATACCCGCTTTTCGAGCGCGTTTGCATATTTCTTCTAACGGGAAGATAAGCGCTGTCTGACTGGTGAGATGACTGATGAAAATAACGCGGGTACGTTCGGTAACTCGACTCCAGAACCTGTCTACAAATTCCTCGTGAGATGATACAGGTATAGGTATTTCCACCGGTACAAAATTAGCGCCGGTCTTTTGACAGATGAACTTCCATGTACGATTCATAGCACCGTACTCGTGATCGGTAGATAAAATTTCGTCCCCGGGATTCAGCCTCAGACTTTTTGCGACGGTGTTAATGGCGGTGCTGGGATTGGGGAAAAATACTAAGTCATCTCTGTCGCAGCCAACAAATTCACCCAACACTTTACGAGATACATCCAACGCCGGGTATAGTTCGCTCGTAATGAAACGGACCGGTTCGTTTTCCAGTTTTTTCTGCCACTGAACCAGTTCATTAAAAATTGCTGTGGGACACGCGCCGAATGAGCCGTGGTTTAGAAACGTGATCTCCGGGTCCAGTTGAAAAAGGGGTTTCAGGGTATTCAAATTGTTATTTCCTGTGCATTTTAGTTCTGATTTCTAAAAGAAATAGTTCGGTGGTAAAAAAAGTATGATCAAGAATAATTTGCTCGTTCCACCAAGTCAATTTATTACTTATTCGGAATTTGTTAATGGTAAGTTTGTGAGATCGCATGCCTAACCCTGACAGGGCTAGGAACTCCGTCAGGGTTTATGAAAATAGATGGTGGGTTCGGTTCGTTAATCCTGATTCAGTTCAGGGACAGGCGAACCTTCTAAGTTGATAATTGTCGGAGTCAGAACCACCAAAATATCCTTCTCGATAGTGACGGTTTTTTTATTCGAAAATAAAAAAGGTAAAATCGTGCCCAATACAGGTACTTTCCGGTTTATATCCTGATCTTCCGTTTTTTTGAATGAACCCAGAAGAAACGGTTCACCTTCCTTCACATATACTTGATTTTCAAGAATCTGCCCAAATTCTACAGGACTTCCGGATATGTTACTTATCAGGGAAGTGTATTTTGCCTCAATATCCAGATAGATATAGCCCCCTTCGCCAAGGGATGGGGTCACTTCTAGAGATAGCCCTGCATTGATCTCCTCAGTTTCATAAATATTTGCATAACTGGAATACCGGGTGATGTATGTGGAGTGAGACCCATCTAATATTTTACCTTTCTTATTGTTGACGGTAACAATTTTAGGCGAGTTGATTGTCTCTCCAATTCCGTTTGCTTTTAAAACATTAATGAGTTCATTGAGATTGGTTGATCGCAACATTGAACTACTTCTGAGGGATTTACTTTTTCGGTTGTCGTCATCTGTATAAGAATCATCATTATCTATATGAATATCATGATCATAATCAAAATACGCTTTGTAGGAGTAATCAAGCCTCAAACCATCCAGAAAACTTTGCCAATCCATACCCACATTTTCTAAATTTTGTCTGTTGATCTCTATGATTTCGATTTGAATAGAAAATTGAAGGGGAGATGAATCGAAAAATGTGATCAATTCAATGGCCTTTCGAACGTTTTCGTCAGAGCCAAATATACGGATGATGTTATTACCTTGGTTCAGGTATATTTCTACCGGATCACCTTCTGATTGCAGTACATATGCAGATCTGCCCTCACGAGTCAGGTTTAGTGCTTCAATCAGATCGTTCGGAGACAGATACTGCAATGAGTAAGTTTGACCTTCACCAATTAAAAGTGAAAAAATCATCAATAAAGATGCAATTGTGTATTTCATGGGTTTGCCCTTCTTGTTAAATACTGATAACGACGAAAATTAGTTTCTGTTCTCTCAAAATATTAATCATGTTTTTTATAGTACACTGTGGGTCCAAATAAATATGCCGTGGGTTTTTTCATTTTCATTAGAGGATTAACCCTGGCTGGGAATCCATTCTTGTAGATTGTATAGTAATAAAATGATAGTTGCTGTTCATTATTCTATTTGGAATTTACATCTCACAAATACTGTTTACAAACGATATATTTCAATTTGAAAATTATGATAAGATGTTATTTACATCTTCAATTTATACAAGGAGCTTTTACACTACTCCATATTCGGTGATAGATGCATCCGAAATCATAATAGTTAACTGATAATATCCAAATACTAAAATTATTCGTAGATCCGTTAAGCATTTCCGTGGTTTTTACAGTCACGATAGATTTTTATCTCCGATATGGGGTTCTATTGAATAATTTGTCGCCATGGAATCAAAGGAGATTGATGAGACAGACTTACCCCGTCATTCCCTTACCATAGGACATTAGGGTAAATCCATGATTCGTATGCTGATCTCCAGAGCAAGCGGTTTCGGGTTTCATTACGCCAAATTAAATGATGCGCCATATGATGTATTTTCTAAAACGAACTAAAAGGATGTGAAAAAAAGATGAGAAATAAAACATCAACATGTCTCAATTGTGGGCAGCAGATTGCAGACATGAATTACTGTCCCGAATGTGGTCAGGCGAATACATCAAAACGGATATCTCTCCGTCAATTATTTTCAGATTTCTTTGGTGATTATTTTACGTTTGATTCAAAGATATTTCGAAGTCTGTTACCGCTGGTCTTCAAACCGGGATTCTTAACTCGAGAGTACACGGAAGGCAAGCGGAATGCCTACATCCTTCCCTTCCGGTTGTACATTTTTGTCACATTCATCTTCTTTTTGGTACTGGCAGTAAGCCATCAGGTCGATGGGAGCGAAAGTACTCCGGTTATCAGTCCCAGTACAGGGGAGGCTATGAGTGACTCGTTGACGCTCATTTTGAAAGATTATCCAGAGATCATCCCGTTTGACATATCGGGAGAAATTATTGCAAAATTTGATACTGCTTTTTACCAATTCATGACCGAAAACCAGAGTGAAAACCGACTCGTTTTAACAGATGACGACACCACCGATGTCAATTCGGATTTGCATTTCAATATCGAATCAAAAGACACCTCAACCATTTCTGGTAAGTTCATGGCACTTATTGAAAAAAAGGCAGAATCTGTGGCGAGCCAAGGGCGTGCCGGTGAACAGATGCTAATTGACGGAATGATTAACCAGTTACCTAAAATCTTTTTCTTACTTCTACCGGTTTTTGCGTTGCTTCTAAAAATTCTGTACTTCAGACGCAAATTATTTTATGTTGAACATCTGATATTTTCATTGCACTGGCACACGTTTGTTTTTCTGATGTTCATCGCTTTGGGGTTCTTCTCAAATGGCTGGATATTTTTAGGGATTTTACTATTGTCGACACTGTATCTGTTTATGGCGATGCGACATTATTACCAGCAGTCCGTTTTTAAGACACTTGTGAAAATGATGATTCTCATGCCCGTCTATTTTTTCTGTGTGGCAGGGGCTGGTATCGTGTTAATTTTTTCAGCGATTATTATTGCGGGGTAGTTGGTTGATGGGGATTACGATTGTATCGGTATTAGATTAGATCAAATCAGAATTCGTATTCGTATTTCAGTCCAATGATCAGGGGGATATCACCACCTCTAACAATTTCTTTCTCATAAATTTCGGTTATTTATAATTATTCCACCCAATTTTCGATTTGTAGTCCCGGTACTTTTTTAAATTCTCGTACATTGTTGGTAACCAGTCGTTTTTCCAAGGCGAGCGCATGAGCGGCTATCAGCATATCCATTGATCCAATTACTTTACCTTGCTTTTCCAATTCAGATCGAATGATTCCATAATGGTGTGCACAAATATCATCAAATACATGAATCTCAAAAGGATGCAAAAATAACCGGAGTGCATGCTCATTCTGTTCGACAAATTTACTTTTTCTGACTCCAAATTCAAGTTCTGCAACCGTAATAGAAGAAATGCCAATGTCAACAGGTGAAATCTCACTCAACCTGTGTAGCACTTCAATGGGTTTCTGTTTTATGATGTAAATACAAATATTGGTATCCAGCAGATACATTTCAGAGGACTTCCCGGGTTTCTACCAAAGGTTGGTCGCGGTCACACATAAAATCATCCGTAAACAGATCGAGACTTTTGACCATGTCATTCCAGGGATTCTCCTGCGGGATCAAAATAATCGCATTGCCTTCTTTTTTAATGAATACTTCTTTACCTTCAAACCGATATTTCTTTGGGAGCCTTATTGCCTGACTCCTTCCGTTGGTAAATATTTTTGCTGTTTCCATAATAACCTCGTTTTAACCGCTCATAAGTTACTATCATTTGGTATAGACCATTTAACCATTAGATCAAATAAATTTAAGAATTATACGTTCTAAAGATGTCAATAATAATTTACAATACTATCGTAAAACGCGGATTTATGCTTAAGGCAGGTTTTATAAAATCAGCAGAAGTTACATTAAAATTCGTATTCGTATTTCAGTCCAATGATCCGGGCGATATCACCGTCTCCCGCAATTTCTTTCTCGTAAATTCCATACAATTTGAGAGACTGATGTGAGGTAAATCTTACCTTGAATCCTGTACCGATACGATATTTATCCTGGATTAAATCACGATTGGTGACTGTGTGAAATATCTCCCCATAGACATAGGGCGATCCAGGAATCTTCGAAGAAGTCCCAAAGGTGATCTTTGACCGGATTGTTTTTTTACTTGCTCGATTTTCACCATTGTTGTACTGATATTTTAACCGGATGGATGGTTTAATATACTTTGTTGAAATACCATAAATCGCAGCCACAGATCCCCGATAGAATGTCCCAATTTCGTCTGATCCATATCTGAAACCGGGTGAGAGATGCAGATACTTCCAATGCCGTAACTGTAGAGAAAATTCGGCGAATGATTTATCATAGTCCCGGTATCGATTACCATACCGGCTTTGTGCCTCGAATTCTGCAGTCACATGATTTGTTAATTTTTTTTCAAGCCCCATACTTACCCGAAGAATATCTTCAGTTGTCACTGCTGAGAATGCGATACCGGTCCATACCAGAATGAATAAAATCGCGCTGTCGATTCTTAAGAATCGTCTACTCATTGGTCTAATGGCGTGTAATAAATCCGGATACGAGCGATATCCTTTAGAAAATTTGTCCGTTTGATCACGATTCGCTTGATGTCCAATCCTGTCCTTAGACGAAGGTCATCCATCAATTCACTTCGCTTTGCCACTGTGATATTTTCAATTTTCTCATAAATCACTAAATGGGATTGAAGAAAATTCCGCATCCAGACTTTTTCCAGGATAAAGGTGATGAAAAGGACGGCACCGTTTGCCACGATAATCTGAATTGGACCAATTCCCCCAATACCATTGATGACTGCGAGGGTAATAACCGCGAACAGGTATGTCATTTCCCGGATTGGGATAGGGGCGGTGCGGTATCTTAAAATGGCGAAAATAGCAAACAATCCGAAAGCAAAGCCGATACTGATATTGACATTGATAAGCAAGTAGCACACCAGAAAGATGAGGGTGCTGAACATGAGAAGCGAAAACGAGTAGTCCGATTGCTGTTTCCGACGATCATAAATAAGATGAACCAATACGAACGCCACGAATAAATTCAGCAACATCCGGAAGATCATATCGAAATTTTTTAAATCAGTAATCATATCCATGTTGATAAACTGCCTCTCTGTAAATGGGGTTTTGGGTGATCCGGTACAAGTTTAGCATTCTGGGCTTGAACCGATTATATTTGATGCCGGGATAGCCCAGAACAATACCCAGACAATATTTGCTGATGCGCATGTTGAGTGCTTTTTCCTGCCTAAATGTTTTTTGAAAAAAAGAAGATGCTGAAAATCTGGGTTGCTTGATCTCTGCAATAACCAATGTGTTCAGTTTTCGGACCGTCTCTGGAAATCCAAATCGGAAATTAAAATCGATGGTGAGCCGTTCTGTCATCTGATCATCAACCAACGTGATACGGGAGAAATCCACATCCAATGCATGCACCAACTGATTGGGATCAACAGAAGCGTGTTGTGAGATGAAATCATACCATTTTGGTGAGATCTCTGAAGACATTTCGTCCAGAGAAAATCGTGATTTCAGGGTACGATTGCGATTATTTTTTTCCTTGATTTCCAGAAATGTCAAGTTCGTGAAAGGATACGTTCGCATCCTCACCTTGTACCGACTCCTCATTGTGTTATGATGTTGAAGGTATAAGTTGAGATCGGTAGTATCGAAATAGCGGTTACGATATTCAGATATGCGACTGGATTCCATCTGCAGGATGCGGGAACATTGACCGAGTTGGTTGAGCAGGGATTCGAGTTTTTGGATATGGAATACAAATTTCGTATCCTGCCGGTCAGTCAATGAAATAGATTTAATCTCCTTCAAACTGACGGATGAAAATTGATCCAGAGTTTTCTCAAATATAACGGGTAAATCAGTCATTTTGCTTCATAGAAAAACTATCCCCAACGAGGGAATCTGTCCAACGAAATACGCCTGCATTTACATACTGACGCAGTAGTGAATATGAAAATTGAGAAGCGTATTTTTCAGTGATGCTATTTCATCTTCGGGTGAAATACATTTTGGTGAACTGTGGGTTCGATACGATTTCCTTCGGAAATCACTCACCCACCGCACTTGTTGAAGGTTGGTGAGTGTTCCAAGTGAAACGAGGGACGTATCAAAACAACCGAAAATCGATCAAATCAGTCTTGATGATTTAACTGGATGCGCTGTCGTATAATCTCAATCCTCTGGTCCATACTATCCGGGCGACAACGAGAAATAGTGATGATACGATCATCTGAATTACGAAATAATCTAATCTCGGTCCGTAGAGCAACATCCGGGCAGGAACTGAAGATATTAGCGCCATGGGGACAAAGGTGAACATGGTCTTCCGCAAGAGACCGGTGTAAATTGTGTCGGGTCGAGATGAAAATTTCAAGATCTCGTGGCTGAGCCACCCTCCTACACTGAAATTTTTAAACCAGAATGCCAGAGATGCAATGATGAAATCCACTGAGAATAATATTGCCAAACCCATGCCGAAAGAAAATAGGAAAAATCCCACGTTGATGAGAGAAATCTCGCGCCCCGAATTTACCCCGGTGACCCATAGTAAAACGGACAGGATCACCACCGATAATAGTGCATATGAGTTGAAGTATCTGAACGAGATAAAAAACTGGGAATTCACAGGTTTTAGAAGAACAAAATCCAGATCACCCCGCACAATCATTCGGTTCAGTTTCCCTAGATTCCCTGCGAAAGCAAACATGTACAGGGTATCCATTAGAAAGGTAATAACCAGAAAAACCATCACATCCGCCTTAGTGAACTCCAAAAGAGAATCCACGTATGAAAAGATGATGTTGAAGAATAGCAAGTATGATCCGTAATAAACGAAATCCACAAATAATAAACCAAAGAAATTGGCTTTAAACTCCATGTCCCGGGTCAGACTATTTGAAAAAAATGCACCCAGTAATTTCAGATATCTACCCACCGAAGCCTTCGTATCGTTTAATGCCGTATGAATACAGAATCGTTCCAGAAATCGTCATGACCACCGTCCAAATGAGACCTATCATAATAGAAGATCCCCACAATTCTACCGGCAATCGTCCTGTAGCGATACTTACAGGAACATCCACCAAATAGGGCATCGGTGTATAATGTAGGGCGTTTCGTAGCCCCTCGGGGAATAATTGCATAGGTACCATTTGCCCTGATAGCACAAGCGTTCCCAGATTGTAGGCGATGACCAGAGCGCGAGCTTCCCCGAACCAGAATGCAAAGCAAACCATCATGAAGTACATCGTGTATGATAAATACACAGATATGCCCAGTGTTATCAAAAACACAATTCCGTGTGAGACAGTTGGAAACACCCACTCGGGCAGAAAGATGACAGTCCCGGTGATCAATATAAAATACACCAGATAATAAAGGGAGTTATGCCCGATGAACAACATGAAGTGGTACACAAAATAAGAAATCGGCCGGATCAAATATTTGTTCAGTTCTCCCTCACGGATACCATCGATCATTTCAACGGAAGTTACCCAAGAGGATTTCAATTGTCCCACAACAAGACAAAAGAAAATGTAAATGATGAGGGAATTGAATGTAAACCCGCCAATCTCTGTTATACCACGGGTGATGAAAATTCGATTCCAGAGCAAGTACTCAATAGTCACTCCGGACAAGATGGCAAATGCCCCCACAACGATATTCGCCTTGTACTCCAGAGACTGTATCCAAGTCATTCGGATGACAGCAGCGTACTTACTGAGAATATCCCAAAAAGACATGCGGATTTTAATGGTCATAGGGGAGTCAATCATAGGATTCAGCAGGCAATCTGCTCTTGGAAAATTATCCCAATCCCTTAATGAATTTTTCTGGATTGGCAAAAAAGGATTTCATCGTTTCTTCCACCGGAAGTTCCTCCAGTGAAAATGACCGTGGGGTGTTCATTGTAAACAGCCGTGACATAAATTGATTCATGTCGTCACCCCTAAGTTCTGCGGTTAGAAAATTGGAGTCCAGTTTGTATACGAATTCTTTCTGTAATGCCTGCAATATTTCGCCATCGGGGAGATCAACAAATTCAAATGTTAGTTTTCTCACCGGATTTACCCGGTTTACCAGAATATCGAAATTACCATCGTAGAATTTTTTCCCCTTGTGGATGACCACTACCCGTTTACACATTTCCTGAATGTCATTCATATAATGGCTGGTGATGAGAAAAGTTGACCGGTGCTGCTCATTGTAATATTTAACAAAGTCCCGGATTTTAGATTGCGCAATCACGTCAAGACCAATGGTGGGTTCGTCCAGCAGAATGATTTCGGGACGATGCAGCAGAGCAGCGATAATCTCCATTTTCATTCTTTCGCCCAACGACAATCGCCGGACTTGTACATTCAGTTTTTCCTGTACACCCAGGAGATCTACTAGTTCACCCAGGGTCTGTTTGTATTGGTCATCTTCCAACCCGTAGATTTTCTGGTTCAGTAAAAAAGATTCAGATGCCGGAATATCCCACCACAGTTGATTTTTTTGACCCATCACAACGGAAATCCTTCTCAAAAACTGGTTTTTGCGCTCCCACGGTGTAAACCCATTGATCAGGACATTGCCATCCGTGGGGTGCAATAATCCAACCATCAGTTTGATGAGGGTGGTTTTCCCGGCGCCGTTTTCACCCAGAATACCTACGATTTCACCGTCTCCAATTTCCAAACTGACATCGGAAAGTGCAGTAAAATTCTCATACTTACGGTGAAAGAACGATTTTAATGCACCTTTAAGTCCCGCGTCCCTCTTAAATATTCTGAAGGTTTTTGTGAGATTTGCTGTGGTAATTGCCATAATAATGTCTTTTTGATCTGTCTCGTTTCAGTTGAAATATGAAAAATATTCTGGATACATACCTCCTTAGCCAACGAAGGCGTAATGTATCAAGGAGGTAATTTTATGAACGGTGATCAGAAAGGGGAAAGCATAAATACATACGGTTTTACAATAACGTTCAAAAATAATATTGAAAGAAACCCGTTCAGTGTATCTTTCCAAAAAATTGATTTTACATGTGACATTTCATGGAGTAATAAAAATTCTTTAAATTAGACGTGTAAGTCCGAATATTACTTAATCGGATTGACTGCAAATTGATACTTTGGCCAAACCGGATATCAATGTCTCTACTCATGGTTCCAATAAAATTGGAATAATTTGGAGAATCTGCTTATGAAGCTGGAAATCAGTAAAGATATCATTTCAAAAACCACAAAATGTACCAAAAACTTTGATTGCCTAACCAATACCCATCATATTTATTGTCGTGTAAAAGAATGTTTTCAAAATGAAGTTCATTTTGTAGAATGTCTGCATGATGACTATTGCTCATATCGTATGGCTTTTGGAGATTCTTATGTCTGTAATTGTCCTACCCGAAAGGAAATCTACAATAAGTATAAGAAGTAGTCTCACAATCTAGAATGAGAATTTCGAACGCATCTTATAACTAATATCTTTATTTCAGTTAAATAAAATTATAGTGGTTTTGGTTCGCCCAACAATGAACTGACTGCGTGTTTCCATCGAGATATGTGGGCACTGCGCTCATCCGCTTTCATCCGCGGATGAAAAATCTTATCAGTCTGTCTGCATTGACTGAGTGCTTCTGCCGAAGACCAGAATCCTGCCCCCAGTCCTGCCAAATATCCTGCTCCTAAGGCGGTCGTCTCAATATACTTTGGCCGGTTTATCGGGATATTCAAAATATCTGCCTGAAACTGCATGAGAAAATCATTTTGGGCTGCGCCCCCATCCACACATAATTCTAAAAGTGGAAAATCCAGTTCCGAACGGATTGCCTCTACCATATCGTACACCTGAGAAGCGATACTCTCCAATGCCGCCCTGATGAGATGGTTTTTATTCGTACCGCGAGTCAGCCCAAAAATAGCGCCTTTCACGTCCGATCGCCAGTATGGAGCGCCCAATCCGGTAAATGCGGGTACGATAACCACGCCCCCTGAATCTGACACGGTGGTGGCAAGTTTCTCACTATCAGATGCATGTTTCAACAGATTTAACCCATCTCGTAGCCACTGGACAATAGCACCGCCCATAAACACTGAGCCCTCCAACGCATATACCGGTTCGCCTGCTTTTCCGCATGCAATTGTTGTGATCAGTCCGGTAGAAGATTGAACTGCCTTTTCACCCGTATTGGCAAGTAAAAAGCATCCTGTGCCATAGGTGGATTTCACGGCTCCCCGTTTAAATCCCAACTGTCCAAATAGCGCTGCCTGTTGGTCACCAGCAACACCGGTAATGGGGATCGTCCTGCCAAATAATTCCCGATCCGTTTGCCCAAATTGACTCGATGAAGAAAGAACTTGCGGCAATAAAGGACCCGGGATGTCAAATATTTGCAATAATTCATCGTCCCATGCTTTTGAATGAATATTATACAACATCGTTCGGGAAGCATTTGTTTGGTCGGTTTTGTGGCATTTCCCACCGGTGAGTTGATATATCAGCCACGTATCAATCGTACCAAATGCCAGCTTCCCACTTCCAGCGCTATTCCTTGCCCCGGATACATGATCGAGAATCCATCGGATTTTTGTCGCAGAAAAATAACTGTCAATAAATAGTCCTGTCTTTTCATGAACAACTTCACCCAACCCCTGACTTTTCAGTGATTCGCAAAAATCAAATGTTCTTCGGCACTGCCAGACAATGGCTCGATGGATCGGCTGACCTGAATCCCGGTCCCACACGACGGTAGTTTCCCGTTGATTGGTGATCCCGATGGCCTCACAATATTTCGCATCGAGAGCTTGAAATATGTCACCGATAAGTTTACGTGTGGTATCCCATATCTCTATGGGGTCATGTTCGACCCATCCCGGCTCAGGGTAAAATTGTTTAATCTCCTGGTAGCCTCTTTGAATAATTTTACCACCATGGTCTATGGCCAATACGGTGATCCCGGTTGTTCCGGCATCAATAGAAAGGATATAAAATTGTGATCTTCCCATTACGTTGTCCTCCTAAACATCGGATATAAATCACTCCTGGTCAATCTTCGCAGTGCCTGTAATTTAGTATTCCGGGGAATCTGCATGGGGTACTGCATTGCGCGGTCAACTAAAATATGAGCGGTATTTTCGACACATTAGGTTAAATTTTAGACTTAAATACGGGAGTTTTTTAATGAATAAGTTATTTGCAATCGGGGTTTCCATTTTATTAATCGCTGGATGCGCGAAATCACCTTCAACGATGGATTGGTTTCAGGGAGACTTTGATACTGCAGTTTCCAACGCGGGAAACAAGTTAGTCATGGTTGAATTTTTTACGGATAGCTGAATTTGGTGCAGTCGGCTGGATGCCGACACATTCTCAGATCCGTCAGTGATCGCATTTTCAGATCAGTTTGTAAAGATAAAGATCAATGCAGGGATCGAACCCGGAAAAGAAATTGCCGAACAGTTTCACATTCAGGGTGTTCCTCAAATGGTATTTATTAATGGGAATGAATCCGAAATTGATCGAATCATTGGTTATATGGTACCAGAACAATTCATCCCTCGTGTGCAGGATATTCTCGATAATAAAAATACGGTACCGGATTTAGAAAATCGACTGGCGCAAAGTCCAGTGGACCGTGACATCCTGCATTTACTGGGTGAAAAGTATGAAGAGATGGGCAATGCGGACGGCGCGACAGATCTCTACAATCAATTACTTGAAAGTTATCCACAAGACGATTCTGAAGATATAAATCATGCTCGATATTATTTGGCAATGTCTCATTTTTACGACGGAGACAAAAGTCACATCGAAAATTTTATAAAAAATTATCCACAATCAAAATACGTTTATGATGCCTATGAGAAGGCCGCCCGTTATTATCAATCTTTAGAAGATACAAAAAACGAAGTTCGTGTACTTGAAGAGTTCACGACGAAATTTCCAGACGACCCAGGTGCATTGAATGGGTATGCATGGAGGATGTCAGAACTACAGAAAAATCTGGACGATGCCCTGATCAAAGTCCGTCATGCGGTTGAATTGCTTTCTGCTGACCCGGACTATCAGGCAAATATTATTGACACCGAAGCAGAAATCCTTTGGCGGTTAGGCAGAAATGACGAAGCCGTTGCTGCTATCGAAAAAGCCATTACCATTGATCCTGATTCTCAGTATTTCAAGGATCAGAAAGCAAAGTTTTTAGGACAAACTTCATAACGGGAGCCAAATGTATAAGCCAAACGAATTTATCCCTCAAGATTTGACCATCGAACGATGGGAGGATATTCAACCGTATTTTCAAACAATGATTGATCTGGAAATTAAAACGACTGATGGACTGAAAACAGTCATTCAGAAATTTTCAGATACCTTGGCTGTTTTTTACGAAAAATATGCATGGTCATACATTAATATGTCCTGTCACACGGATAAGCAAAACTTCGTAGATGCGTATGAGAATTTTTCCACCAAGATTTCCCCAGAAGTGCAAAAGGCTTCGAATATCATCGAAAAGAAAATCAGCAATAGCCCGTTGTTCGATGAGATTGACGCTGAAAGATACGGCCAGTTTCGAAAAAACCTACTAAGAGAGATTGAGTTGTTCCGAAGAGAAAATGTGGATTTAGACGCTCATTTATCCACACTCTCCTCCAAATACGAACAGATCACAGGTGGACTGACCGCTACCATCGATGGAGAGGATTTACCCCTTCCCAGAGCTGCTGTGAAGTTGCAAAACGAAAATCGTGAAATCCGAAAACAAGCATGGCTGGCGATCTGGGAGACACGCTATAATATCCGTGAGTCTCTGGATGAGATCTACAATGAAATGATTCAGGTCCGGCATAAAATTGCGATGAATGCTGGATATAAAAATTATAGAAATTTTCAGCACGACAACCTGCATCGGTTCGACTATACTCCAAAAGATGCTGAAAATTTCCACGATGCCATTGAAAAATATGTGGTCCCTCTGTCACGTGAAATTGGTGTAAGGCATCGAAAAAAACTGGGTTTACCCTCAGATGATTATCGACCCTGGGATACAGGCGGGGAGCCTCAAGGACAAACCCGACTTAAACCCTTTTCATCAGGTAACGAATTAAGGGACACCGCTATTTCAATTTTCAATCAGCTTCATCCCGAGTTCAGTAAAAACCTAAAATTGATGGAATCGAATAATCTCTTTGATCTGGATTCCAGAAAAGGGAAAGCTCCCGGTGGATATAATTATCCGCTGGAAGTCACTGGTATGCCTTTTATTTTCATGAATGCGGCAGGTACCCAACGAGATGTAGTGACCATGATGCACGAAGGCGGTCATGCTATGCATACTTTTTTTACCAACGACGAACCATTAGTATTTTACCGGGATACCCCTGCTGAAATGGCTGAAACCGCAAGTATGAGCATGGAGCTCATGACCAGCCCACACTGGGACAAGTTCTACAATGAAGCAGATCATCTTCGCGCCAGAAAAGAACATCTCGAGGGGATCATCACGTTTTTCCCTTGGTGCGCAATCGTAGACGCCTTTCAGCATTGGATTTATCTTAATCCCACGCATTCTGTTGAAGAAAGAAATGATTATTTCATTGCATTATCACGTCGGTTTTCACCAAGTTTGGTAAATTGGGAAGGATATGAACACTTCCGCCGCAACAGTTGGCAGCGTCAAGGGCATATTTTTAGTTCTCCGTTCTATTACATCGAGTACGGTATCGCCCAATTAGGGGCTTTGCAAGTGTATCGGAATTTCATCCAAAACCCGAAAATCGGGCTGGACGGATATATTCGTGGTTTAAGATTGGGATCAACAAAATCACTTCCAAAAGTTTGGGAAGCGATGGGAATCAAATTTGATTTTTCTGCCGACAGTATTTGCAGTCTGATGGAATTCGTTCAGGGTGAGCTGGATAAACTGAATCAGTAAATCTCGCTCATAAAAATTCACACTTTTTGGTAAGAAGGTTTTGCTCTAATAATGGGTTTAGAACTTCTTCCTGCTTCTTGAATATCGAACACCGATTAACAATTTTAGAATTTTGAAATATTACTATTACATCTTCAATCATAATTCGTTAATCGAAATTCGTAATTCAAATTTATTCGTATGTGATTAGTGGCAGCGACCCCCGCAGGATAAGCCTTCCGCACTTGTCAGTAGCTCAAGTTCATTATCGTTGTACTGTCTGATAGCATCTAATACCGTATCTCCGTTTGAAGTCATGAAGATTTTTAATCCGTGTTGATTAGCAACTTCAAACGCATGTGGCCCCATATGCGGTGTAAGGATCGTAGAAAATTTATAAGCATCCTTAGCGTGGTAAATCCCAGTGTGATGAGACCTTTCGTCACCCGGGATCGCCTGGATCAGCTGTCCGTCGCTGCTAACCACCAGATACCATTGTGATTTGCCAAAGTGGTTATCCATCAGGGACTGAATATCATTTTCTTTCGCAGGGATAAGAAATCGTTCCATTTTACTCTTTCTTTAAATTTAATACTTTAAATAATCGCCTTGATACGTCTTCGGGAAGTCCTTTTTCTTTTTCACACACCCGGTACAACTTGACGACCTTATTCACTGAATCGAAAAATACCTGGCACTCAGGGCATTCTTCCATGTATTGCTTCAATTGCTCACAAGCCTCTGTATCAATATCAGCACCCATCTGATCGCATATTAAATGCTTGATCTCTTTTTCAGGATTAAATGTACTCATGCCCAACCCTCCAATTTAAATATTTGGGTCAAACGATCCCGTAAAAATAACCGTGCCCGCATCAAGCGAACCTTCACATTTGACTCTGTCAAATTGAGTATTTTTGCAGTATCCGAAACTGAATTACCTTCAATATCCCGAAGGATGAAAACCGCTTTCAATTTATCGTTCAATTCTACCATCGCCTGTTCAAGATAGGTCCTGAACTGAGCATCAGATAATTTATCTTCGGTGAAATCAGGGAATTGTATTGGCTGAATGTCTGCCATACCCTCGTAGTCAGGGTCATCCAAAGACGTGCTGATTTGGGTTCGATGTTTATCCTTTAATTTTTCCAGTGACAGATTCATTGCCACCCGGTACAGCCAGGTATACAAAGAAGATCTGCCTTCAAACGTATCCAATTTTCGGATCATCACTAAAAACGTATCCTGTAGAATATCTTCCGCATCTTTTTCGTTTCGCATCATTCGCAGCCCCAGATTGTAGATCCGGGGGGAATACATGTTTACCAATTCAGTCAATGCGGTGCGGTCACCGGATTTTGCCTGTTCTATCAGTGATGATTCGTCGTGTTTCATGGGACATAAATTATACCCTGCGCCTTCTGAATTGGATGGAAAAAGATGGATAGAGTCACGGGAAAAATGATGATGAGTGCTATAAAAGTTTTACTCCATCGGATTCTAGGTAAAACGATCTATTCGTCCAGTTTCGAATGACTGGATAATTCTACTTACCAATTAATTTATCTAGTTTCTCTCGAATCACATTCATTGGTTGAGCGCCGACAATCTGATCCACTCGTTTTCCATTTTTAAAAAACAATAATGTGGGGATACTTCGGATACCTAATTCACGCGACTTTTGGTTATCATCAGAATTCAATTTTCCAATTACAGCTTTGCCACCATATTCTTCTGCGAGTTCTTCAACGATGGGTCCAATAATTTTGCACGGACCGCACCAAGGTGCCCAGATATCTGCCATGACGACTCCCTCGCTCTTGGTGATCAGCGTATTCCAATTTTCATCGGTAAAGGTTACCGTCTTTTTTTCTTTATTTTTAAACAGGTTAAACAAGATGACTCCTTAAAGTTTTGTTTCTTTGATGGATGGAGCCAGAAGGGGTTACATTATTTTTTAGACAACCGCTGGTAAATGAGCCGCATCCCGGTGAGTGTGAGGTCTGGTTCCAGAGTGTGTGGGATCGTTAATCCCGGGGATATCACAGAACTAAATCCACCGGTAAGAATAACAGAAAGATCGCTGGTTTTCATTTCAGTATGGATTCGGGAGATCATTCCTTGGACTGCATCCACGGCACCGAACATAATCCCGGATTGCAAATTGGTCACCGTGTCCCGGGCGATGGCTGATTTTGGAAATTGAAACGCGGCGTCTCTAAGTAGAGCAGCAGATTCAAATAAATTTCGGGCGGAGACATCGATACCCGGTGCAATAGCGCCGCCAATAAAAACGCCATTTTTATCAATCACGTCATATGTAGTGGCGGTACCAAAATCCACAACCACTGCAGGCAGATCATAATCTTTTATGGCTGCGGCAACATTACATAGCCGGTCAGCACCAATCTCTTTCGCCCCCGGGACATCTGTTTTTACACCAGCGTTTTCGACAGTAATAAATTCCGGTGTCAGATGAAATAGATTTTTACAGGCTTCAAAATAAATAATCCCTAACTCGGGTACAACTGAACTGATAATGGCTGCGTCAGGAGAAAACTCCTCGAGGGATTGGAAAGAACTCCAGAAATTCCGGTCTGATTTTACTCGTATGCGATGGACTATTTGTTCACCATCAAATACGGCGCACACAACGTTGGTATTGCCAAGATCAATCACAAGTAACTTCATTACAAAAGTCTGCCCCCTGAATACGAGCGGGTGATTCCATCCTGCTCAATGATTGCATAGCCGTTTTCATTGACTCCTACGAACTTGCCCTCGATAATTTCACTCCCCTGATGGAAAGTAATGATATCGTTATAATGTGTACAAAAAATATTCCATTGTGGAATCACTTGTTTCAAATTATTTAGATAGTACTCGTATTTTACCAGAATTTCAGCCAGAAAGTCTTCGCGTTGAATTTTCACTCCCGATTCAATAAACAAGGATGTTGCGATTGTTTCCAGATCCTTGGGCATCTCTTCCTGTCTCTCGTTTACGTTCAAACCCATTCCGACCACGATAAGATATTCTGAACCCTTTCTGCGGGTTTCGACAAGGATTCCTCCCGCCTTTTTCCCTCTGGCCATGATGTCGTTGGGCCATTTTAATTGCATCGGTGTTTCGATAAAATTTTTCGCTGCAGTGACAACTGAAACTCCCGATAACAGGGAAAGCAGTCCCAGCTTTTCTGGCGGTATGGAAATGGAATAAACAATCGAAAATGTTAGACTGGAGTCGGGTGAAGAACGCCATGGAGCGCTATGTCTGCCTCGCCCCTTTTTTTGGTGACCTGCGAGCACGACCATTCCATTTGAAAATTGCTCTTCAACCAAATTCCAAGCATCTGAGTTTGTGGATTCTGTGATTGGGTAATAATGAAAGTCATGTCCCAGATACGATGTTTGTAAATGATCCTGAAATCGCTTCGTTAAAAACATGACGGAATACCTTGATGATTTTGTGGGATGCATTTTTGTGCTGTTGTCATCCTGTGTATTCTCCGAATACTTTTTTTAATGTGTCAGTGATCTCGCCAAGCGTTGCGTATTGCTTTACTGCATCAATGATGAATGGCATCAGGTTTTGAGATTCACTCCGAGCGGCATGATATAAATGTTCCAGGCAGGCATTCACTTTGGCGTTGTCCCTGCTATTACGGACATCGGTAAGTCGTTCTAATTGGGATTCTACTGCTTTTGGATCGATGGGTTGCAGCGGAGGCGAAATTCCTCCTTCATCAGTGAATTGATTAACCCCCACCACAATTTTCTCACGAGCATCTATTGCCATCTGGTACGTAAATGCACTTTGAGAAATTTCTTCTTGTGGAAAATGTTGTTCGATGGCAGCAACCGCTCCACCCAAGTCGTCAATTTTCTGGATCAGCGCCTCTGCCTGTGTTTCCAGTTCATCGCACAGGGATTCAATAAAATACGATCCTGCCAAAGGATCTACTACATCGGGGATACCCGATTCAAAGGCGATGATCTGTTGTGTACGAAGTGCCAATCGGACAGAATCTTCTGTGGGGAGCGCGAGGGCTTCATCTCGGGAATTGGTGTGTAAGGATTGCGTTCCACCCAGTACGGCAGCAGTGGCTTGAAGCGTTGTCCTTACCACATTATTGTCAATCTGTTGAGCGGTGAGTGTAGAACCAGCGGTTTGCGTATGGAACCTACATGCCATCGCTTGTGGGTCTGTAGCACCAAACCGTTTTTTCATGATATTTGCCCACATTCGACGAGCTGTACGGAATTTTGCAATTTCCTCAAAAAAGTGATTGTGGCTGTTGAAAAAGAAACTTAATCTTTTCCCGAACGCATTTACATCCAATCCTACATCGATTGCTGCTTTTACGTAGGCAATCCCATTTGCCAGCGTGAAGGCAATTTCCTGCACTGCAGTAGATCCCGCTTCACGAATATGATATCCCGAAATAGAAATGGTATTCCATCGTGGGAGTTCTGTTCCACAGAATTCGAACACATCCGTGATGAGCCGCATGCTGGGTTTGGGTGGAAATATAAATGTCCCCCGGGCAATGTACTCTTTTAGGATGTCGTTTTGGATGGTTCCCCGGAGATTTTCTCTGGGAACTGAAACCTTGTCCGCCAATGCGATAATCATAGCTAACAGGATAGCCGCTGTTGAATTAATCGTCATGGAAATAGATGCTTTGTCCAAGGGGATTCCCTGCAGAAGGACTTCCAAATCTGCCAGAGATGAAATAGGGACTCCTACTTTACCTACTTCGCCATCGGACATGTCATGGTCTGAATCGTAACCGGTTTGTGTAGGCAGGTCGAAGGCAACTGATAGTCCCTTCACACCCTGTTCCAGCAGATATCGATATCGCCGGTTACTTTCTTCGGCTGAAGCAAAACCCGCATACTGTCGCATGGTCCACAATCGACCTGAATACATGTTGGGATACACCCCGTGAGTGAATGGAAATTCACCCGGTTGTTCACCTTCCGGTGGACCGTAAAATGATTCTAACGGGATTTCTGAATTGGGTTTTTTTGTCATGTTAACCAGAATTTATTCGACGCCCTGATGACGGAAGAGAGCCTAAACCAGTCCTCTTTCCTTTTTAACCTGCTGATAAGCTTCGTTCACTTTTTTAAATTTTTCCTCGGCGAATTTTTGAAAATCATCCCCCAAATGAGTCACTTTATCGGGGTGATATTTAGTCGCCATTTTCCGGTAGGCTTTCTTGACCTCATCATTTGTGGCAGAGGATTCTGTTTCCAATATCTTGTAGTAAGAATCCGTGACTTTTACAAACATGGCTTTGATGGAATCAAAATCCAGTTGACTGATACCGAGATGCCTTGAAATATCCTGGATCATCTCAATTTCTTTCGGATGGACCCGGCCATCAGCCTGAGATAAACCAAAAAGGATATGGATCATCTGCAATCGAGCGGGGTGATCCATGTTTCGTTTGATCTGCACACACACATCCCGGAGCGGATATTCCTGCTCTAGGATATCCTTAAACAGCAGCATTCTTTCCTGTGCGTATTTGGCTCCGAATTGTCGGACAAAAAATTGCTTCACAAAATCGAGTTCGGATTTCAAAACCTGGCCATCGGCTTTCATCACAGCGCCGAAAAGCACCAGTAATGACAGTCCAAAATCGCCCGCCTTAGTCTGGGTTCCGCCAGTTGACGAACGGTTGCTGCTAAACATGGATTGCTCGTTTTTATCCATGTTTGACGCTACAAAATAACCGAGTATTCCTCCGATAGGTCCAAAGAACGCCCAACCTAATCCACCCCAGAGCCATTTATTCACATTGCTCATAAACTTATAATTCTCCTAATATTTATTGTTTAACCCTCACAGGGTTATCGTCAAATTTAAAATTTTAGATATCCAATTCCATAATCAGTTCGCCTTTATCTACAGCCGTTCCTTCAGAGATATGGCATTTTTTAACCATCCCCGCAACGGGAGCACTGATTTCGTTTTCCATCTTCATCGCTTCCAAAATAGCCAATTTCTCACCTTTTTCCACCTTGTCACCTGGTTTCACAAATATATGGGTGAGCAATCCGGGGATGGGCACATGTATTTCTCCCACATGATTTAATTCACGGGATTTAAATCCATATTTTTCCAATAGCAGGCGCGTCTCATCTTTAATCTGGATGATTTGCTTTTGCTGACCTACCGTCACCTCCACACTGCCATCGTTCGCATACAATTTGATAAGGTAGGATTTACCGTTGAGCAACACCGAAAATGACCCATTGGAGAGCGGCACACAATCTGCCATGACCTGATTTCCGTCATACTCGATACGTAATTCTTGATGGTTCTGCTGAATGTGGAATTCAAATTCGTGGCCATCAATGACTGTCACCATCTTCATCGAAGGTTCTCTTTCCGACCAGTGGTTAGCCAGTTTGAGGGTGTTGATGCAGGTGCTTGAACCGTTTTAACGGTTTTCTGTTGTTGTAGGATGGCTGCAATGCTTCCGGCAATCTGTTTGTCCGTATCCTGCAAGGTCATACCCGCAATCACATCATCGAAGATTTCTTCCAAAGTATGAGTACAATACTGACCTGTACTGAAAGAATGATGGCGGATAAATTCCAAACAAAAGGGGATAGTAGTCTCAATCCCGCAGATATGAAATTCTGATAATGCACGAACCATTCTGATCAGGGCTTCGTCCCGATCTCGCCCCCACGTGATGAGTTTACCCAACAGAGGATCGTAATACGGAGTAATTACCTGCCCCGCATGGACGCCATCATCGAACCGAACGCCGAGTCCACCGGGGATATCCAATCTGTTGATCGTTCCCACAGACGGAGTAAATTTATGAAATCCATCTTCTGCGTAGATCCTGCATTCAATAGCATGTCCAGTTGGAGAAATATCTTTTTGTTCAACGGACAGTGTATCTCCGTTTGCCACCCGAATCTGTTCTTTTACCAGGTCAATGCCGTTTACCATTTCGGTAACGGGATGCTCAACCTGCAGACGGGTATTCATCTCCAAAAAATAGAAGTTTTTATGTTTATCAACGAGAAACTCTATGGTTCCCGCACCCTGATACTGGCACGCGTGGGTGATTTCCAGAGCGGTTTTCTGTAATGATTTTCGCAGCGTTTCATCGATAAAAGGCGAGGGCGTCTCTTCGATGATCTTTTGATACCGTCGCTGAACTGAACATTCACGTTCGCCAAAACAGACAACATTGCCGTGTTGATCGGCGAAAACCTGCATTTCGACGTGGTGGGGTTCTTCTAAATATTTTTCCATGTAGATACGGCTATCTGAAAATGCTTTGCCTGCTTCCGATCGCGCTCGCTCTATGGCAGAAGGGAGTCCCTCGGGATCGTGAACGATACGCATTCCTTTTCCACCACCTCCGCCTGCGGCTTTGATGAGAATTGGGTAGCCGATCTTTTCAGCAACACTCTCTGCTTCAGCGAGTTCTTCGATGGGCTCGGTGGTTCCGGGGACGATGGGAGCGCCAACTTGAACCGCCAATGTTCGCGCTGCCATTTTATCACCCATAGTAGTGATGACATCCGGGGGCGGACCGATCCATGTGATTCCTGCTGAAATAACGGCATTGGAAAATCCGGTGTTTTCAGAGAGAAATCCGTAACCGGGATGGACCGCATCGGCACCAGAAATCGAGATAACCTCTAAAATACGGGGGACATTCAAATATGATTGTGCAGATGGCGAGGGACCAATATGATATGCCTCATCGGCTTTCAATACATGGAGGGCGGTTCTGTCGGCATCAGAAAACACCGCCACGGTTTCGATACCCATCTCTTGGCAGGAACGAATGATCCGCACGGCAATTTCGCCTCTGTTCGCTACTAAAATCTTTTTCAACATAGAGATGAAAATTACTGCGATTTACCCGGTTGACAAAATGAAAGGTATGGGTTTAAATGAGCAAGAAAACAACAGTGCAGAGAAACCTACTCTCAATTACTCCAGGCTAGTACTCACTCTATTTATATTTGGCGAAAATCGAACCTTTTCCATAAGTATTTTTACGAACTCATTTATCAGCAATGCTTGGGAAAAGAGCAATCAGAATATAACAAGCGTGATGAGAGTTTACAGCGCAAAAATATAATATTAGAAAAACTATCTCCGAATAGTTGCTGAGTAGCTTAAATTCATGGTATAAAATTTATCTGTATTAAAAAAGGAAGGAAATACAATGAAAAATGTACTTATTCTTTTATTTACCCCTCTCCTCATGTCAACTTTATTAGCACAGGATATCACTGGGAGCTATGAAATAAATTCACTCGAGATTATGTATTTTACTTACTTTGCAAGAGAAGCAACCCTTCTCACTGCGACCGATAATCATGATCTTGATATTACGGTTGTAGTAGATACAATTGAAGCTTGGGAAATTATTCATGAAACTTCATTCGGACCATTAACCCAGGAAGAACTGTATGCAGTAGGCATATTTTTTAACATTGATTTCTATGAGGACGGTACCGGACATTTGTATGCAATTCCATTTTTTACTTCACAGAATTATCAACAATGTATTTGGACTCCAATACTTCTACCAATATCAGAGGATTTTACTTATAATTTTGATTTTATTACCGAATTAATTTCAATTGAAGACTCAGAAGTATTGGGAAATCTCCCAGATTCGCTCACCTACGTTGATATTACCGGCGATGGTATACCCGATTCCTCCACTTTCGTAGGTTCATTTGTGTCTCAGCAATCCTGTAATACACTCACTTTTGAAGTTCATAGTGCAGATGGAATCGTATCTCAGGTTGGCATTTATGACGGAGAGTTTTACGATATGTTTGCCCTTCCGTATCTCACCGCCACATACACGACGGAGGAGTGCGGTTTAAATTATGCCATTTTGGGAGATGTCAGTAGTCTCCTTCCAACTGAGTGTATCTCAGAAGTTTCAGTTGCTAATGACTTTTATATTATGGATGAAGAGTACTCCAGTTGGGGAAATTTTGCCACGTATAATGCACACATGTTCAACGAAACAGGCGATCCCATATATCTTTCAGATGACAGTGACCATGATTTCGATGGAACGAATGGACGGATCGTTTTTAATTTTAGTCCCCAATGTATCCCACGACTGGTAGTGTGGGATTATGTGTTAGAATTTAACCAAGTTGATGCATGTCCTCTTGCCGGTGATGTGAATGCAAGTTGTACAGTGAACATCATCGATGTGGTAAATATTGTTGGGTGTATTTTGGGAACACTCGATGTCGGACAGTGTGAGTGTGGTGATATGAATTTAGATTTCACGTTAGATGTAGCTGATATCGTCATCATGATAGATCTTATTTTGATGGATTGATCGGTAATCCAAGGTCCATTCAAAGATCGATACCGATACGACTGATAATTTTTACGACTTAATTATTTTCTGATATTTCTCTGAATTTTACTGCAAAAAATCCGACACCATCATTAGTTTGCTTCAGGTCTTCAGGAGGTGGTGAGACAATATGGATTTCTGCCGGGGTTGTGGAAAAAGATACTGTTTTCTGATTTTCACCTACTTGAACGTCGGGTGATATTCTTAAAAATGCCTGATAATGTTCCGCCGTCTTTTTCGGATTTTCCGTAAAGACAATGATTTGATCCAGACCAACGATCCCGTTTGGGTGTTGAGTCATCTCTTCGGGTACAGATTGAACAGGCAGGTATTCTGATCGAAAGAACGGCAACAGGTGAAAATCCGGCATTCCCATTTGCCATGAAATCTGAGTCCCGTCAGATAGCGTTCGATGGAATTCTACCGCCGAGGCCATACTCAAACCTTCTTCCATCATCGCGTTCAAGTCATTTGGAAATGAATCCGAGACCATACACAAATCAATCATTCCTTCATTTTCCTTGGACATACGCTCCAGAATCCGATAGGCTGATCTGATGCGGGGAATCCATCTAAAATATTTGAGGATTCCACTTCGACATAAGAATCGGATGAACATCGATTTCATCCCAGGCGTAAATGAAATTAATTCCATAAACGTGTGATCTTGAAAATGAATGAGAGCATTGTGGGTTATTCCACCTTTGTGTGAACCACCGGGAGAAACAGCGAATCCCTTTTTTGTGAATTCAGATATGGCGTTTTCAAGATCACGTACTGAAACAATGATATGGTCAACGCGAAGTGCCATTTGCTATTTGGCTGTCAGGAATATGAGATGCGTAAAAGTGCGGATGTCTAAAATGAAATAGTCAAACACAAGACTTCGGCGGTACAGGTTTTTCATTAGTTCCGTATCACTGATCTTTCTCAGCCTTTTTATCTGATCTCTCCGCTGTTGGATTACCTCAAAATGAGTGCACAACCACCAAAATGCTTTTATCTGTGCGCTTGAATGATCCATCCGCCCGGTGAATGCATCACGTATTATCGAGACGATTTCCATGAAAAGACGGGGGATCCCCAGAAAAATCGCGTTCATCGCTTCGTAATTGGTCAGTAGAAGTAGCATGCTGTTTCGGTGATTCAGATATGTTTTATGAGGGGATGCATATGCCAGTGTGGCGCCACCCAAATGAAATATAACCGATAATGGTTCAACCATCACCCGATAGCCCATCAGTCGGCATTTCCAGTGGAAATCGATTTCTTCCATATGGGCAAAGAGGTCTTTATCAAATCCGTCTGTTTCGAGAAATAACAACCGACGGGTGAGGAAGGCAGTCCCAGACGCCCAGAAAACCTCAACCGAGTCATCATATTGCCCGGTGTCTTTTTCCAGTTCATCGAAAATCCGTCCACGAGTGAACGGAAAGCAGAACATATCCATGTATCCACCGGACGCGCCAGCATAATCGAAGGTATCCCGGTGATGAGAGTTGAGAATTTTCGGTTGAACGGCTGATATCTGTTCATCAGATTCCAGCATTCGGACTAAAGGTTCAATCCAGCCCGGTTCATGGGTGGTATCATTGTTTAAAATGAGGACATACGTTCCCGTGGAATACTCCACTCCGCGGTTGCACCCACCGGCGAACCCCAGATTTTCAGGGAGTTCTAACAGCCTGACTTCTGGATATTGTTCTTTTACAACGGCCACACTATCGTCAGCAGATCCATTATCCACAACAATGATCTCTAATGGTTCATATGTCGCCTTACGAAGTGAATCCAGGCACCCGGTGAGGATATCCACGCCGTTATAATGAGGAATGACAACAGAAACGAGAGGATTGTCTATGACGGTTCTTTCTTTAAATAGTTCAACATTTCTTTGGCTTCTAAGTCCTCGGGATGCATAATTACCCAATTTTCCAGAATTGAAAGTGCGTCGTCAACCTGTCCGTTACGTGAATAGGCTTGCACCAATCCTTCCATAACTTCGGGAATATCTGCAAACTCTGGACGACTGTGTAATTTATTAAAAACCCGGATCGCCGAAGGATAATCCTCCAATGTGTTCAGATAAATCTGACCAATGTAGTACTCCGTATTCAGAGACAGATCTTTTGCCAGTTCAATTTGTGCCAGCCGCAGGCGGAATTCTTTTTCATCCCCGGCGCTATTGTACAGACGGGCGATCTGAAGTTCCAAATCTGAATTATTATAGGGGAGAACGTCCGATGGGAAGTACGAATCCATGTCCTTGAGAATCCGGTACGCGTTTTCCTTTTTGGATGAATCAGCAGCGTACACGTCATCTAAAGCAAGTCGGAGAAAACCCGATCGGTAATTTTGTACCAAGCGTTGAATATTGGAATTATAATAGACTTCCGGGTTATTCAGATTCCGGTACCGGTACACACCATCGTTTGTCGCCATGTGTGCAACGTAATCTTCTGCAGTAATAATGAGCTTATCCATGTTGCTGGTTTGGGTGATATTCTGTAGCATCCGGTCATAATTGATATCCGAATTTTCAACGGCTGTTACCCGATACACCAACCCTTCCATCTGAAGATAACTATCAAGACCCAACTGGTTTTCTGGAGAAACAGTGACCGCAAAATACACTGGGCGTTTCCATTTTACATCTAGCACTATACGGTAAACCATCAGGTCCTGGGCTCTCAGATATTGTCCTGCGTAGGTGGGGGAGATTTCCCATTTAAGGGTGTCAGAAGCCCCGTCAGGTCCAAGCATCGTTGCCTCTTTTGCTTCCCACTCAATTGGTCTGATATTTTTAATAGACCTGTCATCCATCTTAATGGGGATCGTTGGCGGATCATCCCGGAGTTGCCGGATATACCAAGGCGTGTTCAACAAGCTGAGATTCACCACCCGGATATCCTTTCGGACACCCATCACTTCCTGCAAATACCATAGCGGAAAGGTGTCATTATCACCATTGGTAAAGATGATCGCATCAGGTTCGCAGGAATTCAGCATGTTATAGGCATAATCCCAAGCTACAAAATTCCCTGACCGATTATGTTCTCTAAAATCTTTCGCCATCATGTTCACCGGCATAAGAATAAACAAGGCAATGAGAGTGGCGGATATAACTGCTCTGGAGGATCCGGTCTTTTTGAAGAAGCCATGAATTACTTCCAATAGTCCGGTGATGCCAATACCGATCCAAATGGAAAAGGCAAAGAAACTCCCAACGTATGAGTAATCCCGCTCTCTGGGCTGAGGATCATATTGATTCAGATACAGGATAATTAGCAGACCTGTAGCAATGAATAGCGCCAGTATCCCCAGCGCTCTTCTCCAGTCTTTTTTGAAGTGATGCCCCATCCCCAGTAACCCGAGTATAAATGGAAGCGGGATCAAATATCGGGTCGGATTTATCCCTTCTTTATAGCGGATCAGTTTCCCTTTCAGGTTCTTCACCGGCCAGTCCATATCGCCGCGTCCAATGAATTGCCAGGCAAAATAACGCAGGTACATTTCCTTCACCTGATAATTCCAAATAAAGGAACGAATTTCTGCTGGTTTTGGATTATTGGGATTGTTAGTGTACCGTTTCCAGTACGCATTTTCTGCACGTTGAAGTGTGGATTTCCGGTTAAAGATATCCCAATCACCATATTGCTCCCGATTAAGGTATGAAATGGCGCCTTCGATAGAGTCCGGGGCATTTTCGTTGATGGTGGGATTTTGCTTCGCACGGATAAATATGGTTGTATACGTGGAATAACCCACCAAAATCAGCGCAAGGCTGGCAAATAATGTGGCGGGAATCGGTTTTTTAAATCGAATAAAAAAACCAGTAGCGACGAATACACCAAGCAAAGTCAGAATGGTAAAACTTAGTCCCGTTTTATGGAGAAGATTTGGGATCCCCTTGATCACCCCAAGATATACGATTGCAAATGCCAAGCCGGTGACAATGACAACTCCCACAAAACTCAATGGAGCGAAACGGTATTTTTTGTAGTAAATGATCAAGGCAATAAATGGAAACGCCAATAAATTCAGTAGATGAATTCCGATTGCCATCCCTACACAATACGCAATCAAAAGGATATAGCGGACATTTCCGGGCTTTCCGGTGTTTTGCGCCCATTTCAGAATGAGCCATACAATGATCGCTGTGAAAAACGTAGACATGGCATACACTTCGGCTTCTACTGCATTGAACCAGTGCGAGTCAGTAAATGCAAAGGTCAACGCGCCAATAAACGCACCACCAAAAGCAATAAAGGCATCCGTGCTATTCTGAACGGGTTTTCGCCATTCTTCAACCAATTGAACGATAATCAGGTACAAGAGCAAAACGGCAAGCGCGCTGACAATTGGAGAAATGAGATTAACTCTCGCACCCACATCGCTAAAAAACGGGAGTTGCGAAAATACATTCCCCAACAGCAAAAACAGTGGACTGCCAGGAGGATGAGGAACACCCATAATAACGGAAGTAGCCACAAATTCACCACAATCCCAGAAAGAAGTGGTTGGTGCCATTGTGATTAGATAAACGATAAATGAAATGAAAAATACGACCCCCGCAAGGATACGATTATATTTAGTGTAATGACTGTTCAAGTTGAAATCCAGTTTTTATTTATAAATGTTATGTTTGAATCATACCTCTATCGCAATTCGCCAGCGACAGATGATCCGTTATTCGTCTAAAACCACAGGAAGTTCCCTGACCTGCAGGCGACAACCATTTGCCGTTGAAGGAATCCCGCAGATTTCCTAAAAAATACATCTGTAAGTTTACCGAATATTGAAGGTATCAGGAACGCTGAAAATCTAGTGTCCAGCCTGTCTACCCGCGGTAGGCCTGCGGCGGGCAGAGAAGTAAACTCGCAGTGAGCGGTAGCAGTGGCATTTGGCAGTCTTGTTGCAAGCGAAGTCGGGAAGTGTCATAGTGAGCCCCTCGACTGGCTCGGGATACCACCCGCAGAAATGATCAGGGCGACAAGCGTGTATGTGGTTTGGAGGTTTTCGATTTCCCCAATGGTAATTCGATATATTTGTACAAATCCATATTTATCTGTAAACTTACCTTACAACATAAGAAAGATTGATAGAATTTGATCTTCAAACAATCCAAAATATTTCCTTTCTATAGACATATTTGCAATTTGTGCCTGCCAGTAATCCTATGTCTAATTTTATTTGCCACCCCTCGCAACCAATTGGGCGATGTAAACAACGACGGTGAGATCAATGTCCTCGACATTGTCAGGATTGTAAACATTATTTTAAACATCGAACCCGAACCCACCTCGGGTGAACTTCTAGCGGGTGATGTGAACTTTGATGATTCAGTCAATATTCAGGATGCGATCATTATCATACAATATATTCTTGGAACATACGGAGAATGTGAGGAAGATGAGACCACCTGTTGGAATGATATCACTTCTTGCTGCCCCATTTACCCATCTCACAATTTCACCTGGGATATCCAAATTTTCGGAGCACCATCAGGCAACATCAACTCTCTCTATGATGCCCACATCTTATCTGATGATGACATTTGGGTGGTTGGTGAGGTCCGGAACTTTGATGGTGACAGCCTGCATAATTATATTCATTGGGATGGGGAAGGATGGACCCAGGGAATTATCAATGAGAATAATGATCTTTCAGAGTATCCTCGGGGGCTGTATGATGTATTTGGATTTAGTGATAATGATCTTTGGATTGCATCTACACTGCCGTCATATTATGATGGAATTTATTGGTATATGTATCTTCCAACAGATGATGGATTTCCACCTGGATTGGGTGGAATTAATGACATGTGGGGTACTTCATCAAACAGTATGTACTTCAGTAAGTATTCTGGAGATATTATCCACTGGAATGGTGAGGAATTCACGATCATGGAAACTACCACCGGTAGTGGAAGTCAGTACAATCCGCCATTTCCCATCAGGGATATGTACGGTTTGGATGATAATCACATCTGGACACTCGCTGGGAATCTTGATCTTATTAACAATGAGTATCCGTTGAAACTTTCATTCTTCAATGGTGAAAATTGGTCCGATCTATTAGAGTTACACTCACCAGTTCAGGAAGATAGTGTTCTTAGTGGCAGAATGTACAAAGTATGGGCTTTTGATGACACGTTATATGTGTCTGCAGCATTGCGAGGTGTGTGGAGAGAATCGATATCAACAGGAGAGGGTAGTTATTTTCCATTGGATAGTTTATCATACATCAATGCGGGTTGGTCTCGGGGTAGAGGGCTCGATGGTAATAATTATAACGATATCTACACGGTTTCGCAAATTGCTAAATACGCCCACTTTAATGGCTCCTCTTGGTATTTCGGGAATGAAGTCTATGATTATTTCATGGCAACGGATTATTATCATTTTTGTGGTGGCATGGCAGTTAAAGATGATACCATTATTTTATATGGCGATATTAATCTAGGTGCTCACGTGTGGGTTGCCAGGGGAACGAGGGTGGAAGAGTGATGGGAGAAAGTGAGAAGTAACCTGCCTTCTGCAGGCAAGGAAGCGATGCGGTGAGTCTCACCCGTAGGGCTACGACCGAGGACCCCGTCGAACCGTCAGAAGTTAGAATAAAGAAGTAACCAGTGCCGGCAGGTCCGTCTGCCGCTGGTAGGCAATAGTCTCCCCTCTGTAAATTTATCCTTATGTACGCCAGTGTATCATTCCCTCTGCAGCAATTTCAGACATTTGACTACCGGGTTCCACAGAAACTGCGGGATAAAATTCGTCCGGGGGTTTGTGTTCGGGTAGAACTGGGTAATTCCTCCCGTATCGGATTTGTCACTCATACGACGAACACATCTGACTACACGGGTGAGTTCAAGGAAATTACATCCATCAGTGATGACACATTGACAATCCCCGATGAATTATGGTCCACAATGGAATGGATGTGCAAATATTATGTGACGCCCATCGGTCGCGTTTTGAAAAGCACTATCCCTTTGAATTTCCTGAATGAATACACGCCGCACGAAGATCATTTCGTTCAAATCACACCCATGGGTATTGATGGAATCCCCCAGATTAAAAACAGTGCGATGGCACAGAAAAGAATTCTCGAAGCGTTGGCGCTGGTTGATGATCCGGTGCGAGTATCGTCATTAAAGGATTTTGCCTCCTCTCCATTGACCGTATGCCGGAAATTGAACGAACAGGGATGGGTAAAGTTGACACTGCAACCCCGAATTTATGACCCCTTCGATATTATGGCACCCGGAACTCCACGTGAGATATCCCTGTCTGAGGAACAAACTCAGGTGTATGAACAAATTGCTCAATCTATTCTAGCCAATCTGTTTTCACCGTATTTAGTACACGGCGTCACCGGTAGTGGTAAGACCGAAGTGTATCTGAAACTGGCTCAAACGACAGTGAGTGAAGGAAAAACCGTATTGGTACTGGTCCCTGAAATTGCATTGACACCGCAAGTTGCAAAACGGTTTCGGCATGCATTTGGCGATCGGGTAGCATTGTGGCACAGCGCAATGACGCGGGCAGAAAAGGGCTGGACATGGCGACAATTGAAGCGCAACAAATATTCGGTGGTTGTGGGTGCCCGGAGCGCAATTTTAGCGCCACTCGAAAACCTGGGATTGATCATCATTGATGAAGAACAGGAATCATCCTACAAACAGGAAAATTCAACTCCGTTCTACCATGCCCGGGATGTGGCTATGATACGAGGTCAGAACGCCGGAGCGGTAGTTGTTCTCACCAGCGCTACGCCCTGTCTGGAATCCTATTTCAATGGATTGAAAGAAAAATATACCGTCCTCAAGCTTACCAAGCGATATGGAAATGCCACACACCCGCAGGTAAAACTGGTGGATATGAAATCCGCTCACTGGATGGAAGATTCCGAAAGTACGATTTTCAGCGCAGAACTGATTCACGAAGTTCGAGAATGTTTAACCCGGCATGAACAAATCATTTTGCTCCGAAACCGGCGGGGATATTCGATGGTTCTACAGTGCATGAAATGCGGACAAATTGCTCAATGCCATCAGTGTTCCGTGTCCTTGACTTATCACAAACATTTAAACAAACTTATGTGTCATTATTGCCGATCCTCATATCCGGTGCATTCTAATTGCACCCAGTGTGGAGACGAAGATATTCAATTAACGGGGACAGGGACGCAAAAAGTAGAAGAAGAGGCGGGACGTTTGTTCCCGGATGCTCGTGTGATCAGGATGGATCAGGACACGGTTCGTTCTCGCGGTGCTCATCATAAATTGCTTGAAAAATTCGGTAATCACGAAGCAGATATCTTGTTGGGCACTCAAATGATCGCCAAAGGATTGGACTTTGAAAATGTGACCCTTGTGGGGATCATCAACGCCGATTCAGGATTATTATTCCCGGATTTTCGTGCCGGTGAGAGGATCTTCCAATTGGTGTACCAGGTTTCAGGGAGGGCTGGTAGGGGGAAAAAGCCGGGGAAGGCTGTCATCCAGACATACAATCCTGACGATCCAAATATCCAAAATGCGTCAAGACTGGACATCCACCGATTCTATAATCAGGTACTTGCAGAAAGGAAAGAGTTGTCATATCCGCCGTTTTCACGGCTGGCACGATTACTGTTCACAGGTAAGAAGAGGCAGACGGTGGAAGAAATAGCATTATTATATCAACAAACATTGAAGAATATTCCCGGCATTTTATTGTTGGGTCCTGCGCCTGCACCCATCGAAAGAATCCAGATGCTCTGGAGGTTTCATATTCTCATCAAACAGCCGATGGAAAAACCAATGATCCTGCAGCATCATTTGAGTCGGTTATTTGAGGCACGAACGTTAAAGAATCAACACCGGGGAGTGAAAGTACAGTTTATCCCTGATCCTGTGAATGTACTGTGAAATTTCTTTTCACTCTGCTGATTTGGATATCCCTGTTATGGGCAGTACCCTTTCCTACTGCGCTTGGCAACTGTACACTTCAAATGGATACCGGTGATGAAGAATTCAGAGTGGAGCTCACCGAACATATTATACAGTCCGCACAACAAATGGTAGATGATTTTGGTATCG
The DNA here is from genome assembly GCA_013204025.1 of Fidelibacterota bacterium. Classification (GTDB taxonomy): domain Bacteria; phylum Fidelibacterota; class Marinisomatia; order SCGC-AAA003-L08; family JACNLC01; genus JABMOW01. The sequence goes on along the minus strand of JABMOW010000104.1, from coordinate 16,934 downwards.
TTGATGCGAAGGATTTCTCCGTGATTTTGGTTGCCACCCACGATGAATTTATTCGCCAAACCAGAGGACATTCGCCTGAATGGAGCATCGCTGTAGCCATGCCTAACTCATCCCGGATCGTTCTTCAATCTCCAGCGATTATTCACATATCCATGAACAGATTTATGGAAGTTGTGGTTCATGAACTGAATCATATTTACATTTACCGGATACAAAATTCTGCCACTATGCCCGCATGGTTGATGGAGGGAATGGCGATGCAATCCGCAGGAGAATTTTCCATTCTGCACAAACTACGGATTTCTCAGGCAAAATGGCGAAATCAGTTAATACCAATCTCCAGACTCCACAGTATGCACACTCAGACGAGTCGATCCGTTGATCTGGCATATGGTCAATCTGCCGCAGCGGTGAGTGCTATGGAATATTTCTACGGACAACCTGTCTTCTCATTGATTTTTGAACTAATGGATCAGTCGGTGAATCCAAAAAACGAAGCCCGGATGATAGATTTCATCACCGCATTCCATACCGTCACCGGCGACGATCAATTGGATTTTCAGGAAAAATATTTTGCATTCATCCGGCAGAATTATAACTGGTTGTTCCTTCTGGAAATCTCCAGTATTGTCTTCATCATATTACCCTTTATTGTGACTGGCGGATATTTTTATAAACGGTATCGAAATCGGAAAAAACTCCAACTATGGGAATTGGAAGAGGCATTAGAGGATTTGGGAATAGCCGGTGATGTATATCCATCAAAAGATGACCTCCCTAATTAAGATGAATCAATCTTGGGGGTGATGGTGATAATTTTTCAGTCAGTTAAATGAGTTATTTCAATTGATAATTTTGAACAGACATTTTCTTTTTACAATCCTGCTGCTGGTCTCACCCATGGCGGGGCAATCTGTGTTCAATAGTTTGGACACCCCCACTTCAGTGCGATCTTTATCTCTCACCAACGGCGCCAGTGCGGTCTCCACGTCAATTTTAAACAGTAATCCTGCCGTTTTAGATTGTGAAGGAAAATCCTTTGGCGGCCAATTCTTCGCATATCCCGCGGATATCACGGGCCATCAGCTACATTATACTTCAAAAACTGCCAGAGGTGTAGTATCGACAGTAGTTACAGTTATGGATTTCGGAAGATTCTCCGATTCGGCTACAGGAGAAACATTTTCAGCCAGAGATATGGTATTCCGGGTAGGATATAAATCCATTTGGTCCGGGCATTTGTCCTGGGGAATTTCAGCGGGAGGAATACACAGCGTCATTCAACAGTATCGATCTTCGGGATTATTTGTAAATACAGGGATTCGAAGCAGATTTCTGGATGATCGCTTGGGCGTGGGAATATCCGCTGAAAATATGGGCAAGATGCTATCCACCTATGCCGGACGACGTGAACCCATGGAGGGACAAATCCGGTACTCCTGTTTCTACCAGCCTCTTCATCTGCCTGCAACCCTATCCGTGGATTATCTGAATGTGAACTCAGGGCAGCCATTGATCATTACTGCTGCTGAATTTAACCTGAACTCCGGTTTTGCGTTGTGGATCAGTGCCAGCTCCGAGAAAAATAGCCTGGCTTGGGGAGATGTCTTTCGTACATTGACAGCCGGAATTGCAGGAGGTGTCCGTTTACCGATAGGGAATTATGTGTTTGACGTGGGATTTCAAAATCTGGGATCTGCCGGTAGCGTGTGGGGTTTTGGCATCGGAAAGCAAAGGAACTGATATCAAAATGGCGCTATTTGTTTTTAAATTATTTTGGTTTGTGTGAGTGAAATTCTGTAATATTCTCGGCTTTTTCAGGCCCGTTCGTCTAGTGGTTAGGACTCAGGGTTTTCATCTCTGCAACAGGAGTTCGATTCTCCTACGGGCTACAGACAATGCCCACCTTTCGGTGGGCATTTTTCATTTCCACAAAAACGGAACGATTCACACGTTGGATTCCCCTGCCTGCCAATGATAAATTTCTCGTGATTTCAAGAGGACAGTCATGACTAAACCAGAGTTTATCCCATACAAACATACCCGACACGCATCGGATGATGAAATGCTCAACCGATCAAAAACATTCTACGATATCATGAACACCCGCCGGACTATCAGGCAATTTTCAGATCAGGTCGTTCCCCGGAAAATTGTTGAACATTGTCTGATGACTGCAGGGACAGCCCCCAGTGGTGCAAATCAGCAACCCTGGAAATTTGTCGTCGTATCCGATAGCAAAGCAAAAGCACAAATCCGAGCTAGCGCTGAAAAAGAGGAACAGGAATTTTACTCACACCGAGCGTCCGATGAATGGCTGGATTCCATTTCTCATCTGGGAACCAATGCAAGCAAGCCCTTTCTGGAAACCGCGCCTATCCTTATTGTCGTATTCGAAGAAAAATACGGACTAGATGAGGTCGGGAACAAAAGTAAGCGTTATTACCCCACGGAATCAGTTGGACTCGCTACAGGGCTACTCATCACTGCTCTTCATCATGCAGGGCTCGCATCCCTGACACACACACCCAGCCCGATGGCATTTCTGAATAACGTTTTGGATGTCCCTATCAATTATAAACCGTTCCTGATTCTGGTAGCCGGTCACCCGGCACCAGATATGACGGTTCCCAATATCAAGCGGAAAACACTTTCTGAAATCGCTGAATTCCGGTAATCTGAAAGCAACAAAATATGACTATCCCCCATTATCTATCTCCAATAACTACCATTTTGCTATTCATACTAGCCGGCCTAGGATGGACCCTGTCTTTTTATTTTTACGGGGTGTATAAAAAATTTATCACAGATATGGTATGGTGGATACCGCCACAACTCCAGATGGCCAAATGCCGATGCAAGGATATTGTGGACACTAAATTCGGGAAAATACTGGGACAGTCAAATAGCTTTTGGGGAATGTGGTACTATCTGGCGTTGATATTCATCACTGCCTTCACTTACTTCACAGGAGTCCCACCTTTTTCATGGATCTTTGGATTATCCATCATTGCGCTCCTTTTCACACTCTACTTATCTCTGGGACTTTATCGGCTGAATGTTCTCTGTCGCACATGCTTAGGTGTGCATGGGGTGAACGTGGCAGTCTTTGTGGTTACAGGGATCCATCTTTTTATGTAGAGGTGATACCTTGCTTCAAAAGGACTAATCAGTATCAAGCTGATTATTTATTTATTTCGGTGTTGTCGCCTTCATAAGTCTTCCTGAATTGTTCATTCAACAAGTTTACCCTTTGTTTTTACTATAAAACAAAAAGTCCGCCAAAAGACGGACTTTTTAGAAGGATAATCAGGTAAATCGGTGAATTATTCAGCCTCAACCTTGATTTTAACGCGGGCACCAAAACCATGCCCCAATTTAACATTCACAAAATATGAGCCCAAATGATTGATGGCTTCGGGAACCTCAATTTCTTTTTTGTCAATAGGATACCCTTTGGCGACAATGGCATCAGCGATCATTGGAGTGGTAACTGTACCAAATAGTTTACCTTCTTCACCCGCTTTTAATGTGAATTTAAGGGTTAGTTTGTTCAATCTGCCGACAAGTGCTTCCATATTGGCGCGCTTTTTGGCTTCGCGGACATTATTTAATTCCATCTGAGTTGCGATGGCGGCAATATTCTTTCGGGTGGCGGCTTCAGCAAATTTTCTGGGAACCAGATAATTCCTGGCATATCCATCTTTTACTGTTATAATTTCACCAGCTTTACCTAAGTTTTCAACATCAACCGTTAATATAATTTTCATGCTTAATCTCTCCTAAATATCACGGTAATCGGTTGTAAATGGCAGCAATGCAATATTCCGTGACCGTTTGATGGCTCTGGTAATATGGCGCTGATGCTTTGAACATACACCTGTAACAAAGCCCGGGATAATCTTTCCCTGTTCAGTGAGAAACTTCCGAAGAACTTTATATTCTTTATAATTGATGATCATTTCTGGATATTCGCAGAACGGACATATTTTTCGTTGACTTATAAATCCCATAGTAATTTCTCTCCTTAGTTTTCTTTATCTTGAGAATCTTCAGATTCATCAGAGCTGGGGGTTTCCGGTTCATCGACCTTAGGAAGATCATCCCCTTCTTCTTTGATGATAGCTTTGGTTTCATCCTCGCTAACTTCAGGGGTTTTATCAACTGTTTTCTCTTCGCTGGAAACGACAGTTTCTTCTGCCTCTGCTTGTGGAGCCTGACCATCAATTTGAGTATCCAGATCACCGGTTTGTTCTCTCATTTCAGTCTCATCAATTTTAATGGTCATATACGCCAGAACATTAGGATTATGTTCCAATTCCACGTTCATTTCATTGATCTTAATTTTATCACCGATAAATTGGAGCATGGTATACGTTCCATACTTTTGTTTATCGATCAGATAGGCCAGTTTTTTCCTGCCCCAGACTTCCGTATTTTTCAGTTCACCGCCTTTTTGTTCCACCAGCTTTTGAACTTCCACAATGCTATCCTTTAACATCCCACCTTCAATCGCGGGATGAATGATAACGACCGTTTCATAATATTTCATATTCTATTCCTTACTTCTAAATTATTTTATAATTAATGGTGCAATTACCAGAGACACAACAGCCATGAGCTTTATAAGAATATTCAGCGATGGTCCGGATGTGTCTTTAAAAGGATCTCCAACAGTGTCACCGACGACTGCTGCTTTGTGAGCCTCGCTTCCCTTACAATACTTTTCACCATTTATTGTGATACCTTCTTCAAACAATTTCTTTGCATTATCCCAGGCACCACCGGCGTTAGACTGAAATATTGCCATGAGCACACCTGTTACTGTTACCCCAGCTAGAAGACCGCCAAGTGTTTCGGGTCCAAATACAAATCCAACTAAAACTGGTGTACATATGGCTAGGAGACCTGGCATGAGCATTTGCCGGATAGCAGAGGACGTGGATATTTCTACACACTTTCCATATTCTGCTTTTCCATCTGCAGCCTCGAAAATCTTCTGATCTTCAGAAGACATTTTCTGATCTTCTCCATATTTTTTCATTACCTTCAATGCGGCTGCCAGTTCAGGGATACTTTTAAATTGCCGACGGACTTCCTCAATCATGGCCATTGCTGCTTTACCCACAGCATTCATTGCCAGTGAGGAAAAAAGGAATGGTAGCATACCACCTACAAATAAACCTGCCATCACTCTGGCTTCTGTAATATTGATACTCAGTGGAACACCACTAATGGCTTCCACAGTTGTACGGAAGGCAGCAAAAAGGGCTAAAGATGTGAGCGCAGCAGAACCGATAGCAAATCCTTTACCAATAGCAGCAGTGGTATTTCCCACAGCATCCAACTTATCAGTCCGTTGTCTTACTTCTTTCGGTAAATTTGCCATTTCAGCGATGCCACCTGCATTGTCTGATATTGGACCATATGCATCCACCGCCAGTTGGATGCCGGTATTGGCAAGCATCCCAAGCGCTGCCATAGCAATACCATAAAGTCCTGCAAAATGATTTGCACCCATAATAGCAGCGGCAAGAATTATAATTGGAATAGCAGTAGACTGCATGCCCACACCCAATCCTGCTATTAGGTTTGTTGCAGGGCCGGTAAGAGATTGACGAGTGATGGATTTTACAGGTCGGGACTCTGTTCCAGTATAATATTCCGTTATCATACCAATACCCAATCCTGCCAGAAGTCCAATCAATGTTGCCCAGAATACTCCTAAACTGGTAAAGACATTTCCGCCAAGAGTGAAATCCGATGGAAGTACTTTGGTGATAATAAAGAACATAATAATGAGGAGAATAAATGATGAACCAAACTCACCCCTATTTAACCCTTTTTGCGGATTTCCTCCTTCTTTTACGGACACCATGAAAGTTCCCAGAATTGAAACCAAGATACCCACACCGGCAATCATCAGGGGAAGAATAATAAAACTGGTATCCATATTCCCGGCAACCATAACAGAAGCTCCCAGGACCATCGATCCTACAATAGAGCCGACATAAGATTCAAAAAGATCGGCACCCATACCAGCCACATCGCCTACGTTATCACCAACGTTATCTGCAATTGTAGCAGGATTTAATGGATGATCCTCAGGAATTCCTGCTTCAACTTTTCCCACAAGATCAGCGCCTACATCTGCAGCTTTGGTATAAATGCCTCCGCCCACACGTGCAAATAGAGCGATAGATGATGCACCTAAAGAGAAACCTGATAATACCGTTATGATGCGAACATAATCATTATTAAATTGATGGGAGTAAAACAGAAATAATCCGCTTAACCCGATAACCCCGAGAGCCACAACGCTAAGCCCCATGACAGACCCACCTGTAAAAGCCACATTTAAGGCTTTTGCTAATCCGGTCCTTGCTGCATGTGTCGTTCTATTGTTTGCTTTAGTGGCGACGCGCATTCCCAGAAATCCTGCCAAGCCTGATGCAACTGCGCCCGTAACGAATGAAAGTGCAATCAGAGCACTGGATCCTTCTCTTCCAAAATTTGCCCAGCCGAGTAAAATAGCAACGACAACGACAAAAACAGCCAATACTCGATATTCTGCTCGCAGAAATGCCATTGCGCCCTCCGCAATGCTTGCACCAATCCGTTTCATTTTATCAGAACCTTCTTCCTGCTTCAGAATCCATCCGGTTTTCCAGAAAGAAAACAGCAGGCCGACAATACCAGTTCCAATAATCCAGTATAAGTGGATACTCATTTACACCGTTCCTTTTCGATTAAATTGATTCATAGTTTCAGTAATTCCGTTTTGCAGATAATGATCAATCCCATCACAAGCCTGTTCAATGACTTCCGGCACCTGTTTTTTTGAAGATGCGTTAAAGGGTTGAAGCACATAGTGTTCTGCAGGTCGCATGGGTGAGTCTGTGGCAATCCCAAGTCTTAACCGAGGCATAGCATCTGACTGCAAATGATAAATGATGGATTCTACGCCTTTGTGGCCGCCGGTTCCTCCTTCTGATCGAAATCTCATTGTTCCCAGGGGGAGGTCAATATCGTCGTACACCAAAAGAATATCTTCCATCTCAATATCAAAATATCGAGAGGCAGCACTTACAGCCATACCGCTGTCATTCATGTAAGTAGTCGGTTTTAACAAAACGAACTGCCCTGAAAGTTGGGTAAAAACGTACTGCCCTTTCCCAGCCCGAAACGAGATTTGTTTTCGTTCGGCAAAACGATTAGCCACCCAAAATCCAAAATTGTGTTTTGTGTGCTCGTATTTCCTGCCGGGATTGCCAAGTGCTGCAATGAGATTCAATGTTTTTGGGGTTACTCTTCAGTTGTTTCTGGAGCTTCTTCTTCAAATGCTGTGTCTTCTTCTTCTTCATCGTCCAGAATTGTTTCTTCAGCTTTCATTCCGTGGATAATGCTCGCAACTGTTACATCAGCAGGAGTAACACACTCAACGTTATCCGGGATGGTCAGATCACTGACGTGAATACTTTCACCCTTTCTTAACTCTGTCACATCAATCTCAATGACATTAGGAATGTCAGCCGGGAGACAGCGAATATCAAGTTCCTGCTGCAGATGTGATAAATGGCCGCCTTCAACGGACACGCCTTCGGGTATACCAATTAAATGCAATGATACTTTAAAGTCGATCAACTCGTCCATGCGAACGCCATACAGGTCTACGTGGATAACTTCATCTGTGACGGGGTGAAACTGGACTTCCTTAAAGATCGCGGAACGCAGTCGTCCACCAACGCTAACTTTATACAAATGCACTTCGGCCTTCATGGCTTTCAGCATATCTTTTTTATCCATCAAAAACGGAATACTTTCCTTTGATGCATGGGAGTAGTAGATCCCCGGTACTTTGTTGTCACGTCGGAGAGATCTTAAATATTTCTTTCCTTCTCCCTCGCGCTTAAATACTTCTAATTTATATTCTGTTGTCATTTTAATTTCCTTAATAATGTCTTTATTTAAACATAGAGCTCAGTGATTGTCCTGAGTTGATTCTTTTGATCGACTCTCCAAAAACGGTTCCAACCGAGATGATCTCAAATTTATCTAATTTTTTATCTTCCGGTATTGGAATGGTATCGCATACGATAATTTTTTCAATTGGGGATGATGAAAGCCTTTCAATAGCTTTTCCCGAAAACACGGCGTGTGTGGCAACGCAAATTACATCCATAGCACCTTTTTCTATTGCGATTTCAGCAGCGTTACAAATGGTTCCTGCCGTGTCAATCATATCATCAATGATCAACACATGTTTATTTTCTAAATCACCCACAAGATTGGCAATTTTGGCTTCATTGGGGCGTGGTCTACGCTTATCAATCAACGCAAATCCAACTCCTAATTTTTCTGCATAAGACTGGCTCATTTTGGCACTTCCCATATCTGGGGCAAGAACCACGCCGTTATTGGCATCCATATTCAGTTGTCTTAAGCGGTCCAAAAGTGCAATTCGGGAGTATAGGTGATCGAAGGGTAGATTCGCGAATCCCTGTATTTGTGATGAGTGGAGATCCATGGTAATGATACGATCCACACCAGCTGCGGTGATCATATCCATCATCATCCGTGCAGAAATAGCGACTCTGGGTGCGTGTTTCCGGTCCTGCCTTCCATATCCGAAATAGGGGATAACGGCAATCACTTTATGGGCGGATGCTCGACGGGCAGCATCCAGCAGCAGCATGAGTTCAATAATGTTTTCTGCAGGAGGATTGGTGGATTGGATAATGTAAACATCTTCGTTGCGGATGTTTTCATCAAATGCAACGCCGATTTCACCATCGCTGAAATTAAAAATCGATAATTTACCCAAAGGTAACTGCAGATAATCTGCAATTCTTTGAGCCAATACCTTGTTTGATCTGCCTGAAAATAGTTTCATAGCTGGGGGACAGGGAGTTGAACCCCGATAACCAGATCCAAAACCTGGTGTCCTACCATTGAACGATCCCCCAAAACAAGCCTAACACCTAATAGGTGGCTTATATTAACCGGTAAACCGGTGATGTTTCTGTGTAATATTAGCGATGGACGGGTCTGGTACTTGCAGTCCAGAAGGATTGGGATGAAAAATAAGCAGAGGCTTGCAATGCTTTTTCCCGGTCATCAAAAATACCATACACAGTCGAACCGCTACCCGACAGACTGGCGAAAACGGCGTTTCGGAGAAGTAATTCCTCCTTGATCTCTGCCAGCTCTGGATATGTCGATACGATGACCCGTTCAAAATCGTTTTCAAATAACGCCCAATTCAGTGGCTCTGAAAGGGGCGCAAATCTATTAATGTTCGTTGGAAGTTTCAAATATGTTTTTATCTGCTCATATGCCCATGGTGTGGAGACTTCAAAATCCGGTTTTACCAGCACAAAGTGTAAAGACCGTAAAGGCTCATCATCAACTGCTGTCAAATGATCTCCGGTATTTTCAGCCAACTGTAGACCGCCCTGAATAAAAAATGGGACATCCGCCCCAACCATTGATGCCAAACGGATCTGCTCGTTTAGTGGTAAGTTCAGACCCCACAGAGCAGAAAGGACTTTGATGGTCGTCCCTGCATCACTGGATCCCCCTCCGAGACCTGCACCGATGGGAATGTGTTTATCCAGATGTATGTGGACACCTGATGAAACCGGGTGGTTTTGACAGATGATTCGAGCTGCTTTTTCACACAGATTGACCGCATCTTTCTGGATAGGTATGCCTTCGGTAGTAACTGTGATATCCGGTTCAGGTAGGATTTCGAAATGCAGATGATCCGCAAGATCAATTTCCAAAAATAGACTGTAAAGCGTATGATATCCATTGGATAACCTGCCGGTAATCTTTAAACCCAGATTTATCTTGGCAAAAGCTTTTATAGTAGTGACTGTATTGTGTGTGCTTGTCATAGTTCTTTTGGAAGTAACCCTGACAGAGTTTTCGTCAGATAATTAATTGATTACTTCCCCTTTTTTGCCCAACTATCTCTCAAGGGTACTGTTCTGTTGAACACAAGTAGATCAGAATTTGAATCTTTATCCACGCAGAAATACCCATGGCGTAAAAATTGGTATTTTTCTTCAACAGTTGCATCTTTTAGGCTTTGTTCAACTTTACACCCGGCTAGAATGTTAAGTGAGTTTGGATTCAGATTTGAAATGAAGTCTTTTCCTTCTTCAGCATCGTTCGGATTTTCTTTCAAAAACAGGTGTTCGTATACTCTCACTTCTGCATCCAGGGCATGGTCAACCGATACCCAATGAAGAGTCCCGCGGACTTTTCGTCCATCTTGTGACCACCCACCTTTGGTATTCGGATCATAAACACAATGTATCTCTAAAATATTACCGTCTTTGTCTTTTACTACGGATTCACAGGTTACATAATATGCTTGCTTCAGCCGAACCTCTTTCCCGAGTGCAAGCCTGAAGTATTTTTTTGGCGGGTCTTCCATAAAATCCGTGCGCTCGATGTATAACTCCCGCGTAAATGGGATCTGGCGAGTACCTGCCTCCGGGTCTTCAGGATTATTTTCCGAAGATAACATTTCTACATGATTTTCAGGGTAATTGGTAATGATCAGTTTTATTGGATCCAGCACGGCCATGACCCTCTTGGCGCTGTTATTCATTTCTTCCCGGTAGCAATGATCCAGAAGCGCTATGTCGCTGACGCCGTCCCGTTTATTGATGCCCACACGTTCACAAAATATCTGAATCGATTCGGGAGTATATCCCCGACGACGAAGCCCAGAGATAGTAGGCATCCGTGGATCATCCCATCCCTGTACATGTTTTTCAGTCACCAACTGCATTAGCTTTCGTTTGCTGGTCACCGTATAATTCACGTTTATTCTAGCGAATTCTATTTGCTGAGGTCTGTACGCACCTAAAGCGATGAGGAACCAATCATACAGCGGGCGATGATCTTCAAATTCCAAAGTACAGATTGAATGGGTGATTTTCTCGATGGAATCCTCCAACCCATGCGCCCAATCGTACATTGGGTATAGGCACCATTTATTTCCGGTACGATGATGTGATCGATAAAGGATTCGGTACATGGCCGGGTCGCGCATATTCATATTGGGTGATGTCATATCAATTTTCGCTCGGAGGACTCTTGATCCCTCCTCAAATTCTCCTGCTTTCATCCGGGTAAGCAAATCCAGATTCTCTTCTGGTGTGCGGTTACGAAAGGGACTCTCAATTCCGGGTTCTTTCAAAGTACCCCGGGTTTGGCGGATCTGATCACCGGTCTGATCATCCACATACGCATGTCCAGATTTCACCAATTGTACGGCATATTCATACATCTGATCGAAATAGTCTGATGCAAAAAACAACCGATCTTCCCAGTCGAAGCCCAACCACTTCACGTCTTGGATAATAGAATCTACAAATTCCTGTTCTTCTTTAATGGGATTTGTATCATCAAAACGGAGATTACATTTTCCACCTTCATAATCCCTGGCTATTCCGAAATTCAGACAGATTGAGGCAGCATGCCCGATATGCAAATATCCATTGGGTTCGGGAGGAAATCGTGTATGCACTCGATTGTCGTATTTTTCGGTTTTCAAATCATTGTTAATAATATCGAGTATGAAATTTGTTGCTGTTGTTGAATCGCTCATATTTTTCCTGTTATTTTTGAAGTGCCCGGGTTAATCGGACGGTAGCCTCATCCGTGCCTAAAATATCGATCAGTGCGGGGATATCAGGACCGTGACAGCTTCCATAGAGTGCAAGCCTCAACGGAAAATATAAATCCCGCCCCTTAACCTGAAAATCCTGCGTTGTTGACTTTAGCAGTTCTTTAATTTCTCCTTCAGTCCATACCGGTTTTCGGGGAACCTGATCCAACCAATACTGCAGGACGGTTTTGGATGATTTTTTCCGAAGTAAGTCTAGATCTTCTGGCGAAAATTCCGGAAGTTGATAAAACATGGATGATTCCGAAACAATCTCTGTCATCAGAGAAATCCGTTTTCTGGCAAAATCCACTATTTTCTGGTAAGTGGTTTCATCCGGGATTTCCAGACCGGCATCTTTAAAATATGGTCTGGCAATTTCTGACAATTTTTCAAGGGGTAAATCCTTGAGATAGGCACCGTTCATCCATTTCAATTTTTCCACGTCGAAAACAGCACCAGATTTCTGTATCCGATCGATACTGAATTCCTGCTCAAGTTGTGCGATGCTGAATATTTCCCGGTCGTCACCTGGATTCCACCCCAGTAATGCTACAAAATTCAGCAACGCTTCTGGCAGGTATCCCTTTGCCAAATAATCCTCAACCGCCACATCACCTTGTCGCTTGGAAAGTTTCGACCGATCCGGATTCAGCAACAACGGTAGATGTGCAAACGTCGGCAGAGTCCATCCAAAATACCGGTACAAAAGGACATGCTTTGGTGTTGATGGCAGCCATTCTTCACCCCGAATCACATGAGTGATTCCCATGAGGTGATCATCTACCACATTGGCAAAATGATATGTGGGAAATCCATCGGTTTTCATCAGCACCTGATCGTCGATTTCATCAGAATTAAACGACACTTCTCCACGGACAGCATCTTTGAAAGATACGGTTTCGCTTTCGGGTGATTTCAGCCTGATCACGTAGGGTTGAGATTTCATCATCTCAATCGCAAGATTCTGTGGAATCGATACACAATGACGGTCATAGGGTGTGTTCAATTTTTCAGCTTGTCGTTTTGCTCGAACTTCTTTGAGGCGATCCTCTGAACAAAAACAGGGATATGCAGTATTCGCATCCAGCAATAGTTGTATGTGTTTATGATAAATATCCAGACGTTGGCTTTGAAAATAGGGTCCTTTTTCTCCACCCTGGGTCGGACCTTCATCAAAGTCAATTCCAAGTCGGGTAAATGTATTCAACAGATTTTCTACCGCACCTTCTACCTGCCTCGACTGGTCGGTATCTTCTATTCGAAGAACAAACTGACCACCGTATTTTCGGGCAAATAAATAATTAAACAGGGCGGTTCGAAGTCCGCCAACATGAAGGTAGCCTGTGGGGCTGGGTGCAAATCGGGTTTTAATCATCGTCGTTCCAACATCAGTTTTTAACATAATTAGGTATATCTATTTTATATAAACTTGTAAAAATCATGCGGTAAATTTACGGTTCCGTCTTGAACAAAGTACATGGAATTAGTCTGTCCGAAAGACGGAATTAATGATACGAGGGTTAATCATTCATTTATTATTGACAGACGGTTGTTTGGGCATCGCCGTTATTCAACGTTCTGCCATATTTTTTGTAACCGGACTCTGAATTGTTGCAATGTCCGGTTCAAGCCAATGATGGGATCTACTACCAAGCCCTGCATGGGTACGAACGCGGCAAACCGAAGTGGCGGGGGCATATCACGTTGAACTCGGACCTCTTTTACGCGTGAAAAATACATCCGGAAAACCACAAACCGAAGTAAAGTAGACAATCCAAATACAACCAATATACCGGTTGGGACCGCACTTGTCAATCCGGGGATATGAATGGATTGGCCGCCAAGCCAGCCGCCAATCAGACTACCTGCAAAAATTGCTACGCCCTTCATGGCATTGTGATATGACACATAACGAAGACGATCTTTTCTGGGTACGCTGTCATAAACGTAATTCGCTGAACCGAGGTTGAATCCCGCCCAAGACGCACCTCCAAATACCTGAATGCACAAAGCCATGGGGAAAGAAAATGCATGTGGCATAAAATATAAAATCACCCATACGCCAGGTAGAAGAATGATGATCCAGGTGGAAGCGTTCATCACCCACCGGTTGCCATATAAATCGGCATATCTTCCCCAATAGCCCATAGCTATAAAGCTGGAAATGGACGTGGTTGCGATTATCGCCATAAACTGGAAATAGGAGAAGTGTAAAAACCGTAACCAGAGAATGACAAATAGTGGGACTGCCAGATAAACAGCGAACAGCATCCCCATCACAAACAGCGAAAATACACCAAAGTTTTCATGAGTGATCTTTTTCAAAAAAGGAATGAAGCCAAATTTCCGGGGAGTTTCAAGTTCGACACTCGGTTCATATTGTTGGGTAAGGATCAATGCTGAAACCAATCGTCCGACGAATGCAATAGAGAACAGTACCGTAAATGCCTGCCAGGTATTCCATGATGATAAATAGTGCAGGATAATCCCTGCGGTAATGACTGAAATAGTGGATATCATGCCGATAGTGCGGTTTCGTTTACCGAAGTATCTGCCTCGAATACGTTCCGGCACCAGGTCTCCCATCCATGATGTCCAGGCGGGAACGGAGAACGCTCCGAAAATAAAATACAAAGATACCATCCCTACAAACAGATACACATTTTGTGTGAAGTAAGAAACAGCAATCATCACCAGCCACATCATTGCCTGTAAAATAACTGATAGCACAACAATCCTTTTGCGGGACGGTGTGACATGAGTTGATTTTACCGCAAACAACTGTAGTAAAGACGAAAATAATTGAGGAACGCTGGTAAGTAAACCCATCTGGAATGTGGTCGCTTTCAGGAATTCGGCAAATGCGGCGAGGTATGATTCACCAAAACCGATCATGACCGCCCAACCTGTACCTTCGCGAACTGAATTTTTCAGTGAAGAACGGATCTTTTCCACTTCGCTGGTGGATGCAGAAATTCCTATATCAGGTGGTATAGATGAAGCAGATTTCATGGATTGATCAATCGGTTGTAAAATTTCCGGTAAAATAGACGAGTTTCAAGGGGGAAAAATTACATGATCCCAGAATCATAAAACACTGGGTTTATCTGGCTGTATTTCAATCTGTTAAAGTCGGGATAGAGTACTTTTTGCTTCAAATTCTCTCGCCAACACCCAGAGTATGCAAAGAAGAAGCTGCATGGGAAAAACCGTTATCTTTTGCCTACCCTCCGATCAGACGGGGCTTTGTCTATCCCACGCTGGCGGGGGTGTCCGGTAGTGTCCGGACGGGGGTGGAGAAATAACTTGATGAAAAAATTGAGTAGTGTAAAGAATCCTCCCCCTGAATCCCCCTCCAAAGGTGGACATTGAAAATAGAATTATTGATTTTTAATTCAGAATCTCGTGTATCACCATCACAATATCGATAATATCGATTTGCCCGGAGTAGTTCACGTCTCCAGAGAGAAACTGGTCTTCGGTGGGTTCTGCATCGCCCAGAACGAATGCCACAAATAACACCAGATCACCTACATCAAGTGAGCCACTTTGGTCTACATCACCGAAAAGGATGTCTGATACCACTTGAATGTAATCAATTTTTACCTCTTCATCACTACCGGATTCATCGTAAACCGTGAGGGTGACCGAATAGATACCATCAATCTGGTAGGTAAACTGCGGATTCGGTTCGGTGGAATCAACAAAACCGTCGCTGTTGAAGTCCCAATCATAAGCGGTGGGGTTGCCCTGCGGTACAGAGGTAAATTGGACGGTCACCGGTGCATTGCCGCTTCGTACATAACCGGCGAAGTTGGCGTGGAGAGAAGTGTCGCGGGGATCGTAGACATAGACAGCTCCTTCCAAACCGTTTTTTAATGGAGCACTAACAAAGACAAAATCTTGTGTCATACTTACATTATCACCAAAAAAATCACCATAATTTGCATCGGTGGGAATTATTTTATTTATTTCCTGCCACACTCCATCCAAATTACTAAAAATGTAAACTGATCCAGAACCATTGCCTGCGTCGTCATTGGCAGGTGCCCCGACAGCTAGTAAATTGTTGGTCGCTGTCAAAGACGCTCCAAAAATATCTAGATGCGCGCCATCATTTGGAGATAATAGCTGCAACAATACCCAGTCATCTCCACTTTTTTCAAATACATAAACATATCCTGGATAATCATTGGATACATTCTGACCTGAAGCACCAACGAATAATAAGTTCCCGGTTTTATACACATGTGTACCAAATTGACTTTCTCCCACCGGGCTGGAAGGCTCAATGGCGTTAATCATATTCCATGAATCACCTTCATTTCTATATTCATATACAATGCCTGTATATTCTCCGTAGTAATCGTGATAGAAATTTCCATCTCCTATATAAATTGTATCGTCATCCATGGCTATGCTATAGCCAAAACCAGTACTCCCTGTAGGATTTGGTATTACGGTTTCTTCCAGCCAATTTCCACCATCGAGAGCGAAGACATAAACTACGGTTTCAAAATTCCCATGAGTACCTGATTTTGCTTTTATTGCAATCCGATTAGAATCAAGAAAGACGTCCCCACCAAATTCATAGATCAACTCATCATTTGTGGATAACACCGTATCTGGTACCCAATATCCGCTTACTTTTTTGTATAAAAATACCTCACCACCTGAGTTATCAGGATAAACAAAGGTATTTCCAGGAGCACCTACTACCAGATATTCCTCTGTAAACTGAAATCGACGTCCGTAAATAAATGCATCAGGTTCTGTGATTGTTTGATATTCTACCCAATTACCACTATCTATTTGATAGCAGTGTAAGGCTTCTTCACCATAAATCACAACCTCATCACCTGAAGCAAATATATTTAATCCAAATTGAAGCCATATCCCCGAATCCCCCAGAGTCAATACTTCCTCGTAATAATCATCAGTTTGGGCATGTACCAATACTATTGATAGGAGTAATACCAGAATTGGCTTAAAAAATAATCGTTTCATTTTTACCTCCACCCCTATTTCAGTAAGAGTACTTTTTGAGATTGGCTAAAATTATTCGAATTTAATAAAATTAGGTAGAGCATCACCATTTTACACATTTACCCCAGAATTTCATATATCACCATCACAATATCAATAATATCTATTTGCCCAGAGTAGTTCACATCTCCGGCGAGGAATTGGTTTTCGGTGGGTTCTGCGTCGCCCAGAACGAATGCCACAAATAACACCAGATCACCCA
>JABMOW010000103.1 GCA_013204025.1 Fidelibacterota bacterium | reverse complement strand
TTGTTTTTTACGAGTGTGGTGAATGTGATGGTGCTGGAATTCCTCCTGAAGAATGTGACTGTGAAGGAAACGTTTTAGGTTGTGACGATGTTTGCGGCAGTGGTCTTGTTTTTGACGAGTGTGGTGAATGTGGTGGTCCTGGAATTCCTCCAGGTGACTGTGATTGTGAAGAAAACATCGATGACTGTTTAGGTGAATGTGGTGGAACTGCGTATTATGATGACTGTGATGTGTGCGACGATGACCCATCGAATGATTGCATTCCAAACCAGTATTTCACACCATTACCTCCAGAAACTGGTGTCAGTTCACTAATTATCGTAAATGTGACTGGTGGATTAAATCAATTTGATGAAGTTGGTCTCTTTGACATGGCAGGTGTCACCAATTATGATGACTGTTCTAATCAAATTGGAGAGATTCTGGTGGGTGCCAGCGTATATAATTTGAACCAATTGAACATGGTAGCAATTGGGTCAACCGATAATTGTAGTTTTGGTGGCACGCAGCTTTCAGGATATGTTGCCGGAAACCCAATCTACTTTAAAGTCTGGGATAGCGTTGAAGAGTGTGGTGAATACGCTCTGCCCTCAAATCAGATAGTATACACGACAGGTAATGGGACATTTGGTTCTATTGTTACTGTCGCAAATATAGATGCCAATCGATATGGGTGTATGGATATGGACGCATTAAACTACGACCCGTGTGCAACTGCTGAGAATGAAGGTGATTGTCAGTATTTCATTACCCAATCCATCACGCTGCAACCATTACGTTGGAACAACATCTCGTTCTACCTTACTCCCACAAATCCTGCAGTTGAAGATGTTTTCCCTGCTTCTGAATTCTTGATCGTTACCAATGATCAGTCTCAGTATTATCTACCCGGATTTGGTGTAAATACTATCGGAGAAGTTGAATGCACGGATGGGTATATGAGTTATCTATCGGGTTCGTCTCCGTTCACTATTGAAGTGGAAGGTTACGGTATTGTGCCATCAGATTGTCCCATTCCTTTGAGTCCATTATTCTGGAATAATGTAGCATACCAGTTGCAATCTCCTATGTCTGTTGTGACTGCACTTGCAGGACTACCCATTTTATTGGTACAAGACGATGCCGGTCACTACTACCTACCTGCATTTAATGTGAATACCATTGATGCTTCGGGTGGAATGATGCCGGGTAAAGGATATAAAATCTATCTGGCAGGGACAGAAGGTGCCACACTAATATATCCATCAGGGGATGGCTTGGCCAGGGTTCCTGATCAAGATTATCTGTACAACAAATATGAGGCATCAATACCACAGCATTACCAAATCGATGAAACCGGTATTTCTCATCCCATTGTTATCAACTCAATCCAAGGTGATGTACAGGTTGGAGACGAACTGGTGGCATATGCTCATGGTGTAGTTGTTGGTGCCGTAACCATCACAGATCTGAACGAACCCACATTGTTGGTTGCTTGGCAGGGATATAATGATTATGACATCCAGTTAGACGGTTGGCATGAAGGTGATCAGATCAACCTTAAACTTTGGAGTCAAAGTAAAAATGTTGAAAAATTCGTATCGACTGATCTAAGCAACGATTATTTTGGTGTTGACCCACTAACGACGGGTAGCATTATCGTTTCAGATGAATTGGCAGTACCCATAGAATTTGCATTGTCCCCGGCATATCCAAATCCGTTTAATCCGGTGACGACCATTTCCTATAACCTTCCTGAAGCGTCTGTTGTAATGATCGATATTTATGATATGACAGGTCAGTTGGTTACGAATCTGGTTTCAAAAGAAAGTGAAGCTGGGTACTACTCTGTTACATGGAATGCCAGTAACCAAGCCAGTGGTGTTTATTTTGTAAAATTGACAGCAGGACACTTTTCTGATATCCAGAAAATTATGCTGGTCAAATAAGAGTATTTAAACTCAATATACTATACGGGGGCGGAACATTTTCGCCCCCGTTTACTTTATAGAGGATTTACTTTGAGAAAAGTAACTCATTTCAATAAATTGGCGCCTGTGAAAAATTTTATCTTGATCATACTCGATGGTTATGGCATTAGAGCTGAATCTGATGCAAATGCTGCTGTCCTTGCAAATACTCCAAATCTGGATTCGATAAAAGAAACCTGCCCATCCATCCACCTTGAAACTTCAGGGGCCGCTGTGGGCTTACCTGATGGCGTGATGGGGAATTCTGAAGTTGGACATACCAACATCGGTGCCGGTAGAGTTGTTAAGCAGGATTTGGTTCGGATCAACGATGCCATTTCCTCACATCAACTACATGAAAATCCGATTCTTCATGATTTATTTGATAAAGTCAAATTGACTAAATCTACACTTCACTTAATGGGTCTGTTGAGTGATGCAGGCGTACACAGTCATCTCGATCATTTAAAGGTTTTAATCCAAAGTGCTAAAGATGCGAACGTCCCAGATACAGCCATCCATTGTTTTACAGATGGAAGAGACACTTCTCCAAGCAGTGGTATCCGATACATAAACGACCTTCAAACTTACCTGGACCAACTCGAATACGGGCGAATTGCCACCGTCTGTGGTAGGTATTATGCCATGGACAGAGACAATCGGTGGGACAGAGTTCAACGGGCGTATGATATGCTGACAGAATGTAAGGGTGAACAATTTGTATCCGCTGCCGACGCTATTCTGGATTCATACTCTAAAGGCATTATGGATGAATTTGTTCTACCTAAAATCATCAATGGAGGTGCACAGGTCACCGATGGTGACGGGATATTGATGTTCAATTACCGCGCGGATCGAATGAGACAGATTTCAAGAGCATTTACTGAACCACATTTTTCAGAATTTCCGGTAAAAAACTTGTCCTTACATTACTCAAGTATGACCCGTTATCAGGAAAAATTTACCTTCCCGGTATTGTTTCCACCAGTATCACTTACCAATATTTTTCCAGAAATATTATCCAGAAATGGGTACAGACAATTGCGGATCGCTGAGACAGAAAAATATGCTCATGTGACTTATTTCTTTAATGGCGGGGACGAGACAGTTTTTCCAGGTGAAGACAGGATACTTGTGCCGTCGCCCAAAGTAGCCACATATGATCTTCAACCTGAAATGAGTGCGCCCGAAGTCACAGATCGGGTCGTAGAGGCAATCCGGAGCCGTCAGTATGAGGCGATCATTCTGAATTTTGCAAATCCGGACATGGTGGGCCATACCGGATATTTATCTGCTGCCATCAAAGCAATGGAAACCGTTGACCAGTGTTTTGGCAGAATAAAAGAAGCAATGACAGAAACCAACGGAACCATTTTTCTTACTGCAGATCATGGGAATCTGGAATTAATGCAAAACCCTGAAACAGGAGAACCGCACACCGCTCACACCACATTACCGGTACCGTTGGTTATGTGTGATCCGACGGAGACATACGGTTTGAAAGAAAATGGAAAACTGGCAGATATCGCTCCTACGATTCTGGAATTTCTTGATCTCCCTGTGCCAGAAGAAATGGATGGAATTAGTCGATTGAAGAGAATAAAATGAACACAAAAGTAATCCGTATTATGAAACTTATGCTGGTGAGTTTAGGCATTGTTAGTGCACAAAACTTTTCATATGTTGACGGAGATTGGGATATTAAGACAAGTCCGAATATCATTAATGCGATGGCTGAAAGTACATGGGATATATTTATTGCCACCGACAATGGAATTTATGTGTGGGATAAGATGAATGAATCCATCACCTATGCTTTTACTTTGACCTACTATTTAAGGTCCAAAAACATTTACCATTTGTATTATGACTTGAATACAGATTTTTTCTGGGCAGTTCATGAAAACGGGATCAGTTATAAACCGGCCGTTGGTACTTTTTGGACAGATACGTCTTTACCAATTATTCCCAGCAGAGTAAGTGATATAGGTAGTACAGATGGAATTGTGTGGTTTGACTATCAGGGGAAATACATATCCGTAGATGCGTTTACCGGAGTCGAAGTGGTGCCTGACGAATTTGCGAATACTGACTTTATCCAATGGGGATATTCCCGTTTTGGACGGGCTGGTGATAACTTGGAAACGATAAATAATACTTTTGATGATGAATTTACAGATGAAAACAGAGAATATGCACTTTATAACCCCGTGAGAACGACGATGAAAATGCCTGATTCCAAAGGGAACTATTGGGTAGGAACCAACAAAGGATATGTCTTTTTGCAGGGTAGACATAGTTCAAGAGGAGAAAAAATTTATCTTGGAACACCAAATACCGAAGTCACGACACTCTATTATGACCGGGATCAAAATTGGTGGATGGGCGACAATCGATTCAAACGGATGGGACATAAATCCAAATTAATAAGGGAGGAAAAATTTCTTTACAAGTGGAATGAAATGAACGACCACTGGACGGAATACAGTACCAAGTATTTGGATTTAATACATGACACCAATATCAATTGTATTTTAAGGGTAAAATACTATCTCTACGTTGGTACATTGGAAGGATTGCTGATTCTGAATATTGCAGACGATGAATGGGACATTATATCAGAAGGATTATTGGACCCCTCCGTATGGGATATGGTAGAAAAGGACGGTAAATTGTATCTCGCTACTGCGAAGGGAGTTCAAGTCTTGTCTATCCCTGAAAACGAATTAGATGTGAACCAGCCTGAATTTCTCAATGATCTACGTGGTTCAGAAATATTTGACTTGGATATAAAGGATCAAGACCTGTTTGTCGCTGCGAATTCAGGTGTATACAGAATTAATCTTGCAAAAGAGAAATCCAAGAAAATCACATCTCAAAGTTTTAAATCTCTATCAGCTCAGGGTGATCAACTTATTCTGGCAAATGATGGTTTGTGGAAAGTTAAAAAAGGGGATCAACTTGAGCAATTTTACTTTGACGACGTTTTTAAATTTACTGTTAGTGGTAAGTTTGTGTGGATTACCACTGGGAAAGAAGCCATACTTTTCGATATGAAAAATGAAAGAGAAACAAGTTATTCAGCAGATGATGGGATCCCCGGGTCCGTGATTTATGAGATCAATTGTGATGATAACTGGGTCTGGTTCGGTACCAATAATGGGATAGCTATTTATAATTGGAGTCGGTATCATAAATAAATTACTCAAATTCATCCTTCTTTTATTATTCATCACCGGGTGTTCTCACCATATCATTCCGCGAGAAAACCTTCTGAACCGTTTAGAGCACAGAATGTGGATCAATCATTTCCAATCTAGGAATCCTGAACATTTTACCGTTGACGTTATTGTTCAATCGCCCAACCCGTATTTCATCTTTCAAAAGGAACAGGGTCATTTTGTCACATCAGTATTTTATAAATTATCCGTAATTGATAAAAAATCGGATTTTCAGGTATTCCATCAAACGTGGACTGTAGATACCGAAGAATACTATTACGAGGATACTAGAGATCCGAATAAATTTGTTAAGTCCATAAAATCCTTAGAATTACCAAAAGGTGCCTATTTATTTTCCTTAATGATCATTGATAACGATAGTAAACATGAATGGAAAAAAAGCCAGGATGTTGAGCTGAATGAAATTAATACAATCAGTGGTATTCAGCCAATGATCCGCATTGAAGGGGAGTACCGGTTCTCCAGCGATAAAATTGACATGGATGTGGATACCTTGTATCTAAAAATGCAGACGCCTTTATTACAAGAAAATATCAAATCGAATATTAAATATATTGTAAAAGATATGGGTACTGAAATTAAAGCCGATAGCGTTCAGGTTGTACCCGATGAATTAGGGTTTGTTATTATCCCTGTACCCGTTGATAAAGAATGGATGGGAATATTAGAGTTTGAAACCAGCATTGGAGATGAACACTCTTCAATTGATATTGGGTTCGTTAATACGTCCCTGGATCGATATTTTCAGGATGTTGAAATGCTCATAAATGTGATGTCAACTATTCTCCCTTATAAAGATTACAAAGTACTAAAGAAAATGCCACCATTAGATCAAAAGGCATTTCTTTACAATTATTGGAAAGAACAGGATCCGACTCCAGATACAGAAGAAAACGAATTGTTAACTGAGTTTTATATTCGTGTGGAGTATTCGAATATTCATTTTGGAGTTCTTTCACCAGGGTGGAAATCAGACCGGGGAATGGTTTACATTCAGTTTGGAAAACCGGAATCTGTTGAAGTCCAACCCAGAAATAACGAAGGAAGAACATTCGAAATATGGAGTTATCCTTCAAATATGAAATTTATTTTTATGGATGATGGGTTCGGTGACTATCGATTATACAGACAAATCAATTAGCAAAATGTCAAAACACAAATACTTCTTTTCATATTCCCAGTTAAGTACCTTCAAGTCATGCAGGGAATTGTACAAAATCGTTTATATTAATGGTATCCGAAAGAATCATGAAAGCATCGAGGCATTCATGGGCAATTGCGTTCACGCTACTTTTGAATGGCTATATCAAAAGGAAAACCTTCTCAAACCTTATCTCACGTTTGACAGCATTTGCCAAAAATATGATGATATTTGGGTTAAGCTGTGGCATGATACAATATTCATCGCGGATACTCGGCTCGGTGTGGATTATTATTATAGCATGGGGAAGAGATGCCTATCCAATTATTATTTTAAATATGGACCTACTTTTGATGAGCATGTCATGGGAACAGAAATTGAAACCCAATTTGAACTTGAGGAAGGGATAGGTTTCAGAGGAGTGATTGATAGGTTAGATCAACCGAAACCGGGAAAATATTACATCCATGATTACAAAACTGGCAAGCATCCACTTACCATAAATTCCGCAAAAAATAATCTGCAACTGGTCATTTATCATATTTCAATCATGGAAAACTATTCTGATGTTGTGGATATTACCCTAAACTGGCATTTTCTCAGACAGGGGATTGAAGTATCGGTAGTACATTCAAACGAAGAGATACTCATGTTCAGGAAAAAGCTCCGAAAACAGGTGATGCAAATTCGTGAATTATCGGAAGATTTAGGAAATTTTTATCCAAAGGAATCCATCCTCTGCAATTGGTGCTACTATTGGGATGAATGCTCAGTTAAATCTGGACCCAATCCTGTTCGGAGAGCTAAGTAGAGAAACTGGGTAACGCTAAAATGACTACTGAAAAACAGATGGTTTTTAAAATATTAGCGCCTGAAACTCCAAATGATTTTGAGGCATACTTCGAATTAAGGTGGAAAGTCTTACGTGAACCATGGGGACTTTCGCCTGGTACAGAACGGGATGATCAGGAAGCCACATCTATTCACCGAATGATTCTTAGTCCGAAAGAATACCCCGCAGCGGTTGGCCGTTTGCATTATAATTCTCCACAACAGGCACAAGTTAGATTTATGGCAGTACATCCCGATCACCAGGGAGGTGGTTTCGGGTCTGCTATTCTGAATGAGTTGGAAAATATCGCCAAAACCGAAAACCGGGTAGAAATCATTTTACAAGCACGGGAAGGCGCTGTCCGGTTTTATGAGAAAAGTGGATATACCA
>JABMOW010000102.1 GCA_013204025.1 Fidelibacterota bacterium | reverse complement strand
GAAGAAATATAATTTTATAGTTAGAGTAAATGGTGAAGAAATTAATATTGATGATAGAGATTATTTTAATAAACTAGAATTTATTTGGCTAGTCGGCAAAGAAGAAAATATTTATAAAGACAAATTCAAAAATATTAAACATATCAAACACTTAAATGGTGAAGTAAAAATTGATAGTTTAGATTGCAATATGACGGGATGGATTGGTACCGTCGAGCTCCCGAGCCAGTTAAACGAGGAAGGCACTAATAATAATAAAATCAGTATTTTAACTAGAGGTAAAGTGGCTCAGGAAGATTTGCTTGAGACATATACTGAGGGTGGAATTTATGCTGATTATATGATCGGGGAGATAAAAGCTGATTTCCTTGATATCGATGAAGATGATGATATTGCAACTAGCAGTCGACAAAAAATAAATGAGGATGATGCCAGATTCATTGCTGTTAAAGAAAAGGTATATAATCATTTAAAACAGATACAAAATGTCTGGACTGAATTAAGAAATCAAGAAGCAACGAAAAAAATACTGACTCAATTTCCTGCAGTTCGTGAATGGTATAATGAATTATCAATTAAAAGTTACCAGGAACAGGCCCGTAAACTATTTAAGACCATCGATAAATTACATTTTGATTCTGGTAATATTGAAGAAAAGCGCACTTTAATTAAACAGTCAGTACTTGCATTTGAACAATTAAAAATAAGAGATAATCTTGATAAAATAGATAAAATAAATTCGAAAAATGAAATAGAACTGGTTGCTGTGTTTAGTCAATTGAATCAAATTGAAGCAATGCTTTACTATGATATAGCTCATGGTAGAATTAAAGTAATACAAGAATTGAAAGAGAAGATTCAAAATAATGAATTAGAAAAAGTGATTCAGAAACATATTTTCGATAATCTTTGGCTTCTTAATCCTTCTTGGGAGAGAGCTACAAAAGCAACCAATTATATGGAAAAAACAGTAAATCAAGCATTTGAAACTATTACAAAAAATTTTTCAAGTGAGGAAAAAAAGGCACGTATTGATATTGGCTACAGAACAGCCGGTGGTAAACATATAATAATTGAATTAAAGCGACCTAAACCATCATATAAAATTGATCCATTTACATTAGCGGGTCAAGTTGATAAATATTATCGTGCTTTAGAAAAATGCCTGAAAGCGACCGCGGATAATAAAAACCCATATATCGAGGTGATATGTATAATAGGTAAGCATTCTCTTACAGGGACACATAATAGAGAAGCATTTGACAGCCAATTAACACGCTTTAATGGTCGTGTTTATCCTTATGAACAACTTATAGAAGAAGCTTATGAAAGCTATAGTGAATATCTTAAAAATGAAGAAAAAGTTGGTAAATTGAAAGAGTTACTAGATAAAATATAACAATAAAATTATCAATTGTCTTGACTACAAATTCTATAATTCTAAAAGCATTGTAACACAAAAATCCGATTTGATAAATGGTGATCAAAAAAACAAGACAACCCGTGGGAAGGAATCCTTACCGATCTCATGATTCAAACTAAATCATGTGATCCATAATTATTTGATCTGCTTCTGCTAAATTCTTTCCAAATGTAACTACACCCTCTAAATGACCATTCATTACAAAAATACCAAGATTTCTTACTTTAGTATTTGCAAAAATTTCTTTCACTGCATCAGCCATTTCAGGCGTCCCGTATTCTACACCATAAGGGGTCGATGGAATGCTATCATCATCTTTGTACTTCTCCCACATGGCTTTATCATGAATGTGTATGATTGCATTAACATCTGGTGCCACTTTATAAATTGCAGCATGTGTCATGGCTTCTGAACTAGGTTCAAAATCTTCTTTTCCTTTAAAACTTACCCAATTTTGACCAAGATTACATCTTATAACCAAAGGATATTGAAAAGCTTCCAGCGTTTCTAAATGTCCTGTTTTAGTCGCACTAATAAGAAACCCACCTGTCGCCCTTTGGCTAATATTCCCAAAACCAATCATCTCGCCATTATCATTTGGTGATTCTCCAATATAGTGTAGAACAACCATATGCTTTCTATACTTATTTAAATCAATCACCCAGTCTGCTGATATATCAACATCGGCTTTGAAATGTACTTGATATTTTATATAACCGACTTCGTCCATTTTTTACATCATTTCAGGATAGAGTTCTGACACTCCTTCCTTACTCGCTTTGCATATTCCTCTTTCTGTGATCAGACCGGTAATTAACCTTCTTGGAGTAACATCAAATCCAAAATTTGCAGCATTTGATCCAAGCGGTGTAAGCCTTATATCTATAATCTTATCATCATATAAACCATGAGCAAAGTGCACCTCATCACCGTCTCTCTGCTCTATGGGAATCTGTTTTATCCCATCCTCAATCTCCCAGTCGAATGTAGAACTGGGAAGAGCTACATAAAATGGAATATTATTATCTTTTGCAGCAAGTGCTTTAAGATAAGTCCCAACCTTATTTGCTACATCTCCTGTGTATGTGGTTCTATCAGTTCCAACTATGACTATGTCCACTTGCGAATGTTGCATTAAGTGTCCACCTACATTGTCGGCAATAATAGTATAAGGTACACCATGTTGACCTAGTTCCCATGCTGTAAGTCTTGCACCTTGGTTTCGAGGTCTTGTTTCATCAACCCAAACATGAACTTTTATCCCTTTGTCAAATGCATTATAAATCGGTGCAGTGGCGCTTCCATAGTCTACAAATGCTAACCATCCGGCATTACAATGAGTGAGAATATTTACAGGCTCTCCATTTTTCTCATTAGATATTTTTTCAATAATTTTTGCTCCATGTTCTCCTATCATGCGACAAAACTCTGCATCTTCATCAACTATGTCTTTGGCAATTATTAAAGAGATTGGTACTCGATTATCAAAATCCTTTAGAACCTCTTTTATTGACCTGTCAACCGCCCATTTAAGATTAGTGGCTGTAGGCCTGGTGGCGATAAGGAGCTTCCCCAGCTTTTCATACTCTTGAATATCAGAAGCTTCTTGTGCGGCAAAATACATTCCATATCCTGCAGTTCCTCCAATAAGTCCTGCGCCCCTAACATGCATTTCTTTAATTGCTCTTACACAGTCATCAACGGTATTTAGATTTTCGATTATAAATTCATGAGGTAAATTTCTTTGATCAATTATTTTGACTTTTCCATCTTCGTCCCAAATTGTTCTAAATGATTTTCCATTTACTTTCATACTCAAAAAAGGGGATCTTTCCCTTCCTCCCGTTTATATTTTTGTCGAGTTGCAAAGCATCTCGTTAAATTAGTTTTGTTACAAAAAAGTCTTCTGGGTCCTTATCATCAGGCCATATTCGCGAGCAATAACTTATCCCATTATTATTCAACGTACTTTCAAAATTAATAACAGGTGCTCTTCTCTTTATATTGATTTTTATTTTTTCTGTCTTAACTGATTTATCAAAAAGACAGACACATGGACTAGTAATTCTATCTTATAGTCAGGAACCCTGCCTTCGACTGCCTTTTTTGCCATTATGAATATTTCAGTGAATTGTTCTATTTTTTATCCGTGAATCAATTCTGATTCCGGTGAAAAGAAGTAAAATAATTTTCTTCCAACGGCAAAACAAAAAGGAATACCCATTGAATAAATTCGCAGTAATTACCGGCGCTTCCAGCGGGATTGGTCTCGAACTTGCTCACATCTGCGCCCGCGAAGGATTTTCTCTATTGCTCACTGCCCGCCGCGAATCACAGTTACAGGCGCTTCAGGATGAAATTAAAAAAAAATATGGTACCACCGTTGACATTTTACCGCTGGACTTGTCACTCCCTGACTCACCTCAACGAGTATTTGCACAAGCGACAGATAAGGGAAATCAAATTGACTTGCTCATCAACAATGCGGGCTTCGGTCAGTTCGGGTTGTTCAAAGACACACAGTGGGAAACCGAGGACCAGATGATTAGATTAAACATCTCATCTCTTGTCCATCTGTCAAAGTTGTTTCTGCCTCAGATGATTACCAGAGGTTCCGGCAGGATCATGAACGTATCTTCCACGGCAGCATTCCAACCCGGTCCTCTCATGTCTGTCTATTACGCCACCAAAGCATTCGTGGAATCCTTTTCCGAAGCGCTTGCAGAAGAATGCCGTGGAACCGGTGTAACCATCACATCACTATGTCCGGGTCCGACCCTTTCCGGATTCCAGGAAGCTGCCGGGATTGAGAATATCCGTTTATTAAAAGGGCGAAATATCCCATCCTCTCGAGATGTAGCAGAATACGGGTTTGATGCCATGATGCGAGGGAAGCGGGTGGCAATCTATGGATGGATGAACCGACTGATGACATTTTCCGTCAGACTCACACCCCGTACGGTGATTACCCGTGTGGTAAAATGGATGCAGGATGAACGTTAATAATATTAGGAAAACAAAATGAGTGATCCTTTCTGGCAAAATATTTTTAAATCCGATCGGAATAGTGACTCACACATCCGATTGACCATTCAGCAGGTGCAAATATTCAAGGATTTATCGAAGCGCGAACTTGCAGCCATCGAAAATATTCTCCATACCCGGAAGTATCTGAAAGGGGAGACCATCTTCAGAGAAAACACGCCGGGTCTTGGCATGTACATCATTTTGAAAGGGGAAGTATCCATCATCGGATTAAATTCCGAAAACGAACAGGTGGATTTTGCCCGTCTTTCCGATGGTGATTTTTTCGGTGAAGTCTCGCTCATCGATGAATCCGTTCGAAGCGCTACCGCCATTACAACGAGTGAATGTGAACTGGCAGCATTTTTCAGAGATGACCTCATGGACATCCTCACCAAAACGCCAAAAACGGGAAACAAAATTCTCATGAATCTGGCATTTGTGATTTCCCGCCGGTTGAAACACACCAACGACCAACTGCGGCATCAAAGCGGCGAATACCACCCCGAGGTTTTATGAACCCCACCGGATTTGCCAAATGGGTGCAGAACCTGGTATGGATCCTCCCACTGGGATTTATGATCTGGTTTCGGGAGTACACACTTCCGCTATTGTTTATGCTCATCATCGCACTGCTCATATCCGCACTGTTAAAGCCGCTGGTGAATATCATCGAGATGCTGGTCGTGAAGCGATGGGGAAGTGCTATCATCGTTTATGTGGCTGTGTTCGTTCTTGCAGGCTGGGGCATCAATCGATTGTGGCCTGTGCTGGCGGATCAGGCTGTCTCGTTTAAAGAATACATCACCATGGATACGCTTGCCCAGTTGAAATTAAAATCTGAAACGTTACTCATCGGATTATTACCTCAATCTCTCCACGTGCAAGTGCATGAAATATTTATTAGCCTGGATACGATGATGAATGACATTTGGGGATTATTGGTTGCCAATATTCAAACCTCCCTTACTCAGGCAGGATCACTGGTTCTGACGGTAGGGTCGTTATTAATCTCTACCCTGTTTATTATCGTGTTCTCATTCTTTTTTGTACTGGAAGGCAACCGCTATAAAAAGGCGTTCATTCGGATGATCCCGAATGCGTATTTTGAAATGACGCTACATATCCTGGAAAAAGTGACCACATCGTTGGGTTCTTACGTTCGTGGACAATTGCTGGCAGCGATGGCTATCGGTGTGCTGTCCATTTTGGGACTGTTCATTCTACAGGCGGTGACACCCATCTACATCCCGTACACCATTCTCATCGGTACCATCGCCGGGGTTGCCAATCTGATCCCATTTGTGGGACCCGTCATGGGGATGATCCCCGCAGTTGTGATCTATCTGTTGACAGACCAGACGGTACCCATTGAGTTTATGCATATCGTGCTGATCATCATCACATTTGGGTGTGTCCAATTACTGGATAATATTCTCGTCTCACCCATGATTATGTCCGAAAGCGTGGGACTGCACCCTCTAGCCATTATTCTTGCAGTTCTGTTGGGTGGTTCCATCGCCGGTCCGGTTGGGATGTTGTTCGCTGTACCCATTCTCACCATGGTGAAGGTCATTTTCAAAGAACTGATCTGGGGACTGAAAAGCTACGGGTA
The DNA here is from genome assembly GCA_013204025.1 of Fidelibacterota bacterium. Taxonomy (GTDB): domain Bacteria; phylum Fidelibacterota; class Marinisomatia; order SCGC-AAA003-L08; family JACNLC01; genus JABMOW01. The sequence continues at coordinate 21,172 of JABMOW010000102.1, read as the reverse complement.
CATGTGAAAATGAGAACAGCGGGATATCTCCTTTAAGTTCATTTTAATTATTTTCTTGCTTATGACAAACCAACCTATCTATTCTTTGAATACCATGACAAGTGAAATAGATAATTTTTATACACTATCGATAGCATTCCTGCACAACACCGCTCCTGTAAACACATTACGCGAACCACACCGAATAACGAAACCCAAATTGATGGATCGGGTCCGTGAATTGTAAAGAAAATGGAAAAATGATTATCCCGTTGATTTGGTGAGATATACACGGTTACCAAAGCAGGATAATCATTGTTAGGCAACGAATAAAATAAGGAGATATTTTATGAATCCAGTAGCAGTGGGAAAAATTCTCAAAGAAGTTCTTAAGTATGGACCATTGATTTCAGAAGCAGCAAGAACAATTTATGATAATACCAAGGATATGTTTGGTAAAAAACCTAATGATAGTGATCCTAAATCAACAATAAGTATTCAAGAATTAGATAATAAAATTGGCCAACTTGAACAGAATGATGTAAATCAAACAAAACTGCTTTCCGATTTAGCACAGCAGAATGACAATTTATCAAAATTAACAAGTGCATTAGCGACTAGATTATTATATGCGATAATTATAGCAAGTGTTTGTTTAATTTCATCTATTTATATAATAATAATTTTATAAAAATAGTATCGGCAATGCCGTTAGATACACTTTGGTTTTTGATTAAAAATGGAGATGACTTTTGGCAACAACTTTTGTAACACTTAGCGCAATTGTTTCAGCGATTGCAACCATTGTAATAGCAATCTTTGCAATCATGAGTTTTCGATTATCCAATTCAAATTACGAGTTGACTAAATCAATTAATGAGGCAAATGCGAAAGTTCAAAAAGAATACAAATTGCTTGTTAAAGCAATCGCTATATCAAGTGTTTTAGGTTCTGTTGCACAATCTGCAGGTTCATTTAGCCAAGCTTGGTCCACTTTTAATAAGTACTTCAAGGATGAAGAAGATCTGTTTGAGAGTTGATGTTCCTAACCCCCGCTGACATGCTAAAGGCAGGTAAACTACGAACGTGAAACGCCCACCTACGGCGAGTAAACTGGTGGCTTAGAATTGGAGTTTTAAAGGATAAAATATGTTAATTTCAAACACAAATGAATTTTACAATTAACTTTCACCTGCCTACGGCAGACAAGCACCCCAGAGCTAATCTGCTAGAGGACGATTGGAAAATTTATGAATGATACTATTCTAAATTTCGCACACCATACTTTTGATTTGGTATCAAATCTCGACTTTTGTAAAAAATATCCAATCGACAGAAATAGGGAGTTAAAAATTCGTAGCGCCCTCTATGTAATACAAGATACACAATTAGTTATCAATTTATATCTGGTAAGAAATATAAATCAAGTTGCTGAATTGTCAAACCATCTTGAGAAAAAAGCAATGAACTATCTTATTGTATATGGGATTTTACACGCGTTGTATATGCAACAAGATGCTCTTATTAGTTTGTGCGAGGCATTTGATATATTTAACAAATCTGTAGTGCTTGAGAATAAATCCTTTGCCGAAATAAGAAAAATTCGGAATAGCAGTACTGGACATCCATCCAATAGGCGAGATGAAGGGAAATCTTTCATTTCTCAAATGAGTGTGGGGCAATACTATTTTCAGTACGTTGATGTGAAAGGTGGAGAATCAGAACTAGTTGATGTCGATATTAAGTCATTAGCGCAACAACAGGTAACCGAAATTAGTATATTTCTCGAGAAAATTGCTAATAGACTATCTGATATGGAAAACAAGCTATGATGTTCCATATCCAATATTAGAAAGTGGTAAATCTTTAATTCACACCCTCTAACCTCCGTTGTACCGGATGCGAAACGCCCACCTGCGGCGGGTAAACCTACCTTCGGCAGGTAAACTGGTGGCATGGGTGAGAGGTTTTTGAGATAAAATATGATAATTTCTGTACAAATGAATTTTACAAATAGTATTTATACCGAAGAGCCAGAGCTAATCTGCCAACTTTAAATAAGGAATTATATTGTCTATGCTTAAGTTAAATCGCAATCTACTAGATCACCCTGAACATTTTGATGACGAAATTCGAGAGTATCGCGATTCTTCAAGATATATTCCCACAGCACTTGAGCGCTTACTTTATGAATTGGCTGGCCATCGTTGCACTATTTGTTCAGCACCATGGATGGAGATACATCACATAGAAGAGCTATCAGATGGTGGTAAAACAGAGTTTAATAATCTGATTGTTCTTTGTCCAAATTGCCATACGCGTGTTCATCGGGAAAAGACCCCAACGAAAAACGAACTTAAAAACTACAAACAAAAACAAGAAATCGCGTATGAACTACCTATTCTGAGCAGATTAACAACACCCGAGAAAGAATTGATTGTGGAACTAGCAAGACTTTCATCTAATAATCAAGTTGCCTTTTCCAAACGTTTTGCGGAGTCAATCAAAGCACTGTCAGGTGATCTTGCTGTAACCAAATACCGTCAAGAAATTGGTCTTGTGCACCTCCAGGAAAGTAGTATGCTGACTGTAGAGTTGGAACATTGTGTGGGACTTGGTGAAAGGGAGTTGCATTCTGTTGTATTAAATGCCCGTTTCACAGGAAAGGGGATTAAATGGGTTCGTTATCTTTTAGCAACAGAAAGATTGCCATCTTGAGCTTTGTCGAAAGGTGTCATCCTGAGCCTGTCTAAGGATGGTTCGACAGGTTCATCAAGTTCATAGTTCAGTTCGACAAGCTCACTGCAGGCTTTATGCTCACTATGACATTAAGTTTTTAAAAGGATAGTATATGAAATTGATTGGAAAAGGTTTATTCGCTCTGGCTCTTTGTTTTGCTGTTATCATTTTGGTACGAACCTTTATGTTCTCCCCGGAGCAGACCGAAGTAAATCTCTCTCCCGGTATACCTCTCGACTCTGAAGTGCTGGCAGATCATCTGGCTGATGCAGTTAGAATTGCAACCGTATCCTACGAAAATACAGACTCCATCCATTACCACAATTTTGCACTGTTTCGACAGTACCTTCAGGAAACGTACCCTTTGGTGTTTCAACAATTAGATGTTGAAACCGTCAATACGCACAGCCTTTTATTGATGTGGAAAGGGAGTAACTCTGATTTACCACCGATGGTACTGCTGGCACATCAAGACGTGGTGCCTGCGGGAAATATCGGATGGACGCATCCACCCTTTGACGGAGTTGTTGACGATACATTTATTTGGGGACGCGGCACTCTGGATAATAAAAGTTGTCTGATCGCTACCATGGAAGCGGTGTCTCATTTGCTTCAATCGGGATATCAGCCTGCACAAACCATTTACCTGGCAATGGGTCACGATGAAGAAATTGGCGGACCTGACGGTGCAGTGAAAATTGTGGAGGTACTCCAGGAACGTGGCATTCGTCCGGGATTAGTACTGGATGAAGGGATGGCAGTGATCAGCAATGTGATGCCGGGATTGGACCGTCCAGTTGCGCTCATCGGAATCGCCGAGAAAGGATATGTGACTGTTCATCTCACCGCTTCTTCAGACGGTGGACATTCATCAATGCCGCCAGAAAATTCTGCCATTGGTAATTTGAGTGGTGCGTTAGTGGCACTAAAGGATCATCCACCTGCTGCAGGTCTGAACGGAGTTGCGAAGATGATGTTCGATTCTGTGGGTCCGAATATGTCGTTGCTGTACCGGATGATCTTTGCCAACACCTGGCTATTTGAGCCACTGCTGGTGAAACAACTGGAGAAGCAGCCCTCCACCAATGCACTCATCAGATCTACTGTAGCATTGACAACTATTAGTGGCGGGACAAAGGAAAACGTACTGCCAACTACCGCATCAGCATCAGTGAATTTCAGGATCAAACCCGGTGATACAGTGGAAAGTGTTATCGATTATGTAAATGAAACGTTGCGCTGTACTGGCGCGGAAATCGCAAACGTAAACCATGAGTTTGCATCCGATCCTTCAAAAATATCCCCGGTGGATGGAGACGCCTATCAAAATCTTCAACGCGCCATCGCAAAAATCTTCCCTGATGCGGTCATCGCCCCGGGATTGGTCATCGGCGGCACGGACTCCCGGCATTTTGAAGCGGTGTCCGATCACATTTACCGGTTTGCTCCCCTCAATTTGGATAGTGACGATTTGAAACGAATCCACGGTGTAAACGAACGGATATCCAAAAATGATTTTGCAAATATGGTACGGTTTTATGTGGAGTTGATGGGGGAATGAAATGATTCCTCCCCCTGAATCCCCCTCCAAAGGGGGACAAATGAAAAATTTATGTGAGGTTGATGGAGGAGGTCGGTCCAGAAATCAAATAGTTATTAATATTCAACATCAGTAACAGAAGTCTAAATCCGGCTCATATTTCACTACTCAATATTAGGTTCGTTTTCCACTTCTCAAAGGATTTCAGATTTACGGACCGAGGATTATATTTATCAAATAAACAATATCCAATACATCAATTATCGTGAGAATTGGAGGAAACCAAATAAACCAGGGTGGGTCATCTATCACCCAATTATCATTTATGTCTGCAGCCCATGCGGTGCAGGTGTCAATAATTTCAATCGTCTCCATAATAATGGATACCATATACACCACATCGAGTACATCGATTACATAGTCACCGTTCAGGTCACCCTTTATTTGATTGCAAAATGGATTATTATAAATAACCACTGGGATTTCTTCACCGGCGTCATTTACCAGAGTCACATCCTCTAATACCATATCGGAACCACCACAGTACTCGTCGTAAGAAAATAAGATGCGGCCAATTCTTGAGGTAAAATTCATTGGCGGTTCATAATTCTCTACCGAAAGATGTACGGTGAAATATGTTGGGAAATTATCCGAATCTATACTTTCAATCGTCCAGTTTTGGGTTGATTCAGGCTGGAACCCGGAGTACTCTAGACAATCAGGCATACCCGATAATGTAAATTGGACATCCGAAATAATCTCTTCAGAATGCAGCCAAATTTTAATGAAAGAACCGTACCCAGCCGGTTGAATGGCCATCCCAATTGTCCTGCCCGAACGCAAGGCATGTGAATAGAATGATTAAGAAACGATACTTTTTCATTTTTGCTCCAAATTAATAAAAATCAACATTTTCGAGAATATCATTATTTCTCGCTAAGACACCAAGACTGCAAAGAAATCATCAGAGTTGAAATCCTTTAAAACTTACAAACGGATTGTTTGATTTTAATTACGGCAGAGGTTCGTTCAGGAGCAGCCAGTACATCCCAAGCTGATGAACTGTCGCAGAAAAATCCTCAAAAACCACCGGTTTTCTTACATAACTGTTCGCCCCCAATTGATAGCCCCTTAAAACATCCTGCTCTTCTTTCGAAGAGGTTAACAGAACAATGGGTACCAGATTTGTCTTTTCATTAGCCCGCAATTGTTTTAGTACGTCAAGTCCGCCCACTTTCGGTAAATTAATATCCAGGAGAATTAAAGCCGGTAAACCCCCCTCTTCTTTACCCGGATATGTTCCATCTCCCAGCAAGATGTCCAATGCTTCAGCGCCATCCTGTGCGACTACAATTTCATTTAACAAATTGTATTTTTTGAACACACGCTTAGTCAGTAAGACATCATCAGGATTGTCTTCCACCAGTAAAATGATCTTTCTTTCCATGACGACTCCTAAATAATTTTTACTTTTTTGTCAAACGAAAAATAAAATGTGGCACCTTTGTCCACTTTGCTTTCTGCCCAAATATTTCCCCCATGCCGGTCAACGACACGTTTAACATTTGCAAGCCCTACACCCGTTCCCTCAAATTCACCGCTGCTATGAAGCCGTTGAAACGGGGTAAATAATTTTTCAACATACTTCATATCGAAGCCAACACCATTGTCCTTTATATAAAAGACTTTTTTCTGCCCTTTCTCTTTTACACCAATCTCAATTTTTGGATGTGTCCTATTTTTGGTAAACTTCCATGCATTGCCGATCAGATTCCGGAGGGCAATCTCCATCAGATTTGAATCCGCATGAACAACCATTTCAGGAGTGATGACAACCTCCATTTTGCGAGCAGGTTCAAGAATTCTAAACTCTTCAATAATTTTGTTTGACAGTTTACTCAAATCCGTTTGACTAAATTTCATTTCAGTCCGGGTAACACGAGCAAGACTTAACAGGTCGTCAATCAACTCTCCCATAAATTCTGTGGACTTACTGATTCGCTCCAGATAATCTTTACCTTCATCATCAAATTTATCCCAGTATTCTTCCATCAAGATGTTGCTGAATCCGTCAATACCCCGTAATGGTGCGCGCAGATCGTGGGAAACCGAATAAGAAAAGGCTTCCAACTCATTATTGATGACTCTCAGTTCATGGGTACGATCAGCCACCAACTCCTCCAGATGCTCACGGTGGTTCCGCAATTCCGACTCAGCTCGTTGGCGAAGAAAACTCTCTACAATCACGGGTGTCAGGGGTTCCAATGCATCGATCTGTTCCTGGCTATAGCCTCCCTCACGATTGCCAAGTGCGATCATTCCGATAGTCTTATGGTCTCTGATTAGGGGCACACCCAGGAATGCGGTGAGTGGTGGATGGCCAAGGGGGAGTCCTATACTATCGGTGTGTGAATCAGGATCGTTGGTGAACAAACTTTTGCCATCAGTGAGAACCCGTCCATAAATACCATGAATCCGGAAATTGCCAGGAGGTCGCCTTGGACCGGTGGGGTCGCTTATCTTACACAGTTCCCATCCTGGATCGCTTAAAGCGATATCATGCAGTAATCCATCCTCGCCAATCTCTCCAATGAATCCGAACTTGCTATCTGTGAGTTTCTCAGCAACATCAAGGCAGATCATTCCTAAAATCTCTTCCGTATCGGATTTTAAAGCTGCCTCTAAAATAATGTTGATGCCTTGCATTACTTCGTATTGATGTTGGATTGTGTTTTCGGCATGTTTGCGCTCGGTGATATCTTCGCCTGAAAACAGGATGCCGATAATTTGAGATTCAGCGTTATGCAAAATGGTATTGTGAAAAGCAATGATCCGTTCAGTACCGGTACTTGTCAATACCAGGTTTTCATAATACTCAACCATCCCAACTTTACCCGCCATTAATGAGTTGAATACATCTGTAATTTCATCCCTAATCAATTTGGGAAGACATGTTTTAAACCAGTTTTTGCCGATCAGTTCAGGTGCGTTTTTGTATTCAAGAATACTGCATCCTTTATTGTTGATCATTACGATCTCACCTTTAGCATTCAAGGCAGTGAGCATCACATCCGCTATATCAAGATATTTTTGGGCAAGGTCATGCTCTTTCTTTAGTGCTTCTTCTGCTTGCTTTTGTACTGTAACATCTCGATTGACCGATAAGGCAACTTGTTTATTTTCGTATTCGAATGGAGTGATCAGTACCTCAGCCCAATACTCATAACCATTTTTGCGTCGTTTTTTCTCAGTAAATAAAATTGAGTTCCCTTTGAGCAAATCATTTTCTCGTTGGCTCAGCAAATAGGGCTTATCTTCTGTTACCGTTAAGTTTTTAATAATGTTCTTCCCTATCAGCTCTTCGTGCGTATATCCAGTTTGTTTTTCAGCGGTTGGGTTTACATCTATTATATCTCCGGCGTTATCGCCTCCCATATGGCTTAAGAATATTGCATCAGGTAAATCCATAAATAACTGTCTGAATTTCTCTTCGCTTTTTATAAGTGCTTTTTCACCTTCGGTACGTGTAGTAATATCTTTGATGACTCCCATGGATCGAAGTGGTTTGCCATCGGAATCATAAATGGTTTCGCACTGTTCGTGAACGTATTTTATTCGCCCATCAGCAAAACAAAGGCGATGATCAATGGAAAAGGGGGTTTGGGTTTTCAATGAATTGGCGTAAGCAAAATCGACTGCCTCTCGATCATCGGGATGAATAGCATCTAAAAATGCATCATATGAAGCGCCAAACTTCTTAGGATCGATCTCGAATATCCTGTAGATTTCGTCGGACCAAGTGAGTACATCATTAACGATATCCAGTTCCCAACTACCAATATGGGAGATACGCTGTGCCTCATTAAGCCGGTTTGCAAATTTCTTTAAAGCCTCATCAGCCTGCACCCGTTCGGTGATGTCCTCAACCAATGATTGTACACAAGGTTTTCCCTTAAATGTTGTGTGTGAGAGTGAAAGTAATGCGTCATACGGTGTACCGTCTTTTCGCTTAAACTGTACATGATAATTTTTGACGAATCTCTTGTTTCTGAAGAGTGACAGAACTACATCTCTCTGTTTCAGATCATAATAAAATTCAGCCACATTCCCAATTCTAATAATGTCATCGCGGGTGTAATTACCGGGTATCATCATGGCATCATTGAAAGCAAGCAAATTTCCATGTAGGTCGGATACACCAATCCCAATTTGTGAATTTTCAAAGAGTAGCCGGAACTGCTCCTCGCTATCCCGTAACGCACCTTCCGTAAGCTTACGGAAGGTGATGTCAGAAGACAATCCTAATATACCGATTACCTGATTATTTTTATCAATAACCGGGGATAATCGTGCTTCCACCCAAACATCTCCGGTTGGGAATTTCTGAAGGACCTCATGTTGAATAGAATTTCTGGTTTCAATGACATGTTGGATACCGGCAAAATTCCGTTGTGCAATATCGGGTGGATAAATATCTTTAAGGTGTTTTCCAATGAGTTCTTCAGGAGGAACATTGAATTGTTCTGCAGCAGTTTTATTTACATAGGAAATATAACCCGTTGTGTCAATAAGGTATATCATTTCGGGTGAAGATTCGGCTAAAAGACGGTACTTTTCTTCGCTTTCCCGCAATAAGTCTTCCAATCGCTTACGTTCGGTGATATTCTGCTTAATGGCAATAAAGTGAGTGATCTCCCCACCTGTTTCGCGTATGGGAGTGATGGTCATTTCTTCGGTCGATAGCTGGCCGTCTTTTCTTTGATTGATAATTTCACTGCGCCATACCTGACCCTTTAAAATCGTGTCCCACATCTGTTTGTAAAAGCCTGCATCGTGTTTACCGGATTGCAATATGCGCGGATTCTGACCAATGGCTTCTTCAGCAGTATAACCGGTAAGTTCTGTAAACGCAGGATTGACCGATTGGATGATACCGTCTTTGTCAGTGATGATAATGGTATTGGCGGTTGCTTCCAATGCAGTACTCTGCAGACGTAAACGCATTTCTGCACGCTTGCGTTCGATAATATCGAGCTCTAACTGTTCATTGGCATTTTGTAATTCAGCTGTACGGATTTTTACCTGATCTTCAAGATCTACTTTGGTCTTTTCTAAATCCTTTGAATAAGTGATGATTTTGAAATCGCCTTCAATGATTTCTTTGAGTTGCCACAAAAATTTCCAGTACACAGAGACATAATACCGGGTTTCGCGATCGAGTATGCAAATCGTTCCAAAAACAGAATCATCCGGCCAAATGAGGGGAACACCCAGATAATGGATCATACCCAGCTTGATGTCGGGGTTATCTTTCCACAAGGGGTCTACAAGGGCATTGGGCACCTGCAATTGATTTCGAGTGGCCATGACAGTTTCACAATAAAGTCCAGTACCCAGTTTAGCCAATTCATGAGGTTTGTATGGATTTTCTTTGTTGTGGTTGGCTACTAGTACCTCAATTTGTTCAGGATGAACCCGCATGATCAGCGCTGCAGGTACCTCAAATACTTCTGTGGCCATATCGACAGTCTTTTGCCACTTATCCAAATATTTCTGGGGGACTTCATGTTTTCGATAGCCATTGGTACTCATGGAGAGCTCCTCATTAATATGTCAAATCCTAACCCATATCTGCTGACACCCTGTATAACCAAATAATGAAATTGAGGGGATTGGTTCACGGTTATCAGGTTAATTTTCTCTGTATTAGAATTCGCTTTTAAATACATGTTCATAAATCATGAGTGATCTGTTTGATGATCCTAGAAAATACCAGGCCTCAACAATAAATTCGAGGGTACTTTATACAAACGCTATGGTCTTGAAATGAGGTCTGCGGTTAAGTTTACGCAAATTTGATCATATAATATTTGCACAAATTGAATTGTAAACTGATAACAAATATCAGAGTGGAACGTCTATTTCATTCCCAATTTTTCGCCTTTCTCAAGAAGAGAAACTGATTCCATTATTCGTTGAGTTATGGTTTTGGGTCGCTTTGCAGTGGCTATCCACTCGATGAATTGCTTTTGGTAGGATGGCGCTAATTGTTGGAAAAATGATTTAGCCGAGTGATTATTATTCAAAGCATGTAAGAATTCTGGGGGTGGTGTTTTGGATATTTCCGGTTGATCTGGCTTTTCCCATATTCCGGAGGATTTGGCATGGGTGATTTTCTCCAATCCCGCTGGTGTCATTAATCCCAGATGAATGATTTTTTCTACTCGTTTTTTATTGGTATCTGACCAGTTGCTTTTCAGAGTACGTGGTGTAAATTTTCTCACATATTTCTTTTCATCAAGTTTTTTGATGGTACTGTCAATCCACCCAAAGCAAAGCGCTTCCTCTACTGCTTCATCATACTCCAATGTGGGCTCATTGGTTTTCTTTTTGTAAAACACCAACCAGATTCCGGTATTCCGTTCATGATTGTTCTTCAACCAGTCACGCCATTCGGAACGTGATTTCGCATAAATCTGGTGCATGATTTCTTTCTGTGTTCCTTGTTATAGTGTGAGAAGAATTTCTCTTGCCAACCTGCCAAAATCGCCCTGATAGAATTAAGAATGTTCAAAACTTATAATCTTTTTCAGCGAACCCTGTAGCCTATGAGAACTCACATAAATTTTGTCCATCGTAATTCGAAATTACCCAATTAAGACTAAAATTACATTTGAATTTATCATCATCGGATAGTTAATGCAAGTAATAGATAGCTTACAAAATACAATAGCTAACGGTCTGTTCATCACATCTTGTTACTGTTTTCAGAGTGAAGTGTGATGTAATTTCAACCCCTAAAAATCATCACAAACAAATAAAAGGAAAGAAAATTGAATATGAAAAATAGATTTATTATCGCTCTGGTATTACTAGCGACAGGGATTTCCGCGCCCTATATGGACGGACAGTTAATCGCCCGATTTGAAGACAAAATTTCAATAGACGTCATCAAAACTGATCTGAATGCAGGTGGATTTTCCGCAGATCAGCTATTAGTGAAAAAGTTGAACATCTGGCTGGTAGCCATTTCAACAGAAAAGGGACTATCCACCACCGATGCATTGGATCAACTACGCAAATTTTCATTCGTCCGCTATGCTCAGCTGGACCATTTCACCACGGAACGAACCGAGCCCAATGATCCGTTTTATACACAGATGTGGAATTTAAATAACACCGGGCAGAGCGGTGGTGTAGAAGATGCAGATATCGATGCACCCGAAGCCTGGGATATCACTACCGGCGGGATGACAGCATTGGGAGATGACATCGTCGTTGCTGTAGTGGATGGTGGTGTGGCCGTTAATCATGCAGACCTGATTGACAATATTTGGATAAACGAAAATGAGATCCCCGGCAATGGCATTGACGATGACAGTAATGGCTATGTGGATGATATTAATGGCTGGAACGCCTATAATAACAACGGGAACGTTCCTTCCAATAACCACGGAACTCATGTTGCCGGAACCATCGGCGCAACGGGTGATAATGCTAATGATGTGGTAGGATTAAACTGGAACGTAAAACTAATGTGCGTTGCCGGTTCAACTTCACAGACATCTGTGGTTGCAATTGCCTACGGGTATGTGCTTGATCAGAAAACTTTATGGTTAGATACAGACAGAGCTCTGGGCGCCAACGTCGTCGCCACCAACAGCAGTTTCGGAATTGATTTTGCTGACTGCAATTCAGGTGATTATCCTGTTTGGAACGATCTTTATAATGCCATGGGCGAAGTAGGAATTCTATCCGCTGCGGCAACCATAAACTCCAATCAGAATGTGGACAATATCGGCGACGTCCCTACAGGCTGTTCCAGTGACTGGCTCATAGCGGTGACCAATACCACCAGCAGTGACCAAAAATATACTGGTGCCGGATACGGTTTGACTACCATCGATTTGGGTGCACCGGGAACACAAATTTGCAGCACGATACCCAGTGGTGTCTCCTGTTCATACACAGGTACTTCTATGGCAACTCCTCATGTAGCAGGTTCGGTGGGACTTATGCATGCAGCAGCACCCTTAGCATGGGCAGAAGATTACCTATCCGATCCCGCGGGGAAAGCGTTGGAGCTGAAACAATTTATTCTGGATACGGTCGATCCGCTCCCAACACTACAGGATGTTACCGTTTCCGGGGGGAGACTCAATCTCTTTAACGCCGTGAGTACCATTTCACAAGCCGGGCCAAATATCACTCTTGGTGACGTGAATAATGATGATATCATTAATGTTCTAGACATCATCAGCATTATCAATTATATCACAGGTGGAGCGGAGTTCACACCGGAAGAATTTCTAGCAGCAGACCTGGATGAAAGCGGAGCTATCAACGTCGTAGATATCGTGTTGATTGTCAACATCATTATAAATATAAACGGAAATTAGAACATTCGAAATAACATTGAAAAAATCGTAATTTCAACATCAATAGAAAAATAAATAACCACTTCGAGGGGGGTATTATGAGTATAAATAAGTACTTTCTTTCAGTAACATTACTTTTTATCGGGATGTCCATTTTGGGTGCGCAAGTGTCCATCGGTGGTCTTCCTTACAGTCTTGAAAACACTGTTAGAGCGCAGATCCAAACAGTAACTCTGCCGGAAGTAGATGCTGCTCCGTTACTATTAGAAGATGAAACCGCGCCCAAGGATGAACCCTATCGGTTTGGATATCCGCAACCTGTGGATTTATCGCTTGAAAATTCAGGTACCTGGGAAGATCTTTCCGATGGTGGACGACTGTGGCGATTGCAAATTGAATCTCCCGGAGCGAAATCCATCAATCTCATCTACAATCGATTCCATCTTCCCGATGGAGGACGGTTTTATGTTTATAGTGAAGATCTCACGTCAGTTTATGGCGCATTCACTTCCCAAAATAATAAAGATCACATGGAATTTTCCACCAGTCCAACCTCCGGGGATGTCACGATTCTTGAGTACTATCATCCCACACAAGATTTGGGAGATACTGATATCAGCGTGTCCAGTGTCATTCATGCGTATCGGGATATTTTCTCACTCATCGATCGAAATTTTGGAGATTCAGGCGCATGCAATAACAATGTGAACTGCCCCGAAGGTGATCCATGGGAAAGTGAAATCCGTTCTGTGGGGATGATACTCACTTCAGGTGGATTCCGAATCTGTACTGGTGCCATGGTGAACAACGTCCGACAGGATCTTACACCTTATTTTCTCACAGCAAATCACTGTCTTGGCGGTGAGAGCACATGGATCATCATGTTCAATTACGAAAGCCCTACCTGTGCAAACGTTGACGGCCCCACCAATTTTACGGTTCAGGGTACTCAGCTGATGGCCAATTATTCACCTTCAGATTTCGCCCTCTTGCTCTTGCAGGAAACGCCCCCGGAAGAATATAATGTTCATTTCGCCGGTTGGTCAGCCATTGACACCGCACCGCAGCAACCTGTTTGTATTCATCATCCTTCAGGAGATATTAAAAAGATCTCCTTCGATTATGATGCAGGCATTTCAAACGGGTGGTCCACTGATGATGGCAGTCACTGGCAGATCGCTCAATGGGACGATGGGACCACCGAACCCGGGTCATCCGGATCACCATTATTTGACATTGATCATCGAATTGTTGGGCAGCTACACGGCGGTGAAGCATCCTGCAGTTATAATTTTAATGACTATTACGGAAAGGTTGCTCGATCCTGGGCAACTGGTGGAAGTGCCGCTTCTCGTCTGAAAGACTGGCTGGACCCAGATAACACCGGTGCCGTGGTTCTGGATGGCATCGATATGATTGACCTACCGGATCCCGAATTGGCATATACACCAGAAGACCTTTCAGTCGTACTACCTTCGGGTCTTTCTGAAACCCAATCTTTAAGTGTCTCCAATACAGGCCAGCCGGGTTCAGTGTTGTACTACAATCTGTTGGCAACCCCCTTTGAAAATCCGGGTTATGGAAACGATGATTTTGGCCATTTTTGGGCAGACTCTGACGATGAACCGAGCCTTCCTTATCAATGGGAGGATATTTCCGGAATCGGGACGCAAGTAGATTTTGTCCATAATGACCAAGCACCAATTGATCCCATTGACATTGGTTTTGAGTTTCCTTTTTATGGCACCAATTATACCCAGTGCAGGATCAATCCCAATGGATGGATCGGATTTGGAGTGGATAACACCAGCTGGGACAACAGCAACCTTCCCATGCCCGGTTCTCCTGCTCCGGCAATATTCGGTTTCTGGGATGATTTGAATCCACTGAACACTGGGAATAATAACGGTGGCGGAAACGTGTATTATCATGCTAACGCTGACCGATTTGTGGTCTGGTTTGATGATGTGATTCATTGGCCGGTAAATTATGACGGCACCTACAATTTCCAGTTTGTCCTGTACACTGATGGACGGATACAACTGAATTACAGTTCCATGGTAGGGGATATCGACTCCGGAACCATCGGTATACAAAACGAGGATGGCACGGATGGTGTTCAAGTTGTGTATAACGCCAATTATATCCATTCAGCACTATCGGTGGAATTCAAGACCGAACCTGCATGGATTACCATTGATCCGGCACCCGGTTATGATGGTGCGCTTGAGATGGGTCAAACGGCCGTCCACCCCGTTATTTTTGATGCAGCGGATCAGCTACCAGGTACGTATCTGTCCAATATTATTTTAAGTTCAAATGCCGGATCTATCTCGTTACCTGTAGAGATGGTTGTAAATCCTGCCGGGATACTGGGTGATTTGAATCAGGATGACGCCATCAATGTCCAGGATATAATCCTTTGTGTCAGTATCATTATCGGTAATACTGATCCCACCAGTTATCAATTGTGGGCAGGAGATATGAATGGAGATGGTGCCCTCAATATTTTAGATGTGATCACGATTGTGAATATTATCATCGGTTAAGTAAGACAACAGAAAACCAAGTTAAGGAGTTATGAATGACTAAATTATTATCTGCCGTTGCCTGCGCGCTAGTTCTGGTTTCCGGAATATCCGCTCAAATCAGTTATGGAGGAAATCCATACGGTATAACCCACAATATGAGTACGGATGTTCAGGAGATCACGATGCCATCTGTGGATATTGAACCACTTCTGGCAGAAGACGCAGAAGCCGATAACGGTGGACCATTTCGATTTGGAATCGAAATACCGGTGACTATTACCATGCGTAATGCAGGTACGTGGTCAGACCTTTCCGATGATGGAAAACTCTGGCGTTTGCAGATTACTTCGTTGGAGGCATTATCCGTCAGTCTCACGTTCGATGATTTTTACCTTCCTTTGGGTGGGCAACTGTTTGTTTATTCTCCTGATGGTTCCACCATTCTTGGATCATACACCAGCGAAAACAATAAAGAATACAGGAAGTTCTCCACGCAACCCATTCCGCAGGAATCGCTCATTATTGAGTACTACCAACCTGATGGAAAAGCCGATGACACAGCTATATCCATTGGCAGCGTGATACATGGGTATCGTAATGTACCAGGCGTCAATGAAATCGAAGAAACTCGTCCCGGTGCATGTCAGAATAATGTGGTATGTCCTGAAGGCGATCCCTGGGCAAGTGAGATTCGATCGGTTGCCAGGACACTGACTCAGGGTTGGCTCTGCAGCGGTTCACTGTTGAACAATACGTCTGAAGACGGTACTCAATATTTTCTGACTGCTTATCACTGTGTTGAAGGATTAAATACCAATTACACCACTTTTTTGTGGAACTACCAGTCTTCCTCCTGCACGGGAACATCCGGTCCTCAAAATCAAAGTGTTACCGGTGGCGTACTTCGAGCGTCCTCACAGGATATTTACAGCAGCCCGGACTTTGCACTTCTACAAATAAGCACCACGTTGCCAACCACTTATAATGTGTACTATTCAGGGTGGACACGATCAACGTCTTACCCGCAACAACCGGTAGGCATTCATCACCCAGACGGCGCAATCAAGAAAATATCTTTTGACTACGATGCTGCCTATGGATATAACACCTGGAAATGGAATATCTCCTGGGATGATGGCACCACAGAACCAGGATCATCCGGTTCGCCATTGTATGACTCCGATCATCGTGTTGTGGGAGATTTGAGCACAGGATGCTCTGAGTGTTCCAATCAGTTTTGCCCCGATCAATACGGTAAATTTAGCCGAGCATGGGATTATGGCAGTTCTGCTAACATGAGATTAGCTGATTGGCTTGACCCCGCTGGTTCCGACGCCATGTTCATCGATGGATACGATCCCAATGTACCCGACCCCGATCCAGTAACTCTGGGTGATGTGAATTCTGACGAACTCATCAATGTACAGGATATTATCCTGGTGGTGGGGATCATTTTAGGGACCGTTGAAGCAGATGAAACTATGCTTGCCGCATCGGATGCAAACGAAGACGGAATCATTAACGTGCTGGATATTATCAGCATCGTCGGCATGATATTGGGCAATGTTGCAAGACTAGAGACTCTGGATTCTGCAGTCCTTTTGGATCATGACTCTACTTTAAGTTTTTCAGCAAGCGGAGCCGTTGCGGGTATCCAGTTGGAAGTATCCGGCGATTTTGAAATTCAGTCAAATGCGTTACCTTCAGGCTGGCAGATCACAGAGAACGGCCAAACCATTTTGATTTTCAACACTGAAGGTTCCAGTCTCACAAGTGGCGCATTGTTTGAATATTCTGGTGATCTAACAGTGGGTTCTGCTTTGGCAGGTGACTGGACAGGTCGGGGAATTTTGATGGATTATTCCACAGAACTACCGTCGAATTTTATATTGCACCCATCCTATCCGAATCCGTTTAACCCTGTGACCACACTCTATTATTCGATGAATACCGATGCAGTGGTGAGTTTATCTGTCTATGATGTCACCGGCCGGATGGTCAGCCAATTGGTTGATCAGTTTCAAGTAGCCGGAGAATATAACATCCAGTGGAACGCGTCATCTTTCCCAAGTGGACTTTACCTTGCCAAACTGACGGCTGGAGATCAGATTGTGACTCAAAAACTCGTTTTGATGAAATAATCCATATTTCACTGTATTATTTTCAACGACGGCTCGGATTTTTCCGAGCCGTCGTTGTTTTATGAAAAGTGAGCGTTATTATACGATAGTTTGATTGTGGGAAAGGTGCAGTTTTGTAGAGCAATTACCGCATGAATATTTAGCTATTATTGTTGAAGCAGCCCTGACAGAGTTCGGAACTATACCCATCAAGCAAAATTGAATTGGTATTGGGTCTGTCAGGGTTAGATATTTACCTCAAAATATTTGTTACCGTTCCACTTGCTCCATCAATACCTGCACCGCTTTTTCGATTTGTTTGTCTCTACCTTGAGCAATGGATCCGGGATCGTTCTTCACTTTATAATCCGGTTCAAGCTGTTGATTCTCAAGGAAGTTTCCGTCAAAATCAAGAATTCCCACCTGTGGAATACCAAACACGAGTGACGGATCCTGAAGTCCTTCCCACCAGACGGCAGTGGCAGTACCGGGTACGGGCATTCCCACGGTTTTACCGATCTTGAGTGCCGTAAATGTGTATGGGAAGAAATGGGCATCTGAATAATTGGCTTCACCCATGACGACCACAACTGGTTTCGTCCACCGGTCCTGGGGTTCTTTCCCCACCTTTTGTCCACGAGGAAGCATCCAGGCATAATCGGTTCCACTGAGCAAACGCGCCAGGTCATCATGCAGCCATCCACCACCGTTGAATCGGGTATCCACGATGAGCGCTTTTTTCTCCACCTGTCGACCGAATATTTCAGAAAAAGTCTTTCTAAAACTGCCATCACCCATTCCTTGTACATGCACATATCCGAGAGTACCGTGAGAAAGTGAGTCAACTAAAACCCGACGGGTTTCTATCCATCGTTCATACAACAATCCATTCAGTTGCCCCAGGGAGATGGGATCCATACTTTCTATCCAACGCTCTCCGGATGCAGGATCAAACAGAGATAACCTCACTTTTTGATTTTTCAGACGGTTCAGTAAAGGTAGATAATTCACATTACCGGTGACAGAGTTTCCGTCAATAGCCTCGATGAAGTTTCCTTCAGCGATTTGCAGCCCGAATTTATCTGCGGGACCATTATTGATGATCTCAGCGATCTGCAAACCAGCAGGATTACGGTCATCCAAAAACATTCCTAAAGAATAGGTGTGGTCTTTGTCACCGGAATTCGGCCGATAATAACATCCCGTATGGGAAGCATTCAACTCACCCAATAGTTCGGACATCAATTCGGAGAAGTCCCGGTTATTATTTACAAATGGGAGGTACCGGAGGTACTCTATTTTCATGTCATCCCACTTTACATGATGGAGGTCTTCCACATAGAATTTTTTCTGCACCTGACGCCACATATGTTCAAAAAGATATTCCCGTTCGATGGGTGTATTCAACTTCATCTCTGCGGAAAATCCAATCCCTTCCTGCTCTCCGTTTTCTAGGTTGATTTTCGAAATTCCCCCTCCGTTTGTCAATATAAACACGTGTGTGCCAGTACTGTCAAATTGAATTGACCTTGCACCGCTACTACCCAATTTTGCCACTAGCGAAGGCGTGCGTTCACGAAGATTGATCTTCCAAAGATCGTAACCTTTTTCGAATCGGGCAAGATACACCAGATCTTCACCATCAGGTGTCATTCGCGCATCTGCCATGTTTGAGGAGTGAACCGTCAACCGTGTTCTTCGATCCCTGATACCGTCAGTTTCAATTCTGATGGGAGTTAATTTTTCCGGTTCATCGGTTTCATCATCGTCTTTCTCTTCTTCATCGTTCTCATCGTCATCTTTTGCTTTTTGCTTTTCTTCCCGGGCTTTTTCTTCTTCCATTTCAGCTTTGGTCAGTTTTGACTGATCGAAAGTGCTATCGGAAGTGTAGAAGGCAAATACATCGGTTTGTGAACCCCAACTGCCATGTGACCTCATCCCCAGTTCGTTACTGAAAACGTAAATAAAACTTCCATCCTCTGCCCATTGGGGTCTCCATTCATAATATCCGCTATCCGTTACATTGATCACCGTTTGGCCATCGACGGAGACTAGAGTTGCATCTTCAACCCATCTTTCGGATGATGGTAGGAAGTTGGATACGATCCATTTTCCATCGGGGGACCACTCAAAGTATTGATCGCCGTCGGAGTAAGAATAATTATTATTTGCCGGGAGTACCGTCCATGACCGACCGGTGGCAGGTTCGATAATGCGGATCTCAACTCGCTCATGAAGGTAGGCTATGAGGGAGTCGTTAGGTGAAAATGCCGGTTGATAGGCTTCCGCAGCATCAGTAAGAAGTGCATCTTCCACGATCTCACCAGCACTGAAAAAGTGAACGTCATCGTCGGAAAGCATTCTGGACTGATATAAATTCCACGAACCATTTCGTTCAGCGGAATAAAGGAGCTTTCGTCCGTCATGTGAAAAGCTGATGTTACGCTCTTGCTCGGGCGTGTTGGTGATGCGGCGAGTGTTATCATATTCGGCGGATGTGACGAACACCTCTCCCCGGATAATAAACACGATTTCCTTTGAATCGGGAGACACAGCCATTTCCGTGGCACCCTTAGAAAATGTTTTGTACTGCACGGAATTAGATTGATTGTCAGTAAATAAGGAAATATTCACTTTTTTAGGATTTTTTCCACCGGATGCCATTGTATAAATCTCCCCTCGGAAACCGAAACAGAGCATTCCTTTTTCTGATATGGTGAGAAATCGTACCGGATGAGTATCTAAATAAGTGATCTGTTCCAGGTTTTTGCCAGTGTTTTTCATCTTCCAGATATTGAATGATCCGGAGGTTTCGCTAAGGTAGTAGATCCACTTGCCGTCATTGGAAACGGGATCGCGGTCTTCGCCTGGGAATTCCGTCAACTGGGTATGCTCACCGGATTTTATCTCGTACTTCCAGATATCGCGGGCTTCAGCGGAGCGATGATGTTTTCGCCATTCGTTCTCGTACCCTTTTCGATCGATGTAGTAAATGTAGTCACCCTTGGGATCGTACACCGCATGTTCAGCCGGGGTAGTGAGAATCTGAACCGGTCGGCTGCCATCTACGGATATTTGGTAAAGTTCGGTCATCCGGCGGGAGGGAAATAGGGTGCTTTCCACGTTATCCATTCGGTTGCTGGAAAACAAGATGGCATCACTTTCAGGTGTCCAGCCGGAAGGTAAGTCGTTTGCAGAATGGTAGGTGAGCCGATCTGGTTTCCCCCCAGTTGATGGGATAGTGAACACATCATAATTCCCGTGTCGGTCTGATGCGAATGCGATACGGGAACCGTCAGGTGACCACACTGGCAGATAATCATGTGCAGGATTGCTGGTAATCTGAACGGCTGTCCCACCTGCGGCGGAGACAATAAATAGATCACCGCCATACGAAAAGGCGATTTGGTTTCCGTCAGGAGAAATAGCAGGGTAACGCATCCACAAGGGATCATCGCAGAATGCGACTGATAAAATCAGAGAAATGAATGATAGAAATAGTGTCTTTTTCATGGTTTTGTCCTGAATCTTTAATGTGTTTAACAATTGGCAGGGAAAATTAAGCAATAAATGGATTTAGTGGGGAAGGGAAAAATGAGGGGTGTTGAAGAGGAAAATAAATGAGGTCAAATTTATTAGTATTGCAATTGTTTAGTGTAATAAAATATTTCAATGCCATTCAATTGATGAAAATAATGTATAATTTCATAAAATGGGTAGGAAGAGTAGTATTTTGCTATAAGATAACCTGAGTTCAACTACCAAGTGCAACTCAAAGAGTGTTTGTAGAGACAGCGGAGCTGGCTTAGAATCTCCGTATCTCTCAAAGACAAAAATGAGGTGTACATATGAGAAACTACAGCCAACTCACGCTGGAACAAAGAT
>JABMOW010000101.1 GCA_013204025.1 Fidelibacterota bacterium | reverse complement strand
CTATTACACTTATGTGAATAAAGATTACTCCAATGTTCGTGGCGTCATCTTCACCCTATTCAAATTATACAGCGAACATTATTCATGGCATATTGATTATACATTTCAAGTTGCAGAAGGATCGAACTCTGCTCCTGATGAAGAATGGGGTTCTGTAGAATCAGATACCAATGACGAACCTAAAAGAATGATCATTCCGTTGGATTGGGATCAATCTCACACACTTAACGCTAACCTATTCGTAGGAAATGATAACTCTGGTGCGACGTTGTTATTCCAGCTTGGGAGCGGATATCCATATACATATCAAATTGTACAGGGTGTCAGCTCAGGACAGAACATTGCCACATCACTGCCACAAAACAGTAGAAGAAAACCTTTGAGTATTAATTTCGATCTGAAATTGTATCGAGATATTTATATCAAACAGGGCGGTCGCGGAAGGATATTTATGAATATTCAAAACATATTTGATACCAAAAATGAAAATACTGTTTATGGTGATACGGGAAGGGCAGGAAAAACCATTTATGAAGCAAATGCAATATTGAGGGAGCAAGGCAGCCCAGAACCTCTCCGACCCAACACAATTCAAGAATATTATAACCGACCAGACTGGTATTCTACTCCCCGGAATATTCAGTTTGGTATAGAATTATCATGGTAGGTTATCAAATGAAAATTATAAACATCCTTTTTGCGGTAATAGCCTTTACATTTCTTCTTGCTCAAGACGATAATATCGGACATATCCCATCTACTGAGCGGGGAGACTCAAACTATCGTCGTGCTACTAACGAAGACGTTAATAAAGTTCGGACGACCATATTGAATTACGGTATCGCTGGTCGAGCAGGAAGCGGACTAGGACATGTACCTTTCGAATGGCCTGTAAATTCGCAGAAACATTACATTGCCATGACTGCCTTATCGGTTGGAACAGAAGTATTGACTGAAGAAGGGATAAATCGTCCTCTGGTTACCATAACATTCAGAGCTGATCAGGCAGGAAATACCAAGGCATGGGAGCCTGTACCAGGTTATCTAAACGCAAATTCACTTAAAATCGCCATCAGCGATGATTATGATACATGGCCTCTCACATGGCCGGACAAAATGGATGATGAAACTGATCCAGGTTGGCAGGGGAGCTGGAACGGATATTTTGGAAAAGATCAATTCAGCGCCGAACAAGAAATTTATTACAAAGTTTCTGACGACCGAAATTTTAATGAAGGATACACCTATTATCCTGATTCCACCGATTATTCGCGGAAGGGTGCCGGATTGTTGACAGGGATTCGGGTAATGGAATGGAAACAGATTCTTATTGAGGATGTGGTTTTCATATTACACGAAATAAAAAATGACGGTACGAAACCACTAGAAAAGGTTGCTTTTTCATTGTGGTTGGCGGATATGGTGGGGGGTGATGGTGATACGATGGACGATACTCCTGACTTTGATCTGATGCAAGATGTTGCCTGGTCAATGGATAACGATGGTATTGGGAATTCAGCTTTTGGGACTGATCCAGTTGGTGTGGCAGCCACATCATTCATCGAAACTCCGGGGAATAATGTTGATAGGATTGACAACGATGGCGATGGTGAAACAAATGGTCCTGACATTACGGATTATATTGCGCCATATTCCTCATTGATAGATGAGAATTATAAAATATACTATGGGGATAAGCTAGGAAACGCAATTGATGACAATCATAATGGATTAATTGATGAAAATCCTACTCACGTTGCCTTCGGAGATCAGTTTGGTGTGACCATGGCTGATCATATTGATAATAACAGTGATGGAGAAGAGGACAGTCCAGTAGTTACTGCAGAAATGGTAGCTGCAGCCGCGACCGATGAATTCTGTGATGACGAAAATGGTAACTGTTATGATCAATGGTTTCGTTGGCCACCAAATCCTGAAGAGGATGATGTCCAAAATGGGCAGATTCATTTATTAAGTGTAGAAGCTTCGGATATCGGGTTGGCTTATGCAGACGGGATAGATAATAATGCCGATCCTGTAAGTCCATATGCTCTTGAATACCCATTCGGTATGGGCGCAGAGGTGGACTCTCCAGTAATTACTCAGGAAATGGTGGATGAAGCAACGAATGATCCTTTTCATCGCTATAGAGTAATGCAAGATACTGTATGGACAGGGATAATTCTCTATGATGTCGGTATTGAAGACTTAGGCAAACCGTACGCGGATGGCATCGATAACGACAACGACAAAGCAACAGACGAAGGTATCGACGAAGGTATCGATGAAATGATCGATGAATCCCGTGATGACGGAATTGATAACGATGGTGACTGGATGTCTGTGGATGATGTTGGAATCTATGGCGACGGATCCGGAGGATTGGCATCAGGAGCGGGAGACGGAAAACCAAGCTCCGGGACCGGAACCGCCGGATTCCCTGGTGAACCCAATATTGATAAAACAGACGTTTCTGAATCTGATCAGATGGGATTGACAACTGTCGGTTATGACCCTGCAGGCTCCATTCCGGTAAATAACAGTAATCAATTGTGGCACTTTTATCTATCACCGGGTTTATTCTGGCAACCACCAGAAGGCGGGCAACCACCGGGAGATTATGATCTGTTTGTAACCTCCAGTTTTTTCCCGCTTGAAGCAGGACAGACTGAACGAATTGCGATGGCAGTGGCACTGGGTAATAATCAAACGGATGCGATTCGTAACAGGAACGTTGCTCAGACAACTTATGATTTTGACTACCAATTTGCAAAATCACCCAACGCGCCTATTGTTTCTGCACTTTCAGGTGATGGAAGAGTAACATTATATTGGGATAGCGAGGCTGAAGATTCTGAAGATAATTATATGTATAAAATAACAAATGGTGCGATTCAATATGATTTTGAAGGATACAAGATCTATCGTGCCACTGATTTTGAGTTTGCTGATGCATACCGGATAACTGATGGTGAGGGGAATCCCACTTTTCTAGCGCCCTACAATCAGAATGGTCAGAAAGCACAGTGGGATTTAATTGATGACATCAAAGGATTTCATCCTGTTGATTTGAATGGTATTAAGTTTTATTTAGGCGATGATACCGGCTTACAGCACACGTACGTAGACAGCAATGTGGTAAATGGTCAACGTTATTACTATGCGGTAGTCGCATATGATTATGGTGGAGATGAAAGCAATAATATTCTCCCCAGTGATTCTCCAATGCGGTTACGGGTAAACTCACTCACTGGCGTGATTGAACTAGGTCCAAATGTTGTGGAAATCACTCCTGTGCAAGCAGCTGCAGGATATCAACAAGCACCTTCTGAAATTGAAATTGATCATGTTCAAGGTACATCTAGCGGGAAGGTATTTTATACTGTTGTTAACCCTATGGAAGTGAATGAATATCATCGTTATCAAATCACGTTTACTCAGGATACACTAGAAAATAATCAAGGACTATCAGGTTATGACACACTGACAACAAAACACTGGTTTCTAGCTGATATTTCTGAACCCGGTTTTCCTGATACACTAGTGAAACCTGAATTTGAATACTTCCTCAGAGATACGGTAATTGTTGGTCCAAACGGTCCGATTACAGTCAACATTTTGGATTCTTTATATACCAATCCATTACCAGAACACAATGATTTCCGAATTATTGATGGATTCAAACTTCAATTTGAAAATGTTCAACAATTGACATTTAATCCCCAGGAATCTTTCTGGACCAACGATAGTTTGGTACCATTTGATGTAAGACGATTTTACTTTGATGCGTTCTACGGTACACCGATGCCTGCAAACTACAGAGTTATTTTTACAGATAATTATGACCAAGATACCCATTGTTATTGTGCAAACTACATAATTTCAGATCCATGTTTGCCTGGTGGAAATTCTATTTATTGCACGACAACATACTTTGGTTCAGAACCGATATATTTTTATGCACAAAAGAGAGTCGGATTCAATAATACTGAATCAGATTGGGAAGATATACCATTCCTATTTGGCGATTTTATCCCAGATGAAGGGGATGGTATTTTTAACAAATCTACTACTGATGGAGATTGGATTGTCTTCATGGACGCTATAAACAGTCAAGGGGATCCAGCTCCAAGTTGGTTTTTTCAACTGATCAACACACCAGAAGGGGATACTCAGCATATACAAACAGTACCAAACGCTGGCGATACTGCATTTGTGTCCATAACAAAACCGTTTCTGGCAAATGATGTCTATGAATTCACATCAATCCCATCATTGATTGACCAAAACCAAGCCCGTGAGGATATGAAGAAGATCAAGGTGGTTCCTAATCCATATTTTGGAGCTGTCTCGTGGGAAGGATTGAATACATATTCCAGCGGTAGAGGACCTAGAGAGATACAGTTTAGATATCTTCCCGCTGACTGCACTATTCGGATTTATACCATATCAGGTGAATTGGTTAAAAAACTGGATCATCATGAGGCAATCAATAACGGCATGGAACCTTGGGATATGTTGACAAAAGATAATCTGAGTGCATCTTACGGAGTGTACATCTACCATGTGGATGCACCCGGTATTGGAACCCATATTGGCAAATTTGCCATTGTAAAGTAGGAGAAAAAAATGAAAATAATTAAAATTATCCTGGTCTTTACAATTTTATCTATCTCATTTGCTGTGGATAAAACAGGGACGACAGCAGCAAAATTCCTTTCAATAGGACCGGGTTCAAAAGCCATTGCAATGGGAGGAGCGTTCGTGAGTATAGCTGATGATGCATCTGCCTTGTATTGGAATCCTGCTGGTATAGTCAATATTAAACAATCACAGATGCTTATAAATCATACCAAATGGCTGGCAGGTATCAATTATGACTACATCGCTTTCGTGACAAGCATGTCCCCTAATGCTTCTTTTGGTTTAAACATTACTGCGGTAACCATGGGAGAGATGGATGTCACCAGGTATGATAACGAAGATACTGGCGAGACATTTAAAGCGGGTTCCTGGGCCTTCGGAGTCTGCTTCGGATCAAAACTAACTGACCGGTTTTCCATCGGGTTCAATGGCAAGTTTATTCGCGAATTTATCGCCAATAGTAATGCCAGTGGACTCGCACTGGATGTTGGGACATTATTTGAAACGCCGTTTGGATTTCGACTTGGCACCAGCATATCAAATTTTGGTCCAAAAATGCAAATGAGTGGAGTTGACTTGCTGTATCATATTGATATTGATGCTACTCAACAGGGTGACAATGAAAGTATCGTGGGAGAAATCACAACGGATAAATTTGATTTACCACTTTTGCTTAGAGTTGGGATATCCGATGAAATCGATTTTCCAAGCGGAATGAGTTGTACATGGTCTATTGATGCTAATCATCCGAACGATAACACAGAATACGTTAACATGGGTATGCAGTTTTCTTTTTTGAATGACATGATTTTTCTAAGAGGCGGCTCAAAAACAATTTTCATGAAAGACAGAGAAGAAACATATACTGTTGGCGGAGGCTTTAGATATTCAATTAGCGGATTATCCGAGCTGTCAGTCGATTATGCATATGAAACCTGGAACTTTCTTGGGGACACTCAAAAGTTTACTCTGGCATTATCATTTTAATTATAAGGGGTGGTTTGAACCACAAAACTCGTTCAATTTTTGAGTGTTTGGCAGATTATTTATTAACAAAAATCACTTTATCAGGAATTTTACTTTAATACATCTATGAAATTTATTTTTGGAATTCATAATCATCAACCGGTTGGAAATTTTGATCACGTTATGGAGGATTCTTACCAACGTGCCTATCTTCCATTTTTGGATCTGGTGGAAACCTTCCCGTTCTTACGTTTTTCATTACATGTCAGTGGACCACTAATTGAATGGTTAGAAAATCACCATTCTGGATATTTTGACAGGATAGTAAAATTGGTTCAGAGTGGAAATGTAGAAATCCTGTCTTCGGGATTTTATGAGCCCATATTAGCTTCTATTTCGGATGATGATAAGATTGGTCAGATACGGATGATGAACGACTATATTTTTCAACGATTTGGAACCTATCCCGAAGGTCTGTGGCTTACGGAACGGGTTTGGGAACCGGGTCTGGTAAAACCCATCTCAATGGCGGGAATAAAGTACATCGCCGTTGATGACACTCATTTTTCAACATCTGGAAAACCGATTGATCAATTAGATGGATATTATTTGACCGAAGATCAGGGATATGTATTAGGCGTTTTCCCAATCTCCCAACAGTTACGGTACACTATCCCATTTCAGGCACCTGAAGAAACAATAAACGTCTTTAAAAAACGATCCGGTACAGAAGACACAGTATTGGTAATGGCCGATGATGGTGAAAAGTTTGGTGTTTGGCCTGGTACATTTGACCACTGTTTTGGTGAAAACAAATGGCTAAAGTCATTTCTGACTCTCCTTGAAAAAAATCAAGAGTTGGTTCAAACAGATACATTTTCAAATGTATTTCACACATTTCCTCCTCGCGGACGAGTATATCTACCCACATCATCGTATTTTGAAATGGGGGAATGGACACTTACGCCTGAATTAAGTCAAAAATTTGATATAGCACTTCAAAAACTTTCAGATACTCCCGGTGAAGAATTGAAGTCCTTTGTTAAAGGTGGTTACTGGCGGAATTTTCTAACGAAGTACGATGAATCAAATTGGATGTTGAAGCGAGTTAACCACACATCTGAAGCAATGAATGGGAATCAAAAAAATCTTCGCCATTCTATTTGGCGAGCACAATGCAATTGCGCATACTGGCACGGTGTGTTTGGCGGTCTTTATCTTCCCCATTTAAGACATGCTATTTTCGAAAATTTGATCAATGCTGAAAAGCAGATGACATTTACCCCGATTGAAACTGTTGATATTGATCATGACGGCGTAGAAGAAATTATACTAACCAGCAAAGATCTTCGCTTATTTTGTACTCCTGTTGGAGGAGCAATTAGAGAGCTTGATTTTCTCCCTGCGAATTTTAATCTGATGAATACCATATCGAGATATGAAGAGCACTATCACTCCAAACTTAAAGTTCAACCATCAAATAATGGTGCAAAAGACACTGTGTCTATCCACGATATCGTTAAGTCAAAGGAAGCTGGGTTGGAGAAATTGTTGTTTTATGACTCAGAACCAAGATGGTCGTTTTTAGATAAATTTCTACCCTCAAATGCAACCATTCATGAGTTGATATCCGGTTTGACAGAGGATGAAGGTACTTTTGTGGGGAAAAAGAATACGTTAGAAATTAACGGGACAACCGTTCAGTTTTTGAATACAGGCTCTATTAGTGGGAATCCTGCGACAATCCAAAAGCAAATTTCGTTAGATGAAGATGGTATGCACGCACAGGTGGAAATAGAAAATATCGGTTCTGAATTAATCCATTCCCGTTATGCCTGTGAATTTAATTTTTCATTGCTAGGTGGGCATACACCAGACAGGTATTATCTCATCGACAGGAAAAAACCTGAACACCCCGAAATGGACTCTGTAGGCATCGAAAGCTGCAAAGAGATTTCACTGACTACTGAATGGGAAAAACTTAAATGTAGTCTGATATTTCACGATGAAACCGAGATCTGGAGATACCCTGTTGAAACAGTTAATATGTCAGAGGGTGGGTTTGAAAGAGTTTATCAATGTTCGTGTGTACTTCCGGTTTGGCATATTGAATTACGACCAGGTGAAAAATTTACAAGGCAATTCACTATTAGTGTGAAATCTGTCATCGATAAAAGTTAATTGACGAAAGGATAGTGTTTTTTGCAATCTGAAAATTTGAAAATTGCGTATTTTTCTGCCGAGATTGGCTTTACTCCAAACGTGCCTACCTATTCAGGTGGATTGGGTATCTTGGCCGGGGATCACATTAAAGCCGCTGCAGATAATCGGCTTCCACTTTGCGGAATAACATTATTATATAAAGAAGGATATTTAAAACAAAAACTTGATCCTGATGGAAATCAGACAGAAGATTATCCACGGTTTCATCCTCAGCCGATTCTTCGACCTGTGGATGTAGATGTTTCCATCAAACTCCGAGGTAGAATTGTAAATATTCTTGTGTGGGTATTTTATTTAGAAGGTGTATCAGGACACACTGTCCCAATTTATTTTTTAGATACTGACCATCCTGAAAACGATGAAAAAGATAAAAGTATCACCTTCAGATTATATAGTGGTGGAAAAGAACATCGGATTCTACAGGAAGCGATTCTTGGATTTGGTGGATGTGCCATGCTTGATGCTCTTGGTTACCAAAACATTGAGACCTATCATATGAATGAAGGTCATGCTGCATTTGTAACCTTGGCTCTACGAAATAAATTCGATAATGATGCTGAAAAAGTAAAACAACATTGCGTATTCACCACGCATACACCTGTTTCTGCTGGGCATGATAAATTCAAAACTGAAATGACTCGTAAAGTGTTAGGTGATTTAATTCCTGCCAATCTGGATTGTTCAATTATCAATGGTGAATTGAATATGAGCCTATTGGCGTTAAATTTCAGTCGAACAGCTAACGGTGTTTCAAAATTGCACGGTGAAATATCACAAAAAATGTTTCCTTCCTTCAACATATGCAGTATTACAAATGGTGTTCATCATACTACTTGGGCGGCACTGGCAACGCGGGAGACCTATGATAAATATATTCCGGGATGGCGTGAAAATACCGACTTGTTACGTAACGCCGATGCGATCCCTGATGATGAGCTTTGGCATATGCATTACGAAAATAAGCGTAGATTATTGGATTATGCCAACGCACACATGCATGTTGGATATGAGCGATCCAGATTAATGTTGGGTTTTGCCAGAAGGGCTGCCGGATATAAAAGAGCGATGCTTTTATTTAAAGATCCGGATAGATTATCCAGAATATCTGATGGCAGATTAGAAATTGTTTTTGCAGGGAAAGCCCATCCTCGTGACCAATTGGGGAAAGAGATCATCCGTAATGTAATCCAGGAAGCCAATAAGTTATTTGGCAGTGTTCTGATTACATACCTTGAAAATTATAATATGTGGTTGGGAAGGTTAATCACTTCGGGAGTTGATGTGTGGCTAAACACACCGTTACGCCCCAATGAAGCAAGTGGAACCAGCGGAATGAAAGCAGCCATGAATGGAGTGCCAAATTGCTCTATCTTGGATGGATGGTGGGCTGAAGGTTGCCGAAATGACGTCAATGGTTGGGCGATCGGAGGGACTGAAGATACGGGAGATGACGATGCTGATGCAGATAGCCTGTACACAACGCTCGAACATAAGATTATCCCCACCTATTACGATCAAAGGGATAAATGGATTTCGATGATGAGAGAATCCATTATTACTTCTGCAGATTTTACCGCACAGAGAATGGTGAATGACTACAGAAAATATGCTTACAAATGTTAATATTATAGCCAAATTATAATCTGAAATTCATGAAACTACTTCAATTTATATATCTTATTCTGATTATCCTGTCAACCGGGTGCAAACCTGTCGACAATGTAATTACGTTAAACATTTGGCATCAGATGTTGTACGAAAACAGAAAAGCATTGCTTGAAGTATGTAACCGCTATGAAGCTGAAAATCCAAATATCAATATCAATCTCACATATCGTGAGACCGAGGAACTTCGTTCAAATTACCAATCATCTGCGATGGGGGGCAGCGGTCCAGAAATAATCTACGGTCCCTCTGACCAAGTGGGTCCATTTTCCACAATGGGGATTATCCAACCACTGGACACCATTTTTGAACAGCAATATTTTGATGGCTTTGTAGATAATGCAGTGGTTCGGGCAAATGGTAAGATTTGGATGGTGGGTGATGTTGTTGGTAATCATCTCATGCTCATTTACAATAAAGCACTGATTCAGGTGCCTCCAAAAACCACTCATGAACTTGTATCAATGGGGCAAGAGTTAACGGTTGACAAAGATGGTGATGGCAAACCGGATCAATTCGGTTTAGTTTGGAATTTTACAGAACCATTCTTTTATGCACCATGGCTGAGTGGATTTGGAGAGTGGCTCATCACTGATGATAATCAACCTAACCTTGATACACAGGCAAATCGAAATGGCTTCGCCTTTATAAAATCACTAAGAGATGAATATAAGATCCTGCCAAAAGAATGTGATTACGAAACTGCGAATGCTCTCTTTAAAACTGGATCTGCTGCCATGATCATCAATGGCGATTGGAGTTGGGGCGATTACCGAGACATTGTCGATTTCGGTATCGCTCGGATTCCAATGGTATCGGAGACTGGTCTGTGGCCTTCACCCATGGTCAGCACAAAAGGATATTCTATTAATATAAATGCTGAAGGCAGGGCACTTGAAGAGACCGTCAAATTGATCAGGTATCTGACCAGTGATCCGGTTCAATTATATTATACTCAAATGTTGAATACACAGCCATCAAGTAAAACAGCTGTATTAAGTCCCATTGTTACGGAAAATGAACTTCTTCGCGAATCCGCAAAAATCATCGAAGTTGGGAGGCCTATGCCTATAGTCCCAGAAATGCGGGCTATTTGGGATGCATTGCGAACACAATACCAGGCTGTGTTGGGTGGAAATGTATCACCCGATAAGGGAGCGCGGTTATCACAGATCAATGCTGAAAAACAGATTAGAGAAATGAATGAGATCATTCAACCCGGTTTACAGGCAAGAGTGATTCGCGTGATTGTTCCGATGTTGATCATTGGATTTGTTTGGTTTCTTCGTCTTCGAATTATAGAATTTCTAAAGAAATTTAAATCAAACCGATTTGCCTATTTTATGTTACTCCCTGCAGTGGCTGGTATATTCGCCGTTGTTATTTTTCCATTTATTTATAACATTATCATTTCGTTATCCAATTTTTCACTTCGGACTTTCCGTGACTGGGAACTGGTTGGTTTCAACAATTATATCAGTGTGTTCAGGGAGCCGATATTTTATTCCGTACTGGTGAAGACGTTGATTTGGACATCTGTCAATCTGGTCTTCCATGTGTCATTGGGTGTATTTTTGGCGATGCTGATCAATCGGACACTACCTGCAAAACCCATTCTTCGGACAATGCTGATCATTCCTTGGGCGCTTCCTCAATACATTTCTGCACTTACATGGCGTGGAATGTTTAATCAGGAATATGGAGCTATCAATTTGGCACTATCCAAATTTCTGGCAATGGATCCTATCCAGTGGTTAAGTCAACCAACCGAAGCTTTTTCAGCATGCATTCTTACAAATATTTGGCTCGGATTTCCATTTATGATGGTGATCGCACTGGGTGGTTTACAATCCATACCTCAAGATCTTTATGAAGCTGCTCGAGTGGATGGTGCAAGTGACTGGCAACAATTCAAAAATATCACCATCCCCATGCTCAAACCGGTGATGATCCCTGCCATTATTTTGGGTACAATCTGGACATTTAATAATATCAATG
Source organism: Fidelibacterota bacterium (assembly GCA_013204025.1). Classification (GTDB taxonomy): domain Bacteria; phylum Fidelibacterota; class Marinisomatia; order SCGC-AAA003-L08; family JACNLC01; genus JABMOW01. Next base: position 4,254 of record JABMOW010000101.1, on the reverse strand, counting down.
TGGTCTGGTTGGTAAGCAATGCCGGCGAGCCGTCAGATCAAACTCACATTTTGGTAAGCTATGTGTACAAGGCAGCTTTCAATCTTTACCGGTACGGATACGCTGCGGCCATGTCCATGATTATATTTCTCATCCTTCTTGTATTCGGTATTGTCTTCATGAATAAAACAAAAGCAACAGATAACAACGTTTATTAATGGCATGAAAAATAGACTCAAAACCTGGCTAATATTTTCTTTTCTTACAATTTTCACATTGTTGACAATCTATCCGGTGCTGAATATCATCAGCATATCTCTGAGAACGGACAATGCTTTTCAAAGTAAATCGTTGTCATTATGGCAATTTGACGAACCATATACTGACACGAACCAGAACGAAATCCGAGAAGCTGATGAGCTGTTTACGGATATCAATGACAATGGAAGTTGGGATAAAGGATCCAGTTTTAATTCATACAAAACACTGTTTACGGATACACCATTTTTAAAGTGGGTCTGGAATTCTTTTCTGGTGACGTTGGTGGTAACGCTGACAGGCGTAGTGCTTGCGTCCACGGCAGGTTATGCATTATCTCGATTTAATTTCATCGGCAAGCAATTCACAATGGTCTCGTTATTAACGACTCAGATGTTCCCTGCGACCATGTTATTACTTCCATTTTTTATTTTGCTTTCAAAACTGGGTCTGATCAATTCTTATGTTGGTTTGATTGTTATTTATTCTTCAACTGCATTACCGTTTTGTATCTGGCAGATGAAGGGGTATTACGACACGATACCTCCGGCGCTGGAAGAAGCAGCTCGATTAGATGGCTGTGGACGATTCGCTGCGTTTTATAAAATCATTCTGCCATTATCTACGCCTGCACTGGTAATCACAGCGCTATTCAGTTTTATGGCCAGTTGGAATGAATATGTGGTAGCTGCGATTGTGCTACAGGATCCAGAATTATACACGTTGCCTCTTGGTTTAAAATCGTTTCAAGCCAGTTTAGCCACGCAGTGGGGCTTATATGCTGCGGGAGCGGTAATTGTGAGCATCCCTGTTACCATATTATTTATATCATTGGCAAAATATCTGGTTTCCGGTTTGACAATGGGGAGCGTAAAGGGATAATTAATTTAAAGAAAGATTGAATTTCTCTCGTTCAAAAAACAATGTTTGTTGTCACGTTTATGAATGGGATCCAATCTTAAATGTGAATAAAGCAATTGATGTATCTGACGTAATATTAGTTGTTGGATGGATCATCTAATTGGAGTTTCTCGTGAAAAAAATACTGACAAATATATTAGTAATCATTTCATTTTTAGGCATCATGCACGCCACCTACGTTTATTGGGAACCTGGAATTCCTGTACCTGGTGGAAATATAACCATTTACTACAACTCTGTTGAAGGCTCTCTTCCGGATAACGCCACATCGGTCTACATCCATCTTGGCTACAACGGGTGGCAAAACACAGACGACTATTTGATGACGTACGAACCTGCTCTCGGGAATGGGTGGTGGAGCTACGTTTACGAAATTCCTGTGAACGCTGAAACAATAGATTTTGTGTTTACCGATTTACTTGGACATTGGGACAACAACGGGGGCGTTGGAATTGACTGGCATATCAGTCTGAATTATTATTGGACTCCCTTTAATCCTACACCAAACGATCCCATTGAAATTGTATTAAACAATGTGGATCAAGGTGGATATATCGCTTGGAGTGTCGATGCTGGTAATGGACATGTGACCCCGCTTCAGGAGTACTGGCCCGAGGGAACTATAGTACAGGATGATTTGGCATTGACTCCATTGACTGCAATAGGACCATCAATGTATCATGTAGTTTTTCAACCGATGGCCTCCGGTGCACAAGTTGTGCAATCGATAAAATTCAAAATTCTTTGGGATGATGGCACATGGGATGTAGGTTCAAACGGACAAGTAATGTATTACGATATTTATCTCGATTACTCATCCCACGAAGGCGACCCTTATGTATTTTTCACTTCCCCGGCAAATGGCGCAGAGATTTCTGGTTCGACTAATGTTATGGTCGTTGGTAGTGCTGCAAGTGTTGAATTTTGGGTAGCGGGGGAGTTCTTATTCGAAGGGTTTGTGTCTCCATTTACTTTTACGTGGACACCTGATCCCGCATTATTTGGAGATGTACAGATTGTCGCCAAAGCAACTGGATCCGATGGGCGAGTAACCTTTTTATTTCTAGATGTTTATGTTTTATTTGCAATAGAACATGAACCAGTACCTGGTTGGGTTGACGATGGTGTTAATATTAATGGAAATGAAGTTATCCTGGCATTGTATGCGCCCGCTAAGGATTTTGTATCAGTTAAAGGAAGTTGGAATTCTGTATTTCCTGACGGTGAAATGATGAAACTATCTGGAGACACATTATGGTGGTATCAGACTGAATTACCAGATGGTGAGTACAGTTATCAATATAATGTTCAAAATGAAATATTAATGGCAGATCCCTGGTCAAAAGATGTTGACTGGAGAGACCCTACCGGTTCTTATGAAAGTGGGAGCTATGAAGATGCCCAAACCGTATTTGAAATAGGAAGTATACCTTATGAGTGGAATGACCAATCATATGCAATTCCAGCCCAACAGGATGTGATTGTATATGAAATGCATGTGGGGGATTTTAAAGGTGTAAATGGCGTCATTGGAACCTATCAGGAAATTATCAACAAATTTGACGAAGGTTATTTTGATGATCTGGGTATCAACGCAATTGAACTCATGCCAGTTAATGAATTTGAAGGGGAGAATTCCTGGGGGTACAATCCTACATTTTATATGGCACCTGAATCGACTTATGGTACGCCTGACGAATTAAGACAGCTTATTGACACGGCACATCAACATGGAGTTGCTGTGTTGATGGATGTGGTATTTAACCATATGTGGGGATCGGCACCACTCTTCCTGCTGTATCAGCCAATAGGTAGTTGGGATTATCTGGACCATGATTATCAAAATTGCCCATATTTCCATAATCAGGAATCACAATGGGGGTATAAACTGCAGCATTGGAGTCCACGAGTGCGAAAACACATAGACGATTGTTTGCAAATGTGGGTAAACGATTATCACATAGATGGTTTTCGGTTCGATCACACACAGGGCATAGGATGGGATGCGACTGGCAATTTTGGAGCAACCCATTATGGTGAGATGTTAAATGCAATGAATTCTGATTTGATCATTATTGCAGAAGAAGACAACGCTTATCAAATTAATCATTCCTCATTTGATGCTGGTTGGGATTACAGTTATTATCACTTGATGAAAGCTAATCTCATGCAGATCAATGATGGTGGCCACACTTATGGTGATATGTGGGATGTGGGGAACCACATTGTTGCTGGTAGTCAGGGATATTGGGACTTTACAGGACCTTTGGTCTACATTGAGAGCCATGACGAGGGTCGTATCATTTATGAAGCTGTCCAATACCAGGGAATGACCTTGAATACGGCATATCTGAAATCGAAATTAGGGGCTACCGTTTTATTAACATCACAAGGTACTCCGATGTTATATCATGGACAGGAGTTTGGGCAAAACGGGACTAGTCATGGATCATCGGGAAGCCTCCAGCCACAGCCTCTTCAATGGAACAATCTCACAACGGATAATGGGTTAGATCTTTTTAATGACTATCAAAAACTGATTCAATTACGTAAAAATTACGCAGTATTAAAAAGTGAGATTATTGAGCTGAAATATCAAAGCACGGTAAACAAATGTATTGTTTATTGGAGAATAAATGGAAGTGAGGAAGTCGTAGTTGCTGTGAACTTTAGCCCCAATCCCAAAACTATTGATATCGAATTTCCACACATTGGGACGTGGTATAATTATATGACTGGTGATAGTATCACCATAGACACAAATTGGTTCGGAGGATATGAAATCCCCTCATCAACAGCATTGTTATTCTTATCTGAAATCCCAGATTTTCAAAACCAGTTAATTCCCGGTGACGTAAATCTGGATGGAACAGTTGATGTGCTGGATATTGTTCAACTGGTATCCTTTATTATTCAGAGTAATTATCCACCACCAGGGTCGGATCAATTCATCACATCAGACGTCAATGCAGATGGCGCGATTAATGTGCTGGATATTGTTCAGATCATCGCGATTATTTTAGGGTAAGCTATGAGCACAGTTCGTTTTGAAAATATCAATAAATATTATGGTGATAACCAAATTCTGGATAATAT